>NZ_JBXAWS010000010.1:0-163347 GCF_057292075.1 Stenotrophomonas sp. 1L-E-5-B-C3
GGGGGCGTGAGCCGCATGGATGCGGCGACCGAGCTTACATGGACGTACTTGCAGCGGCCCCCGCAACCGGACCCACCCCGCCTACCCACGGATAGCCAGCTTCTGCCGTTGACGTTGATTCGGCAGGTGCAGGGCTGCAAGCCCTGCCGAACACCCCTCAACGCTTGGGAGCGAGCTGCTCGAGCATTTCCCAGGACTTCAGTCCTCGTGGCCCGAGGTGATGGGCCAGCACCCGCCGCATCGGCAGGCGCAGGCTGGCCAGGTCGGCGGCATCGGGCTCTTCATCGGCGGCCAGCGCCAGCAGCGCCGAGCCGGTCGCGGCTGCGCGGCGTTCGCCAGCGCGCTCGCTGAGCAGGCGCTGCGCGCCCTCCTGTGGGTCCAGTTCGTAGCGCGCGGCCGGGTCGATCGGCTGACCGTCGCTGGCACTGTCCAGCTCAAAACCCAGGCCCAGCGAGGTCAGCAGCTCGCGTTCGAACCGGCGCAGGGTCCAGGCCAGGCCCGCCCCCACTCCCAGTCGCGCACGCGCTTCGCCGTAGGCCAGGTACAGCTCCGGCAGCGGGTCCTGGCGCGGGGCCAGGCGCAGGGTCAGTTCACTCAGGTAGAAGCCGGCCAGCATCGCCTGACCAACCAGACGCGGTGCCGCGTCCAGCGCCTCGGCGCCACGCAGCTGGGCCAGCTCACCGCGCTGCAATGCGCTGAAGCGGATCCACTGCAGTGGCTGCAGGGCGGCGCGCAGCACCTGGCCCTTGGCAGTGGACACGCCGCGCGCGAGCACGCCGATGCGGCCATGCTGCGCGCTCAATACCTCGACCAGCAGGCTGGTCTCACGGTAGGCCCGTGCATGCAGCACGAAGCCGGTGTCGTCCTCGATCAGCATCGAAGCGACCGTTCCGGGTTACTCGTAACCGAAGGCCTTCAGTGCGGCCTCGTCGTCGGACCAGCCTTCACGCACGCGTACCCAGGTTTCCAGGAACACCTTGGCCCCGAACAGACGCTCCATCTGCAGGCGGGACTTGGCCCCGATCTCCTTCAGGCGGGTACCACCCTTGCCGATCACGATAGCCTTCTGGCCCTCGCGCTCGACCCAGATCACCGCACCGATGCGCAGCAGGTTGCCATCTTCGGTGAAGCGTTCGATTTCCACGGTGGTGGCATACGGCAGCTCTTCGCCCAACTGGCGCATCAGCTGTTCACGCACCAGTTCGCCGGCCAGGAAGCGCTGGCTGCGGTCGGTGATCTCGTCTTCGCCGAACATCGGCGGCGCTTCCGGCAGCAGTGCCAGCACGTCGCGCACCAGCGCTTCCAGACCGTTGCGCTTCTGCGCCGAGATCGGATGCACGGAGGAGAAGTCGCGGCCGGCGGTGACTTCCTGCAGGAACGGCAGCAGCGCGCCCTTGTCCTTCAGTCGATCGATCTTGTTGACCACCAGCACCACCGGGATGCCGGCGTCACGCAGCACGTTGAACGCCAGGCTGTCTTCTTCGTCCCAACGACCCGCTTCGATCACCAGCAGGCCGGCGTCGACGCCTTCCAGCGATCCGCGCGCGGCGCGGTTCATCACCCGGTTCATCGCCCGCTTCTGCACCTTGTGCAGGCCGGGGGTGTCGACCAGCACCAGCTGGCCTTCCGGATAGGTGGCGATGCCCAGCAGGCGATGGCGCGTGGTCTGCGGACGGTTGGATACGATGCTGACCTTGGCGCCGACCAGGGCATTGGTCAGGGTCGACTTGCCCACGTTCGGGCGGCCGATGACGGCCACGCTGCCGCAATGATGGGGAGTTTGTTCGCTCACTTGGAATCCAGTTGTTCTAGGACGGCCGCAGCCGCCTGTTGTTCGGCAAGCCGCCGCGAGGCGCCTTCGCCCTCGGTGCTGGCGGCCGGGTCGGCTACGATGCAGCGTACCCGGAAGTGTTTGGCATGGTCGTCACCGGATTCTGACACCAGTTCATACTGCGGCAACGCCTTCTGTCGGGCCTGCAGCCATTCCTGCAGGCGGGTCTTGGGGTCCTTCTCGGGCCGGCCGGAGGCCGGCAATGCCTCGATCGAAGCGCTGAACCAGGGCAGTACCACCGCCCGGCAGGCCTCGAAGCCGGCATCCAGGTAGATCGCGGCCACCACGGCTTCCACCGCATCGGCCAGGATCGAGTCGCGACGATGACCGCCGGACTTCATTTCGCCCGGGCCCAGGGTCAGCCGTTCGCCCAGTTCCAGGGTGCGCCCGATCACCGCCAGCGCGCCTTCACGCACCAGCTCGGCACGGGCACGGGTCATCGCGCCTTCGTCAGCCTTGGGCCAGCGCCGGTACAACGCCTCGGCCGCCATCATGTTGACGATGCTGTCGCCGAGGAACTCCAGGCGCTCGTTGTGCGGCGCACCGGCACTGCGATGCGTCAGCGCCTGCTTGAGCAGGGCCGGGTCGCTGAAGGCATGACCGATCAGGTCGCCACGTTGGATGAATTTACTGGGCACCGCTTCGTGTCAGGTCCTGGGAAGAATCGAATTTGCCAACCACATCGAGGTTGCCGACCAGCGGCCGGCGCACTTCGTAGTTGACCTTGAGGGTCCAGCCATTGTCGCGACGATCAAACTTGACGTTGGCCGGCTTCACGTTGTCCGAGTAGTTGATGTACAGGCGCTTGAAGAACAGGTCCTGGATCCGCGACGGCTCCATGCTGCCCACCCCCGGCTCGTTGGCCAGGCTCTTCATCGCCGAGCGCACCGCGTAGTACTCCTGGTACATCGGGAACAGCTTCATGCCGATGTAGAGGAAGAAACCAACCACGATCAGGACCGCCAGGAACGAGGTCAGGGTCATGCCACGCTGCGTGTTCATCGTCTTCATTGCGTTCTCCCCAGATACGCGTTGGATGTGAAAATACTCAGTTGATGCCCGATCAGTTGATGCTCGAGCCGATCCGCGACGGCTCGAAGCCATCCTTGCAGAACCAGCCCTGGCAGTTGAGCCAGATCAGGAATGCCTTGCCGCGCAGGTTCTCTTCCGGCAGCAGGCCCCAGAAACGACCATCGTCGCTGTTGTCGCGGTTGTCGCCCATCACCAGATACTTGCCGGCAGGCACGGTCCACTGGCCCTGGCCGCGCGGATAGTCGGTCTCCAGCACGGTGTGGGTGCGGCCCGGCAGGTGCTCGACCAGCAGGTTGGCGCCTTCGCCCTGGCCCTTGTGGCCGGCGTAGATGCCCTTGTTGTCGTACTTCAGCGGCTCACCGTTGAGGATCACGCCGTCGCCTTCGAAGACCACGGTGTCGCCCGGCACACCGATCACGCGCTTGATGAAGTTCTCGCCCTTGGCCGGATCCTGGTCGCTGTGGCCCGGGAAGTGGAACACCACCACGTCGCCGCGCGACGGTTCACCGACAGGCACGAACTTGGTGTTGCTGATCGGCAGGCGCAGGCCATAGGAGAACTTGTTGACCAGGATGAAGTCGCCGATCAGCAGGTTCGGCATCATCGAGCTGGACGGAATCTTGTACGGCTCGGCGATGAAGCTGCGCACGATCAGCACGATCGCCAGCACCGGGAAGAACGCACGCGAGTAGTCCACCAGCACCGGCTCGGAATCGAGCAGGCCCGCGCGCTGGGCGCGGCGCTTGGCGAGGTACAGCTTGTCCGCGAGCAGGATCAGGCCCGAGGACAGGGTCAGCACGACCAGGAGGATCTCAAACAGTTTCATTCAGGGTCCTTTGCAACGTCACCAGACGACCGGCCCCGCAGGGCCGGTGCGGGCTTACTTGTTGTCCATCTGCAGCACGGCCAGGAACGCTTCCTGCGGGATCTCCACACGGCCGACCTGCTTCATGCGCTTCTTGCCTTCCTTCTGCTTTTCCAGAAGCTTCTTCTTGCGCGAAACGTCGCCACCATAGCACTTGGCCAGCACGTTCTTGCGCATGGCCTTGACCGTGGTACGGGCGATGATCTGCGAGCCGACGGCAGCCTGGATGGCCACGTCGAACTGCTGGCGCGGGATCAGGTCCTTCATCTTGTCGCACAGCTCGCGGCCGCGGCGATCGGCGTGACTGCGGTGCACGATCAGCGACAGCGCATCGACCTTGTCACCGTTGATCAGCACGTCCACGCGCACGAACGGGCCGGCATCGAAGCGCACGAAGTGGTAATCCAGCGACGCATAGCCACGGCTGACCGACTTCAGCTTGTCGAAGAAGTCCAGCACCACTTCGGCCATCGGCAGCTCATAGCTGATCTGCACCTGGCTGCCCAGGTAGTTGATGCCGATCTGGCTGCCACGCTTTTCTTCGCACAGCTTGATGATGTTGCCGATGTACTCCTCGGGGGTGAGCACGTTGGCACGGATGATCGGCTCGCGGATCTCCTCGACATGGTTCACCGGCGGCAGCTTGGCCGGGTTGTCCATGTTGATGATGGTGCCGTCGGTCTTCAGTACCTCGTACACCACCGTCGGCGCGGTGCTGATCAGGTCCAGGTTGTATTCGCGTTCCAGGCGCTCCTGCACGATCTCCATGTGCAGCATGCCGAGGAAGCCGCAGCGGAAACCGAAGCCCATTGCTTCGGAGCTTTCCGGCTCGAAGCGCAGCGCAGCATCGTTCAGGCGCAGCTTGTCCAGCGCTTCGCGCAGGTCCGGGTAGTCTTCGGCATCGACCGGGAACAGGCCGGCGAACACGCGCGGCTGCATTTCCTGGAAGCCCGGCAGCGGCTTCGGCGCCGGGTCGGCAGCCAGGGTGAGGGTGTCGCCGACCGGCGCACCGTGCACGTCCTTGATGCTGGCGGTGACCCAACCCACTTCACCGGCGCGCAGCGCCGGCAGCACCTTGCGCTTCGGGGTGAACACGCCGACGTTGTCGACCTGGTGGTTGCGGCCGGTGGACATCACCTGCAGCTTGTCACCGGCCTTGATCTCACCCTGCATCACGCGCACCAGCGAGACCACGCCCAGGTAATTGTCGAACCAGGAGTCGATGATCAGCGCCTGCAGCTTGTCGGTGTCACGCGGCCTCGGCGGCGGAATGCGGTGCACGATGGCTTCCAGCACGTCCTGCACGTTCAGGCCGGTCTTGGCGCTGACCGGCACGGCGTCGGCGGCATCGATGCCGATCACGGCCTCGATCTCGGCCTTGGCGCGCTCGATGTCGGCGGTGGGCAGGTCGATCTTGTTGATCACCGGCACCACTTCCAGGCCCTGCTCGACAGCGGTGTAGCAGTTGGCCACCGACTGCGCTTCCACGCCCTGGGCGGCGTCGACCACCAGCAGCGCGCCTTCGCAGGCGGCCAGCGAGCGGCTGACTTCATAGGAGAAGTCGACGTGGCCCGGGGTGTCGATGAAGTTCAGATGGTAGGTCTGCCCGTCCTTGGCCAGGTACGGCAGCGACACCGACTGCGCCTTGATGGTGATGCCGCGCTCGCGCTCGATCGGGTTGGAGTCGAGCACCTGCGCTTCCATCTCGCGGGCCTGGAGGCCGCCGCAGAGCTGGATGATGCGGTCGGCCAGCGTGGACTTGCCGTGGTCGACGTGGGCGATGATGGAGAAGTTGCGGATGTTCCGCATCGAATCAGAAGACATAGGTGGCGGCGGCGCGCGGCGTCGTCAGGGTAACGGTCGATTATCGCACGCCCGGGGCCCTGCCGCGAAAACGGCCTCATCGGGCCGGGGCCGGAATGGCCGAAGCCCCGCCAGGGCGGGGCTTCGGGGGAGCAGAGGTGGCCGCCAGGGCGGCCCCGCCAGGCCTTACTGGCCGGCCTTGACCGCCACGAAGGCACTGTTGCCGTTGCCGGTACGTACCAGCAGCATCACCACATCGTCCTTCTTGTAGCTGGACAGCGCGCGGTTCAGGGCATCCACGCTGCCGACCGTGGTACGGCCGACCTGCAGGATCACCATGCCCGGCGACAGGCCCGCGTCACGTGCCGCCTGGCCCTTGACCCCGGTGATGCGCACACCTTCGTTGCCGTCCAGGCCGAACTGCTTGCGCTGCGGCGCAGTCAGATCACTGACATCCAGGCCAAGCAGTGCATTGGCACCCGCCTGCGGCGCCGCATCGGGCTTGGGTCCTGCGGCCGTGCGGGCATTGCCCTGGCCGTCTTCGCTCAGCGCGGTCAGCGTGGCGCTCAGGTCACGCGGCTTGCCGTCGCGGATCACGCCCAGCGTGACCCGGCTGCCCGGCGCCATCGCACCGATCAGCGGCGGCAGGTCCGACCAGCTGTTGACCGGGCTGCCATTGACCGAGCGCACCACGTCACCGATCTGTACGCCGGCCTTTTCCGCCGCGCTGCCGGCCACGATCTGGTTGACCAGCGCGCCACGGCTGTCCGGCAGGCCCAGGCCCTGCGCCTTCAGCGCATCGATCGGCTCGACCACCGCGCCCAGCTGGCCACGGGTGACCTTGCCACTCTTCTTGATCTGCTCGACCGCGCTCATCGCCAGGTCGATCGGAATCGCGAAGCTGATGCCCATGTAACCGCCCGAGGCGGAGAAGATCTGCGAGTTGATGCCGACCACTTCGCCGCGGGTGTTCAGCAGCGGGCCGCCGGAGTTGCCCTGGTTGATCGCCACGTCGGTCTGGATGAACGGCACGTAGCGCTGATCAGCGCCACCGGTGCTGCGGCCCAGCGCGCTGACGATGCCGGCGGTGACCGAGTGGTCCAGGCCGAACGGCGAGCCGATCGCGACAACCCACTGGCCCGGCTTCAGGGTATTGGAATCGCCCACCCGCACGGTCGGCAGGTTCTTGCCGTCGATCTTCAGCAGGGCCACGTCGTACTGCTGGTCACTGCCCACCACCTTGGCGTTGAATTCGCGGCTGTCACCCAGCTTGACCTTCACCTCGCTGGCGTCAGCCACCACGTGGTAGTTGGTCAGCACGTAGCCGTCGGGCGAAATGATGAAGCCCGAGCCCATGCCGCGGCCCTTGATGCTGGGGCCACCGTCCTGCCCGCCCGGCCCCTGCCCCGGCATCGGGAAGTCAGGCCCGAAGAAGCGACGGAAGAATTCCGGCATGTCATCGTCGCCGCCCATCGGGCCACGCGAGGCCTGGCGGTTGTTGCGCACGATGGTGGTGTCGACGTTGACCACGCCCGGCCCGACCTGTTCGACCAGATGGGTGAAATCGGGCAGGCCGCTGACCAGCGGCTGCGCCGGCGCGCGCGGGGCTGCTGCAGCGGCGGCCTGGGGCTGGGCGGCAGGCGGCGCTGGCTGGGCACAGGCCACCAGCGGCAGGGTCAGGGCGAACAGGCCAATGGCCTGCGTGCGGAGTCGGGGAGTCATCGGACGGCAACCTCCGGGTCGGATGGAAAGAGGAATACGGGCCCCGCCGACGGCGGGGCGTGAAAGCGTCCGGCTCAGTCGCGCGGGCGCGGCGGCACCGGCAGGTCATCCTGCAGGCGCGGCTCGAACGGGTAGAACGCGGCACCACCGGCGTGGGCCGGGAAGCTGGCATTGAGCGCGCCACCGGCGGCGGGCGCCAGGCTGGAGCGCGGCCACGGTCGCGCCTGCAGGCCACCGACCTCACCGAACGGCAGGTTGCGGCTGGCGTTGGCCGGCACGCTCGGGGTCAACGGCGCCTGCGCGGCAGCCACGGCACGCTGCGGTACATCGTCACGCTGCGCGGCACGCGCGGCCTGCTGGCTGCGGGTCGCACTGGCACGGCGGGTGTCCTGGCGGCGGCCGGCAGCGGCCATCGCCACCGCCGGCGCAGCAGCCACCGCCATCGCTGCGGTATCCACCGAGGCTTCGGTGACCGGAGCCGGGGTGCCCGGTGCCGGCGCCAGCTCGGCCTGACTGGCGATCACCTGCGGCGCCAGCGGCTCGCCCGGCGTGGCCTCCTGCAGCTTCTCGCCGCCCATGAAAAGGGCCACTGCCGCCACCGAGGCGGCCAGTGCAGCACCACCGCCCCAGGCCCGCCAGCCGCTACGCCGCACCTGACGGCGCGGCTCGGCCTGTGGTGCGGGTTCGGCAGCAATGGCGGTGGCCACAGCGGCACCGAAGCCGACAGGCGCCAGCAGCGAGGCCTGGCCGCGCATCACGTCGCCGAGCAGCTGCCAGCGTTCCTGGCAGCCTGCCAGTTCGGGGTCATGTTCCATGCGGCGCAGCAGGAAGCGCGCTTCATCTGCGCCCAGCTCGCCATCGACCAGCGCCGACAGCTGCTCGCGGTGGCGCTGGTCCAGGCGCTGCCCGGCAGGGGATTGATGGTTCTGCGATTCGTTGAACGGATTACTGGTCATACGCGGCTCTTCTCACGGGTGGCGCTGCCGATGTCCAACAGCGGCCGGAGTTCGGTGTCGATCGCCTCGCGCGCCCGGAAGATCCGTGAACGCACGGTGCCGATCGGGCACCCCATTTTCTGCGCGATTTCGTCGTAACTCAGTCCTTCCACCTCGCGCAGGGTGATCGCCAGCCGGAGTTCTTCCGGCAGCGCGTTGACGGCCTTCATCACCGTCTGTTCCAGCTCCTGGCGCATCAACTCGCGTTCGGGCGTGTCGGTGTCGCGCAGGCGCGTCCCGCTGTCGAACTGTTCAGCATCGCCGATGTCGATGTCATCGGTCGGCGGGCGGCGATTGTGTGAAGCCAGGTAGTTTTTGGCGGTATTCACGGCGATTCGATGCAACCAGGTTGAGAACTGGGCATCGCCACGGAAACTTCCGATCGCGCGGTAGGCACGGATGAAAGTGTCCTGGGCGACGTCCTGACATTCGCTCCAGTCGGCGATGTAGCGACCGACCAGGGCCACGACCCGATGCTGGTACTTGCGCACCAGGACATCGAAGGCGGCACTCTCGCCGTGCTGCACGCGCCGGACCAGTTCCAGATCCAGCTCCTGAGGTGTATCAACATCGGCCATGAGGGGCCGCACTCCTGTCAGCCCAACCGACGTCGGGCAATGAGACTGCCAATCCCGGGAAAAGTTCAGTCGCCGATCACCTGGCGCCGCACCAGCTTTTAACCACCGTTCCGTTAGCGTCCCGGTTCCAGGCTCTGGATCCGGGGGCTCCACCCCCTGCTATTGGGATTTGACGCGGGGGAAACAACCTCTGGATCATAGCCGCTTCTCCATACACAACCGGATGGAACGTCCATGCTCTCAGGCTTCGATGGTCTCCGCTTCAGCCACTGGCTCCCCGAGATCCGCGACGACGGCGTGGTGGTCCTCTCCCTGGATCGTCAGGACAGCAGCGTCAACGCAATGTCGCAGGACGTGCTGCTGGAACTGGGCGACCTGCTTGAGCGCATCGCCATGGACCCGCCCAAGGGCGTGGTGATCCAGTCCCTGAAGAAGGCCGGCTTCATCGCCGGTGCCGACCTGAAGGAATTCCAGGAATTCGACCGCCGCGGCACCGTCAACGATGCCATCCGCCGTGGCCAGTCCACCTACCAGAAGCTGGCCGAGCTGCCCTGCCCGACCGTGGCGGCGATCCATGGCCACTGCCTGGGCGGCGGCACCGAGCTGGCGCTGGCCTGCCGCTACCGTGTGGCTTCGAATGACAGTTCGACCCGCATCGGCCTGCCGGAAACCCAGCTGGGCATTTTCCCGGGCTGGGGCGGCAGCGCGCGCCTGCCGCAGCTGGTGGGCGCACCGGCGGCGATGGACATGATGCTGACCGGCCGCACCCTGTCAGCCTCGGCTGCACGTGGCATCGGCCTGGCCGACAAGGTGGTGGCACCGGCGGTGGTGCTCGACACGGCCGTAGCGCTGGCGCTGTCCGGCACCACCCGCCCGTTCAAGCAGCGCGCGACGGCATGGGCGACCAACACCTGGCTGGCACGCACGCTGCTGGCGCCGCAGATGGTCAAGCAGGTCGCACGCAAGGCGAAGAAGGACCAGTACCCCGCGCCGTATGCGCTGATCAGCACCTGGCAGCGCAGCGGTGGCAAGCCGGTGCAGGCACGCCTGGATGCCGAACGTCGCGCCGTGGTGAAACTGGCCAGCACCCCCACCGCGCGCAACCTGATCCGCATCTTCTTCCTTACCGAGCGCCTGAAGGGCCTGGGTGGTGGTGATTCGGGCATCCGCCACGTGCACGTGGTCGGTGCCGGCGTGATGGGCGGCGATATTGCTGCATGGGCCGCCTACAAGGGCTTCGAAGTGACTCTGCAGGACCGTGAGCAGCGCTTCATCGACCCGGCCATGGAACGCGCGCAGGCGCTGTTCGCCAAGAAAGTGCGCGACGAAAGCAAGCGTCCGGCGGTGGCCGCGCGCCTGCGGGCCGACCTGGAAGGCAACGGCGTGGCTGAAGCCGACCTGGTGATCGAAGCCATCATCGAGAACCCGGAAGCCAAGCGTGCGCTGTACCAGACGCTGGAACCGAAGATGAAGCAGGACGCACTGCTGACCACCAATACTTCGTCGATTCCGCTGCTGGAACTGCGCGACCACATCCAGCGCCCGGCGCAGTTCGCCGGCCTGCACTACTTCAACCCGGTGGCGCAGATGCCGCTGGTGGAAATCATCCATCACGACGGCATGGCGCCTGAAACCGAGCGTCGACTGGCCGCGTTCTGCAAGGCACTGGGCAAGTTCCCCGTGCCGGTGGCCGGCAGCCCGGGCTTCCTGGTCAACCGCGTGCTGTTCCCGTACATGCTGGAAGCCGCCACCGCCTATGCCGAAGGCATCCCGGGCCCGGTGATCGACAAGGCCGCTGTGAAGTTCGGCATGCCGATGGGCCCGATCGAACTGATCGACACCGTCGGCCTGGACGTGGCCGCTGGCGTTGGCCGCGAACTGGCACCGTTCCTCGGCCTGCAGATTCCGGCCGCGCTGCAGACGGTGGAACCGGACAAGCGCGGCAAGAAGGATGGCCAGGGCATCTATACCTGGGAAAACGGCCGTGCGAAGAAGCCGGACGTGGCCAGCGATTACCAGGCACCGGCCGATCTGGAAGACCGCCTGATCCTGCCGCTGTTGAACGAGGCAGTGGCCTGCCTGCACGAAGGCGTGGTGGCGGATGCGGACCTGCTGGATGCCGGGGTGATCTTCGGCACTGGCTTCGCACCGTTCCGTGGCGGCCCGATCCAGCACATCCGCGCGGTGGGTGCCGATGCAATCGTGGAGCGGCTGAAGGCACTGCAGCAGCGCCACGGCGATCGTTTCGCCCCGCGCCCGGGCTGGGACAACCCCGTCCTGCGTGAACCGGTGGTGTGAGTTGATCGGCCGGGCCTGCGGCCCGGCACCCGCGGTAGTGCCGGCCGCTGGCCGGCAACCTCAAAAGCCAGAGCCGGAGCAACAGCCGGCTCTGGCTTTTCTGTTTGTTGGGCGGGGCGGTGTGGGCAGGCAGGACACGCCGTAAACCCGTCCATGGGGGCTCGATGGCGCCATCCATGGCGCCAACGGTCCTGCCCACCCACACCGCCCCACCCCTGACAGTTTCCCGATGACGGTCGGTGAACTGCGATTCTGGTGGGAATCGCTACGAACTGGTGGGTGGCTACCTTGGTTGCCACAAGGAGCGAAGCGACCGGCGTTTGATTTTGACTTTGATTTTCTTTTTTCTTCTCCGTGGCTGGACGCACACGGAAACTGTCAGAGGCCGGGCGGGTGGGTGGCGCAGGGGCGTGAGCCGCATGGATGCGGCGATCGAGCTTACATGGACGTACTTGCAGCGTCCCCTGCGCCACCCACCCGCACGGCCAAGCGCAGCTTTTGATCTTGCTTCTGCCTTCAGCGACCAACCCACAGCCACGAGGGGCTGCGCCGTTGGCTGGAACAACCTGTTACCCATACGGGGCATGTCCCCGTCACAGCTGCATGCGATGCTGATCACCTGATCCCTGCCAGCGAGAACGCCCGCATGACCACCATCATCGCCCCGCGCGTGCACGACATCGGCGGACTCGAAGTCCGTCGCGCCGTCCCCACCCTGCAGGCGCGCAGCATCGGCTCGTTCGTGTTCGTCGACCAGATGGGCCCGGCACTCATGCATCCCGGCACAGCCATCGACGTGCGCCCGCATCCGCATATCGGCCTGGCCACCGTCACCTACCTGTGGTCGGGCGCCATCGGCCACCGCGACACGCTGGGCTCGGACCAGGTGATCCGCCCCGGTGACGTCAACTGGATGACCGCTGGCCGCGGCATCGCCCATTCCGAACGCACGCCGCAACCAGACCGCGATCACGACAACCCGATCCACGGCATGCAGACCTGGGTCGCACTGCCGAAGTCGCATGAGGAAATCGAGCCGGCGTTCTACCACCATGCCGCGGCCACCCTGCCCGAGCAGCGCCGCAATGGTGTCTGGCTGCGGGTGATCGCCGGCCGCGCCTATGGCGAGGAATCGCCGGTGAAGGTGTTCGCCGACACCCTCAACGTAGCGATCGACCTCGACCCGGATGCGGAGATCGATATCGACAATGGCCACCGCGAGCGCGCGCTGTACATCCTCGAGGGCGAGGCGCAGCTGGACGGCGTTGACATCCCCGCCCAGCACCTGGTGATCCCCGAAGCCGGTGCGACAGGCCGCCTGCGTGCGAAGACGCCGGTGAAGGCGATGTTGTTCGGTGGCGAGCCACTGGATGGCCCACGTCACCTGTGGTGGAACTTCGTCTCCAGCTCGAAGGAGCGTATCGAGCAGGCCAAGCACGACTGGGAAGCCGGCCGCTTCGGCACCATTCCGGGCGACGACAAGGAATTCATCCCGCTGCCGCAGTACTGAACATCGCGTGTTGCACACATCCGAAGGTGTATCCCTGCACCCGGCATTGACACTACAGTCACCCGCTGATCATTGAAATGTGACATAAATCACACTTTCGACCGTCAAAGGAGTGCAACACATGAGCATGGGTAAACGCTTGTCCGCCGAGTTCCTCGGCACGTTCTGGCTGGTTCTGGGTGGCTGCGGCAGCGCGGTGCTTGCCGCCAAGTTCGGTGGTGACGGCAATCCGCTGGGTATCGGCTTCCTTGGCGTGGCCCTGGCCTTCGGCCTGACCGTGGTGACCGGCGCCTATGCGTTCGGCCATATCTCCGGCGCGCACTTCAATCCGGCGGTCAGTGTCGGCCTGTGGGCCGGCGGTCGTTTCCCGACCAAGGACCTGATCCCGTACATCATCGCCCAGGTCGCCGGCGGCCTGCTGGCCGGCTTCATCCTGCTGCAGATCGCATCGGGCGCCAGCGGCTTCGCCATTGATGGCAGCCAGGCCGGTGCATTCGCCAGCAACGGCTACGGCGCGCTGTCCCCCGGCGGCTACAGCGTGGCCGCGGCCTTCCTGTGCGAAGTGGTGCTGACCGCCGTGTTCCTGATCGTGATCATGGGCGCCACCCACGGCAAGGCACCGGCCGGGTTCGCCCCGCTGGCGATCGGCCTGTCGCTGACCCTGATCCACCTGATCAGCATCCCGGTCACCAACACCTCGGTGAACCCGGCCCGTTCCACGGCGGTGGCCTTCTTCGCCGGCAGCGGCGCGGTCAGCCAGCTGTGGCTGTTCTGGGTCGCCCCGCTGCTGGGCGGCGCGATCGGCGGCATCATCTACAAGTGGCTCGGCAACGACCGCTGAGTCCTGTGCGGACCATTGCGGCCGACCATCGGCCGCAATGGTTACGCGTGTAACCGCGATTTGTGCGATCGCTCACGTTCCGTTAAGGTTGAGTTGACCGTCCGTGCACATGCCGGCCGGGGCGGCATCCGGGGATGGGATGCCAAGGCTGCCGGTCCATCCGGCGGAGCCAACGACACACCACCTTGGGGGATGCATGAAGTTCGCGCCTGTAGTGTTGTCGAGCCTGCTGTTCGCTGCGGCCCACGCCGCCGCACAGGCTCCCACCGAATGCCCTTCGCTGCCTGCCAGCAGTGGCCTGCAATGGCAGCAGCTGGCGCAGACCGATTTCCTGGTCTGCCGCGCCAGCACTGGCGATGGTCGTGAAGTGTTGAGCCTGATGCTCAGCGCACGTGACCCATCCATTCCGCTGAACCGTTCGCTGCGCCAGGAAAAGGGCAGCTTCGGCGGTGAATCACTCTACTGGTACCAGCCGGACCTCGGTGGCCAGCAGCCTCCGGGCTATGCCGAGCGCCGCATCAGTGTGGTCAAGCTCGACAAAGGACGTTACGCGCAGATTTCGCTGTATCCGGACAGCCCTCAGGAACTGGGCTCGCTGCAGCAGCTGGCGCAAGGCATGAGCCTGACCCCGTCGGCCGTGGCCGCCGGTCGCTGACCGTGACGGGGATGACTGCCTGGCAGCATCCCCGCAATGCGAGCCGATCCGGCGGTAGTGCCGGCCGCTGGCCGGCACCCCGATCCGCCTTTGTCCGAGGCTGCTGCCGGCCAGCGGCCGGCACTGCCTCAGAACTTGCCTTCCTGGAAATCGACGAAGGCCTGCATCAGTTCCTGCCGCGTGTTCATCACGAACGGGCCGTGCCGCATCACCGGCTCGCGCAGCGGACGGCCGGCCACCAGAATCAACCGCGCACCCTCGCTGCCGGCCGAGATGTGCAACTGCTCGCCGCCGCCCAGCACCGCCAGTTCCTGACGTGCAACGTCGCGCGCGGCGTCCTGCTCACCCACGGTCATTGCACCTTCGAACACATAGGCAAAGGCGTTGTGCCCTTCCGGCAGCGCGTAGGTCCAGGCTCGATCCGGTGCCAGCGTGATATCGAGGTAGAGCGGATCAGTGGCCGGCTGCACGATCGGGCCGTGGGTGCCGTCCACGCTGCCGGCAATCACCTTCACTTCCACGCCGGTTTCCGGCTTCACCACAGGGATGCGCTCCGGCGCGAATTCCTGGTACTTCGGGTCGGTCATCTTCTCCTTCGCCGGCAGGTTCACCCACAGCTGGAAGCCGCGCATCTGCCCGCTTTCCTGCTCAGGCATCTCCGAATGCACCAGGCCGCGGCCGGCGGTCATCCACTGCACGCTGCCCGGGGTCAGCAGGCCTTCGTTGCCATGGTTGTCGCGATGCCGCATGCGCCCGTCGAGCATGTAGGTGACGGTCTCGAAACCGCGGTGCGGGTGTTCCGGGAAGCCGGCGATGTAGTCCTCGGCGCGGTCGGTGCCGAATTCATCGAGCAGCAGGAACGGATCCAGGTCGGGCAGCGTCGGACCACCGATGACGCGGGTCAGGCGCACACCGGCACCGTCGGAGGTGGGCATGCCACGGATGGTACGCAGCACGCGGACCGGTTCGGGAAGGCTCATGGCGACTCCTGTTGGATGGATGCCAGTGAAGATGGACGCCACATGGCCGTACGCCAATGGATGGCACCGCAACCGATTGTTCCATCCCTGATGTTCGCTGCACGTCAGCGCCCCCTGCGTACGACCAAAGTACTAACGCTGATTCGTCCTGTGCCAATTGACCCTGTCGAGGGCACGCGGGACTCTTTGTCTGTCTTTCCGGGAGAGAGCACCTCATGAAAGGGTTTTCCAAAATAGGCTGGGCGGCCCTCGCCCTGCTTGGCGCATTCTGTCTGGGCACCGTGGCCCTGCGCCGCGGTGAACACATCAACGCACTATGGATCGTGGTGGCAGCGGTTTCGCTGTACCTGGTCGCCTACCGCTTCTACAGCCTGTTCATCGCCAACAAGGTGATGCAGCTCGATCCGACCCGGGCCACTCCGGCGGTGATCAACAACGATGGCCTGGACTACGTCCCGACCAACAAGCACGTGCTGTTCGGCCACCACTTCGCCGCCATTGCCGGTGCCGGTCCGCTGGTCGGCCCGGTCCTGGCCGCGCAGATGGGCTACCTGCCCGGCCTGCTGTGGCTGGTGGTGGGCGTGGTATTGGCCGGCGCGGTACAGGACTTCATGGTCCTGTTCCTGTCCAGCCGCCGCAACGGCCGCTCGCTGGGTGACCTGGTCCGCGAAGAGATGGGCCAGGTGCCGGGCACCATCGCGTTGTTCGGTGCGTTCCTGATCATGATCATCATCCTGGCGGTGCTGGCGATGGTGGTGGTCAAGGCGCTGGCGGAAAGTCCGTGGGGCATGTTCACGGTGATCGCAACAATGCCGATCGCCATCCTGATGGGCGTGTACATGCGCTACATCCGCCCCGGCAAGATCGGCGAGATCTCGGTGGTCGGCCTGATCCTGCTGCTGGCAGCAATCTGGTTCGGCGGCAAGGTAGCGGCGGACCCAACCTGGGGCCCGGCGTTCACCTTCACCGGTACCCAGATCACCTGGATGCTGATCGGCTACGGCTTCGTCGCCTCGGTGCTGCCGGTGTGGCTGCTGCTGGCCCCGCGCGACTACCTGTCGACCTTCCTCAAGATCGGCACCATCATCGCGCTGGCCATCGGCATCCTGGTGGTGATGCCGGAACTGAAGATGCCGGCACTGACCCAGTTCGCCGCCAGCGGCGACGGCCCGGTGTGGAAGGGCGGCATGTTCCCGTTCCTGTTCATCACCATCGCCTGCGGTGCGGTCTCCGGCTTCCATGCGCTGATTTCCTCCGGCACCACACCGAAGCTGCTGGCCAATGAAGCGCACATGCGCTACATCGGCTACGGCGGCATGCTGATGGAATCGTTCGTGGCGGTGATGGCACTGGTGGCCGCATCGATCATCGATCCGGGCATCTACTTCGCGATGAACAGCCCCGCCGCCGTGATCGGTGCCGATGCGGCCTCCGCCGCGCACTACATCACCAACACCTGGGGCTTCACCATCACGCCCGAGCAGCTGACCGCGACCGCAGCGGCCATCGGCGAACCCACGATCCTGCATCGCGCCGGTGGCGCGCCAACGTTGGCGGTGGGCATCGCGCAGATCCTGCACGAGGCGATTCCGAGCAGCAGCGACGCGATGATGGCCTTCTGGTACCACTTCGCCATCCTGTTCGAAGCACTGTTCATCCTGACCGCCGTGGACGCGGGCACCCGCGCTGGACGCTTCATGCTGCAGGATCTGCTCGGCAACTTCGTGCCAGCGCTGAAGAAGACCGAGTCGTGGACCGCCAACATCATCGGCACCGCCGGCTGCGTGGCGCTGTGGGGCTACCTGCTGTACACCGGCGTGGTCGATCCGTTCGGCGGCATCCAGACCTTGTGGCCGCTGTTCGGCATCTCCAACCAGATGCTGGCCGGCATCGCGTTGATGCTGGGCACGGTGGTGCTGTTCAAGATGAAGCGTGACCGCTATGCGTGGGTCACTGCCGTACCCGCCGTGTGGCTGCTGATCTGCACCACCTATGCCGGCTTCATCAAGATCTTCGACAGCAACCCGGCACAGGGCTTCCTGGCGCAGGCACACAAGTTCCAGGCCGCGCTTGCCAGCGATACCATCACCGCGCCGGCCAAGTCGGTGGCGCAGATGAAGCAGATCGTGGTCAACGCCTACGTCAACACCAGCCTGACCGCGCTGTTCCTGCTGGTGGTCGGTGCGGTGCTGGTGTATTCGATCAAGACCATCCTCGCGGCTCGCCGCAATCCGCAGCGCAGTGACCGCGAAACCCCGTACGTGGCACTGAAGCCGCACGAAATGGTGGATCTGTGATGAGCACCCAACTGGTTCCCGTCGGCCAGTACCAGGCACACCGCCGCATCTGGCGGCGCCTGGTGCAGACCGCACGCCTGTGCTGTGGCATTCCTGATTACGACAACTACGTCCGGCACATGCTGGAAAAGCATCCGGACCAGCAGCCGATGGACTACAAGACGTTCTTCCGCGAGCGTCAGGAAGCGCGTTACGGTGGCCGTAACGGTGGCCGCTGCTGTTGAGGTGTGAGGTGGGTGCCGGGCTTGCAGCCCGGCGCCCGCAGAGGCAACGGCAACGGCAACGGCCGAAGCATCAGCTCTGGTTTTCCGTGGATTTGGCGGGGTGGTGTCGGATGGCGGGGACGCCGCCATCCGACACCACCCCACCTTCGACAGATTTCCGGTGACGGCAGGAAGCATCAGGGGTCAGATCCGTTTCCTCTGGGAAACGGATCTGACCCTTCTTTGTTCATGGATACCCATGAACTGCATCCGCGCACGGCGTGGTTCTACCCGGTGGCAGGCAAAAAGAAAGCCGAGCGTGGGCACGGCTCTACACGGGAACAGCGGGTTCACGGCAATTGCCGTGAACCCGCAACATGTTCGTCAGGTCAGAACTCAGGCACCGGCCATCCATTTCAGGATCAGGCCGGTGACATAGGCCAGCCCGGTGCCTGTGGCATAACCAACCGTACCCAGCAGCACGCCCACCGGCGCCAGCGTCGGATGGAAGGCCGCTGCCACCACCGGCGCAGATGCCGCCGCACCGATGTTGCCCTGCGAACCAATCGCGAAGAAGAACAGCGGTGCGCGCAGCAGCTTGGCCACCACCCACAGCACCAGCACGTGGGTCGCCATCCAGATCGCACCGAGCAGGAACAGCCACGGCCGATCCAGCAGCGACAGCAGGTTCATCTGCATGCCGATGCAGGCGATCAGGAAGTACAGGAACACCGTGCCCAGTCGCGAAGCACCGGCGGCTTCCAGGCGGCGGGCGCGGGTGAAGCTGAGCGTCAGGCCCATCGCGGTGGACAGCAGGATCACCCACACGAACTGACTGTCCAGGCTGAACTGGCTGGCCCAGCTGACGTTGGCCTTGAACCAGCCCGACAGCGGCGCGGCGATCGCATGCGCAAGGCCGACACCTCCCAAAGCCACACCGACAATCACCATCAGGTCGGTCATGCTGGGAATGCGTGCGTTCTGCGCCTCGTAGGCACTGATGCGTGCCTTCATTTCGTCGATGGCACGGGTGTCGGCACCGTTGCGGGTGTCGATCTGCTGCGCGCGGTTGGCCATGAACAGCAGGATGGCCATCCACAGGCTGGCGCAGGCCACATCGACCACGGCGAACTGGCCGAAGGTGGTGGCATCGGTGCCGAACACTTCGCGCATGGCGACCATGTTGGCGCCGCCACCGATCCAGCTGCCGGCCAGTGCGGCCATGCCGGCCCAGGTGTCACCGGCCACCGTTTCCGGATGGATCAGCTTCATCAGCTGGAACGAGACGATGGCGCCCAGCATGATGCCGGCGGTGCCGGCGCAGAACACGATCAGCAGCTTGGGACCAAGCTTGGCGATGCCCTTCAGGTCGATCGACAGGGTCAGCAGGACCAGCGCGGCAGGCAGCAGCACATCACGCGCGACCGGGTTGTACAACGACGTGTTGTGGCCATCGATGACACCGGCGGTGTTGTAGATGGCCGGAACGAAGTAACACAAGAGCAGTGCCGGCACCCAGGCGAAGATCTTCTTCAGCAGGGGCGTCGGACCACTGGCAGCCCAGAAGATCAGGGCCAGGGTGGCGGCAATCAGGCCCAGTCCAACGATGTCGTTGCTGATCAGGGCAGTAGCGGGTTCGGTCGGCATGGGATCCTCTGTCGATCGAAAGAGCGGAAAAAAAAGCGCCGCATAGAGCGGCGCAGGGTGAGATTAACATTGTCTTCACGCCGGGTCATGCTGCAGTGCCGACCACGCCCACATTCCCTCAGGGAGCCCACTCATGCAGCTTGGCGCCTATTCGGTCAGCCTCTCGGTGAAGGATCTCGCGGTTTCCCGCAGCTTCTACGAGGCCCTCGGCTTTTCGGTCACCGGCGGTGACCCGGCGCAGAACTGGCTGGTGATGCGCAGCAACGGCACGGTGATCGGGCTGTTCCAGGGCATGTTCGAAGGCAATCTGCTGACCTTCAACCCCGGCTGGGACCAGCACAAGCAGGAACTGCCCCGCTTCCAGGATGTGCGTGAGCTGCAGGCAGAGCTGGATGCCAAGGGCATCGAACTGGCGGTCCGCACCGATCCCGATGGCCAGGGTACGGGCTATCTGCAACTGGCCGATCCCGACGGCAACGTGATCCTGATCGACCAGCATGTGGCCCGCCCCACGGGCACCTAGCGTTGCAGGGTTGCCGGCCAGCGACCGGCACTACCGCGATGTGGGACGCGAGGCGCTGAAGTCCAGGCTCGCCCGCGTGCCACGCGGTTCGCAGGGTTGCAGCTGCAGGGTCCAGCCCAGGTGTTCGCACAGCCGCGCGATCAGGTCCAGGCCGATGCCACCGCGGTCGGCTCGCTCGCCCCGCGCCATCCGCGCATGGATCGCCGCGATCTCCTCGGGGCTCATGCCATGACCGGGATCCTGCAGAGTCAGCACCGCCGACGAACTCAGCCGTAGCTCAATATGGCCACGCCCACTGTTCTCGATGGCATTGCGCAGCAGGTTGCCGATCGCCGCCTGCACCACCGCCAGCGGCGCAACGATGTCCACCGGTGCCGCCTGGATACCGATGCTCAGGTCCTTGTCCCCAAGCAGGTGGCGATGGTCGTCGACGATCTCCGGCAGCAACTGGTCCAGCGCGATGCGTTCGGCACGCGAGGCCAGGCGATCGGGGTCGCGGGCCAGTACCAGCAGCAGCTCGATCAGCTGTTCAACGCCCTGTGCGGTGCGCAACACGCGCTGGATCTGCTGGCGCGCACGTTCGGGCAGGCCCGGCTGCTCCAGCGCCAGCTCGGCGGCACCGGTCATCACCGCAATCGGCGTGCGCAGTTCATGGCTGGCGGTGCTGATGAAGACCCGCTCGCGTTCGACGAACTGCTCGTTGCGATCCAGGTAGTCGTTCAGGGCATCGGCAATCGTGTGCAGCTCGGAGCTGCCACGCGGATCAACATCGATGCGCTGGCCCTGCGCCCCCGGCCGCAACGTGGCAATGTGCTGGGCCAGCAGGCTCAGCGGGCGCACCATCCGTTCCATGCCGAACGAGGCCATCAGTACGGTAACGAAGATCATGATCACGCCGGCCAGCATCACCCAGCGGGTCGCGAACTGCTCCAGGTCGTGGAAGTCGGAGATGTCCAGCGCCAGCGCCACCCGTCCCATCGACTGGGTCTCACGCACCATCACCGCCATCTCGCGGCCCTTCACCATCACCCCGTCATGCAGCCCGGGATGCAGGGTGCGCAGGCTGTCGGGCAGGTTGATCGCATCGAAGCGGTAGAGGCTGAGCGTGTCCGAATCCTGCCAGCGGTAATGCGGCTCGTGTTCGACATGCTCGACGATGCTGTCCAGCTCGGAATTGAGCAGCGCGCGCCAGGCCGCGTGCTCGGCATGCTCATGCACGTAGTTGCCAACGCTGAACACCGCCAGTGACAGCAGCGCCAGGTACCCCAGCAACCACCACAGCACGCGCCGGTACAGCGGGCCGGGCTTACGCACCTTCATCAGGATCCTTGCCGGCGTCGCTGCCGGTGGTCACGGCCAACCGATAACCAACCCGCGGCAGGGTATGGATCAGCTTTTCGCCAAACGGCCCATCGACGCTGCGGCGCAGCTCGTAGACATGCGAGCGCAGCAGGTCGCCGTCCGGCGGCTCGTCGCCCCACAGGGCAAATTCCAGCTGCTGGCGGGTGACCGCACCGGGACTGGCCCGCATCAGCACCTCCAGCAACTTGCGGCAGGCCGGATACAGGTGCAGCACCTGGCCCTCTCGCTGGGCCTCCAGGGTCGCCAGGTCCAGCACCAGGTCGCCGACCTGCAGCCGCTTGCGCGGGTTGCGCCCCTGAGCGCGCAGCAGCAGGGCCTCCAGCCGCACCTCCAACTCGGGCAGCGCGAACGGCTTGGTCAGGTAGTCATCGGCTCCAGCGCGGAAGCCTGCGATCTTGTCCGGCAGCTCATCGCGCGCGGTCAGCATGATCACCGGCACCTCCGACGCGTGCTCGGCGCGCAGCCGGCGCAGCACCTCGGGGCCCTCCATGCGCGGCAGCATCCAGTCCAGGATCACCGCATCGTAGGGGTGGCTGCCGGCCAGATGCAGGCCGGTGATGCCATCCGGAGCCACGTCGAGCACGTGCCCGCGCGACTCGAAATAGTCGAACAGGTTGGCCACCAGCTGGCGGTTGTCCTCGATCACCAACAGACGCATGCACGAAACATCCACGGAAGTTCGTAGCATGGTAGCGCTGCTCATGTCGGAATGCGGTCGCCCTGTCCCGTTCTGACGCTTTTTCCACCTTCGTCACCTCAGAGTGGCTGTTTTGCTCCCGGAGCCTGCCGTGCCCGTAGCCTTGCCCCGCCAATGGCGCCTGCCCCTGTTGTGGCTGCTGATCATCGCTGCGCTGGCAGCGGGTATCGGCCTCCGGCAGCCACAACCGCCGGACGAGCCGCGATTCGTGCTGGCAGCCAGGACCATGGTCGAGAGCGGGCAGTGGCTGCTGCCGCACCGTGGCAGCGAGCTGTACGCGGAGAAGCCGCCGGTGTTCATGTGGCTGCAGGCGGCCGCCTACGAAATTGTCGGCAGCTGGCGGTGGTCGTTCCTGTTGCCCTCATTGCTGGGTGCCCTGCTCAGTCTGTGGCTGGTGTCGGATCTGGCGCGGCGGCTGTGGTCGCCCCGGCATGCGATGTACGCGCTGGCAGCGCTGTTCTGCACCCTGCAGTTCGGGCTGATGGCCAAGCGCGCGCAGATCGACATGGTGCTGGTGGGCATGACTACCGTGGCCCTGTGGGGGCTGATGCGTCATCTGTGTGAACGTCGCAACCTTCCCGCACTGTGGCTGGCCGGTTTTGCTGCCGGGCTGGGTACGGTGACCAAGGGCGTCGGCTTCCTGCCGCTGCTGATGGTGCTGCCCTGGTTCGGCTGGTGGCTGTTCCAGCGCCGTCGCGGGTACACCGTGGACGGCCCGCATCCTGCCACCCTGCTGTGGCTGATTCCCGCGTTCCTGCTGGGCGTGGGCGTGTGGCTGGCGCCGCTGGGCTGGGCCCTGCTGCATTCACCCAGCGCCGAACTGCAGGCCTACGCACATGAGCTGTTGTTCAAGCAGACCGGCACCCGCTACGCCAATGCCTGGCACCACCGGCAGCCGGCCTGGTACTACCTGCAGGTGATCCTGACCCTGTGGCTGCCGGGCAGCCTGCTGCTGCCGATGCTGTTCAAGCCCTGGTGGCGCCGCCTGCGTCGTGGCGACCGCCGGCAGTGGCTGTTGCTGGGCTGGGCCGTACTGGTGCTGGTGTTCTTCAGCGCCAGCCCGGGCAAGCGCGAGGTGTACCTGTTGCCGATGCTGCCGGCGCTGGCCCTGGCCGTCGCGCCGCTGCTGCCGGGCCTGCTGCGTCGGCTGTGCGTACGCCGCTACCTGTTCGGCTACAGCATGGTGCTGATGCTGGCCACCGGCGTGCTCGGCGTGATGTTGATGACCGAGCATCCCTGGGCGGTGGCCCAGCTGGAACGCCGTGCAATGCCGGACACCCTGCTGCCGGTGCTCGGTGATGGCCTGCTGACCTTCGCCATCGCCCTGGCCACGCTGATCGTGTGGTTGCGGGTACGTCGTGCTGCAACGCTGGTACTGCTCACCCACGGCATGCTGTGGATGCTCTACGGCCTGGTGTTGATTCCAGCGCTGGATCCCTACGCCTCGGCCTCGGCGCTGATGCGCAGGGTTGGCGCGCGGATCGGCCCGGACGCCGAACTGGCCCTGGTCGCCTGGCGCGAACAGAACCTGTTGCAGGCCGACCGCCCGGTGCGCGAGTTCGGCTTCAAGCGACCGTGGGCAGAGCAGTGGCACGACGCCGGCCCATGGCTGGCTCAGGCGCCCGAGAAACGTTGGCTGCTGGTACTGGACGATGCGATGAGCCCCTGCGTGGACCCAGCCAAAGTGATTGATATCGGTGTTGCCAATCGCAATCGTTGGCAACTGCTTCCCGGTACCGCGTGGGACGCGGAATGCCATGCCGAACGCACCGGGTCGACTGCCGAAGAAGACTGAACGTAGGCGCGTGCCGGGCAAGCATTAACCCGGCACGAACGAGCGTCCGACCCTTCTCCGACATCCAGGTGACGAGCATGACCGCGGATTCCCGAACCGCCCCTTCCCCACATGCCCGTCCAGCCCATTGATTCGGTAGCACCGCTTGCGACATCGCCACTGGCGTCAAAATTTGCCGTAACTCACCTCTGGCTGCCTGTTGCAATCGGTCTGCCCGTGTTTACGCTGCTGATGGGTTTCGGCGGCGACCAGTGGGTAGCCGATCATCTGTTCCGCCTCGAAGGCGGCCATTGGGCACTGCAGGACGCATGGGTCACCCGCACACTGGTGCACAAAGCCGGCAAATGGCTGAGCACGGCAGCAGCCCTTGTGGCGATTCTGCTGTGCTTCCACCACTGGCGTAAGGGTCGCGATCGCACCCTGCGGTGGGCGCTGCTTTATGTCGTAATTGCCATGGCGCTGGGCACCGGTGTGATCTCTCTGCTGAAATCACTGGTGCCGATGGAATGCCCCTGGGACCTGCTGCGTTATGGCGGCAACCAGCCCTTCATCGGGCTGCTCACCGTGCGCCCAAGCGGCATGTCGCCCCAGGCCTGCTTCCCCGCTGGCCACGCCAGCGCCGGCTACGCCTGGCTGTGCCTGTACTTCTTCGCGCTGTTGTGGCGTCCTGCCTGGCGCTGGGCCGGACTGTGGATCGGCCTCGGCGCCGGGCTGGTGTTCGGCATCGGCCAGCAACTGCGCGGCGCCCATTTCCTTTCCCATGACATCGCCACTGCAATGATCTGCTGGCTGCTTTCGCTGGGCCTGTACCTGATCGTCAAACGCGTCCTGATCCGCCATCAGCTGGACCGTCCCAACCGCCAGGAGGCGAACGCATGAGTGCATCGGTCCAACGCCCCGCCCGCCTCCCTGCATTGGCGGGTCTTCTGCGCTGGCGTCCGCAGCTGTCCACCGAAGCATTGATCACGCTGACCAGCCTGTTCTTCGCGGTGGCCGGCAACGGCCTGTTCTGGCACAGCGCGATGGCCAGCCATCCGGGCAGCCTGCGCTACGCGCTTTCGTTGCTGCTGTTGCTGCTGGGCGCGCACGGCCTGCTGCTGGGCATCCTGGTCTGGCGCTGGAACGCCAAGGTGGTGATCAGCGTGCTGCTGCTGGTGACCGCGTTCGCTGCGCATTACATGAGCCGTTACCACATCTATCTGGATGCGGACATGCTGCGCAATGTGCTGGCGACCGATCCCAAGGAAAGCCGCGAGCTGATGACCGTGTCGCTGCTGTGGCCGCTATTGCTGCTGGCAGTGCTGCCGATGGTGGTGCTGTGGCGCGTGCAGCTGCGCCGCCGCAGCTGGGGCCACAGCCTGTTGTGGCGCATCGGCTTCCTGGTGGTGGCGGCGGTGACCGCACTCGGCGGTGCGCTGATTTCGTTCCAGGATGTTTCGGCACTGATGCGCAACCAGCGCGAAGTGCGTTACCTGGCCACCCCGGCCAATGTGCTGCTGGGCCTGCCGCGTGCACTGCGTGGCGACAACCCGGTGCAGCGCGCACCGAAGCTGCCGATCGGCACCGACGCCAAGGCCACCCCACGCGCCCCGGCCAGCAAGCCGCGGCTGCTGGTGATCGTCATGGGCGAGACCGTGCGCGCGCAGAACTGGGGCCTCAACGGCGGCCGCAACACCACCCCGGAACTGGCCCAGGCCAGCGTGGTCAATTTCCCCGACATGCATTCGTGCGGCACCAGCACCGAGGTTTCACTGCCGTGCCTGTTCTCGCCGTGGGGCCGCCACGACTACGACGAGAAGAAGATCCGCGCGCACCAGTCGCTGCTGCACGTACTGAACCGCGCCGGCATCGCCCCGTTGTGGCGTGACAACCAGTCCGGCTGCAAGGGCGTGTGCGAGGGCCTGGATTTCCAGTCGCTGTCCGACGCGACCACCCCGGGCCTGTGCGCCGATGGCCGCTGCATGGACGAGATCCTGTTGCAGGACCTGGCCACCCAGGTACGTACGAAACCGGGTGACCGGGTGGTGGTGCTGCATCAGCTGGGCAACCATGGCCCGGCCTACTTCGAGCGCTACCCACCTGCGTTCCGACGCTTCACCCCGACCTGCGACACCCGTGACATCGGCCGCTGCTCGCGCGAAGAGATCACCAACAGCTACGACAACGCCGTGCTGTACACCGATCACTTCCTGACCAAGACCATCGGCACGCTGCAGGGCATGCAGGAATACGACACGGCGATGATCTACCTGTCCGACCACGGCGAGTCGCTGGGCGAGAAGGGTCTGTTCCTGCACGGCGTGCCTTACGCCATCGCCCCGGCCGAGCAGACCCGGGTGCCGATGACGATGTGGTTCTCGCAGGGCTTCGCCAGCAGCCGCGGATTGAACCTGCAGTGCCTGCGTGCACGATCGGCAGCGTATACCGACCACGACAACCTGTTCCCGTCGGTGCTGGGCCTGATGCAGGTGAAGACATCGCTGTACGAGCGCGATCGCGACGTGTTCGCCAACTGCGAGGGTTGAGGGTTGTTCGGCAGGGCTTGCAGCCCTGCACCTGCAGAGGCAACCGCAACCGCAACGGCCGAAGCAACAGCAACAGCGTGCATTCCGTGGGATGGCGGGGTGGGTCCGGTGGCGGGAGACGCCGTAAACCCATCCCTGGGGGCTTGGCCGCGGCATCCATGCCGCGGACACTCCCGCCACCGGACCCACCCCGCCTTCGACAGTTTTCCGCGACCTGATGAAACGACCTTGGGGTCAGATCCGTTTTCCTCCGGAAAACGGATCTGACCCCATTTTGATTGTCGATACCTGACAGATGTGTCGACCAAGGTCGACACCCACCAACAGCCGCAGCGATCTGTCAGAGGTGGGGCGGTGTGGGCTTGCAGGACCGTTGGCGCCATGGATGGCGCCATCGAGCCCCCATGGATGGGTTTACGGCGTGTCCTGCAAGCCCACACCGCCCCGCCATCCAACGGAATCCCCGCTTTTGAAGTTGACGTTGCCGTTGCTTGAAGGCCTCTGCGGGTGCCGGGCGCCGCCCGGCCGACTTCCGCCACTTGCGGTGGCGGCGACTGCCCACTAGCCTTCGGCCGTCGTTCACCACCCAAGGACCGCCCGTGAAACACCGTCATCTCCTGCTGGCCTCGGCAATCGCCGCCGCCACGCTGGCCCTGGCCGCCTGCAAGAAGGAAGCTGCGCCAGGCACCGACACCGCCAGCAGCAGCGCCCCGGCCGGCGAAACCGCCGACCAGTTCGTGGCCCGCATCAATGCCGAATTCAAGGCCGCCTACCCGGAGATGACCTCGGCGCAGTGGCTGTCCTCCACCTACATCAACAGTGATTCGGAACGCATCGCGGCCAAGGCCAACGAGCGCTCGCTGACCCAGCTCAACAGCTGGATCGAACAGGCCGCCAGGTTCGATGGCAAGCCGATGAGCGAGGACAGCAAGCGCGCGATCCACCTGCTGAAGCTGATGTCCTCGATGCCGGCACCGCGTGACCCGGCCAAGCTGGCCGAGCTGACCCAGATCGCCACCCGCATGGAAGGCAGTTACGGCGCCGGCAAGTACTGTACCGATGCCAACGATCCGAACTCCTGCCGCCAGCTGGGCGAACTGGAACAGGTGCTGGCGCGCAGCCGCGATTACGACAAGCAGCTCGACGCATGGCAGGGCTGGCACAGCACCACCAAGAGCATGCGCGGCGACTACCAGAAGTTCGTCGGCCTGGTGAACGAAGGCGCCAAGGGCATGGGCTTCACCGATGCCGGCCAGATGTGGCGCAGCGGCTACGACATGCCGCCGGAGCAGATCGGCCCGGAAACCGACCGCCTGTGGGAGCAGGTCAAGCCGATGTACGAGCAGCTGCACTGCTATGCACGCGGCAAGCTGGACAAGACCTACGGCAAGGACAAGGCCGAAGTGGGCAACGGCCTGATCGCGGCGCATCTGCTGGGCAACATGTGGCAGCAGGACTGGTCCAACCTGTGGGACCAGCTGGAACCGTACCCGGGTGCCGGCAGCCTGGACATCACCGCTGCGCTTGAAAAGCAGTACCAGACCAATCTGAGCGCGGCGCTGGCCAAGGCCGGCAAGGATGCCAACGTAGCGGCGCAGTACAAGGCGCAGCGCGAGGCCGAACTGCGCACCGCCAAGCAGATGACCGAGCGCGCGCAGGACTTCTATGTGTCGCTGGGCATGCCGTCGCTGCCGCAGTCCTACTGGGAAAAAACCCAGTTCATCAAGCCCGATGACCGCGACGTGGTCTGCCACGCCAGCGCCTGGGACATGAACATGGAAGGCGATGTGCGCACCAAGATGTGCATCAAGCCGAACGAAGAGAACTTCACCACCATCTACCACGAGCTGGGCCACATCTATTACGACCTGGCCTACAACCCGCTGCCGCCGCTGTTCCAGGGCGGTGCCAACGATGGCTTCCATGAAGCAATCGGCGACACCATCGTGCTGGCGATGACGCCCAAGTACCTCAGCTCGATCGGCCTGGTCGATGCGCCGACCGAAAGCCGCGAGGCGGTCATCAACAACCAGATGCGCATGGCGCTTTCGGGCGTGTCGTTCCTGCCGTTCGGGCTGATGATCGACCGCTGGCGCTGGGGCGTGTTCGATGGCTCCATCACCGCCGACAACTACAACAAGGCGTGGTGGGACCTGAAGGCCAAGTACCAGGGCGTGGCGCCGGCCAGCACCCGTGGCGAAGAGTTCTTCGATCCGGGCGCGAAGTACCACGTGCCGGGCAACACCCCGTACACCCGCTACTTCCTGGCGCGCATCCTGCAGTTCCAGTTCTACAAGGGCCTGTGCGATGCCTCCGGCTACAAGGGTCCGCTGCATGAGTGCACCTTCTACGGCAACAAGGAAGCCGGCCAGAAGTACTGGGCGATGCTGAGCAAGGGTGCCAGCCAGCCGTGGCAGGCCACACTGAAGGAACTGACCGGCACCGACAAGCTCGATGCCGGCCCGATGATCGAGTACTTCAGCCCGGTCAATGAATGGCTGAAGCAGCAGAACGAAGGCCAGATGTGCGGCTGGCAGGCCAACGCGGCCCCGGCGGCGAAATGAAAAAAGGGGCGGATCCGCGAGGATCCGCCCCTCTTTACGTTGTAGAGCCGAGCCATGCTCGGCTTGCCGCGCGCAGCGCGGTGGAAAAACAGCCGAGCATGGCTCGGCTCTACAGTTTGGCCGCGATCAGCTGTTCTTCTTCGCGGCCATCGCGGCGGCCAGTTCGGCCTTGAATTCCTCGAAGGTCTGGCCCTTTTCCTTCGCTTCGGCCTGCGCAGCATCACGCAGTGCATCCGAGTACACCAGGCGCACCGGCGTGCCGTTGCGTTCGTGCAGTTCACCGGCCTGCATGATCAGGGCCAGCACCTGGGCAGCACTCTCGCTCTGGCCGGCGATGCGGCCATCCATGCCCAGCACCCATTCGCCATCACGGCGCACGACACCGGCCAGCAGGGTGCGCTGCGCATCGCGCAGTTCGGCATGCGGCTCCACCGGCGAGGCCTGCGCGGCTGCCTTGTTGGCGGCCTGCTTTTCCTGGCGACGGCGCTGGTCGCGGCGGATCTTGGAGCTGGTGGACATGGTGCGGTACCGCTGCGAGGGGGGCGCAAGGATAACGCACCCCGCCCACAGCACCGCTTCACGCTCCGCTCAGTCCAGCACTTTTCCGTGCCGCCAGTAGCCCATGAAGGTGATGGCGCGGCGGTCCAGTCCGCAGTCACGCACCAGATGGCGGCGGATCGCCATCACCGCACCCGCCTCGCCGGCCACCCAGGCATACAGCGGTCCGGCCACGCTGGCATCGGCCTGCTCCCACAGGATCTGAGCGTCGACATCGATCTCTTCCAGCGCATCGCCGGCAGCCACGCTCGAGGTCGCTGCCAGCCGTTCCTGCACCGCCTGCAGCAGCGGCTGGCCATAGGCGGCCTGCCCGCGCGGCAACCACACCAGCTCGGCCGTGCCCGGCGCTTTCAACGGCACCGCATCGCCGGCCTGGGCCACTTCCAGCAGCGCCAGCGTGCGCGGCGGATCAGGCATGGCCGCCAGTTCCTCCAGAATGCCCGCCACCGCAGGCAGCGCCGTTTCATCGGCCACCAGCAGCACCTGGCCGACGCCGGCCGGCGGCTTCCATTCCCAACCTTCGCTGCTGTCGGCACAGTCGGCATCGGGGGCCAGCAGCACGACGCGGTCACCCGGCCGCGCATGCATGGCCCAGCGCGAAGCGGGCCCGGTCACGCCGTGGATGACGAAATCAACGTCGACCTCGCCCTGCTCGGCGCGCAGCTGGCGGATGGTGTAGGTGCGCATCGGCGGCCGCAGCTCATCAGGCAGGGCCCGGTAGCGCGGATACCAGTCCTCGCCGCTGGGCACCTGTGGCACCTCCTGGCCGGGCAAGGGGAAGAACACCTTGATCCGCTGGTCCGGGCCTTCGGTCTTCATCCGCGCCACGTCGGCACCGGTGAACACCATGCGGTCCAGGGAAGGGGAAAGAACGCGGCGCTCCTTCAGCGCCACCTCGAACAGGCGGTAGGTCTGCTGCGCAGCCATGGGGGTACCTCATGCGACGACATCGGATTGGCTGGCTGTCGTGCATCCACGCACCGGCTGGCTGGAATGCCCAGCCTAGTCCGGTTGTCCGCGGCTGCAAGGATGTGCCGGCATCCCCGTCCGCCCTACCCCTGCGCGCTGCTCAATGGCCCGTGCAGGCTGCCTGCGCCGCGCGCTCGCGCTGGTGTTCCCAGTACCAGAACACGAAGCCGGCGCCGAAGAACGCGGCCTGGCCCAGTGCCAGGTGCAGCGGGCTGGCGCTGAGCAGCGGCGACACCACGCCGGCCACCACGGTGCTGATCATCAGCTGCACGAAGGCCTGCAGCGAGGACGCCAGGCCACGCTGGTGCGGATACATGTCCAGCACCGCCAGCGCCAGGATCGGGAAGATCAGCGCCATGCCCATGCCGCCCAGGAAGATCGGCATCACCGCCCACGGCAGTGCGAACTGTGGCGCCAGGCCGACGTAGCCGATGTTCAGCAGCACCGACAACGCACACAGGCCGAAACCGATGGCGACCTGTCGCGTGGGGCTGCTGTGCCCGGCCATGCGCCCGGACAGGAACGAGCCGGTGGTCATGCCGCCGATGGTGGGAATGAACAGCCAGGCGAAACCGCCCTCGCCCAGGTGCAGGTGCTGCATCACGAACACCGGCGCCGAGGAGATGTACAGGAACACGCCACCGAAGCCGATGCTGCCGGCCAGCGCCAGGCGCAGGAAACGCGGATTGAAGCCGATGCGAACGTAGTCGCGCAGCAGCACGCGCGGTGACAACGGCACGCGCGCCTCGACCGGATGGGTTTCCGGCAGGTAGCGTGCAGTGGCCGCCAGCAGCACCAGCGCGAACACCACCAGGAACCAGAAGATCAACGGCCAGCCAGCGCCGCTGAGCAGGATCCAGCCACCGATGATCGGGGCGATCGCCGGGGCGATGCCGAACAGCATCGACACCTGGCTCATCAGCCGCTGTGCGTCATGGCCGTGGTACAGGTCGCGGATCACCGCTCGGCCGACGATCATGCCGACACCTGCCGACAGGCCCTGCAGTGCGCGGAAGCCCAGCAGCGTGGTCAGGTCAGTGGACAGCGCACAGCCGACTGAGGCGCCGACGAATATCACCAGGCCGCCGAGGATCACCCGCTTGCGGCCCCAGGCGTCGGACAGCGGTCCATGGGCCAGGCTCATCAGGCCGTAGAACAGCAGGTACACGCTGATGGTCTGCTGCACCGCCACTTCGTCCACCGCCAGGCGCTGGGCCAGCTGCGGGAACGCCGGGAAGATGGTGTCGATTGAGAACGGACCAAACATGGCCAGGCCGGCAAGCAGCAGGGCCATGCGGCGGGTGGAAGGAGCAACAGCGGCGGTCATGGAGAGGCGTCCGGCAGGGCCATGCGCGGCACGCACGGCGGGCGCCAGTCCCCTGAAACAGGGACAGCGCCAGATGAATTCGGGTATCCACCCATCATAGGTGGGGATTGCGCCCCGCGCCATGCACGGATGCACAAAACGCACGGCCGGGCCATCGGCCATTCAGGCGCAGCGGCGCCCCCCGGGAGCGGCCGGCCGGCGCGCAACGGGCTATAATCGGCGGGCAACACGGTGGGAGAAGCGGAACACCGCTGCCGAAGGCGCAACGCCCGTAATCGCTCAGGCCCGATACCACCCGTAACAGAACTCTGGAGAGACCGGTTCAATCCGGCGCCGAAGGGGCAAGAAGCTGCGGTCCGCCGCGCTTTCAAACTCTCAGGCAAAAGGACAGAGGGGCGCCCCGCAGACCGCCGACCGGCGGCTTGTGCCCGTGCGTGTGCCCTTTCCTGACGGATCCTTCGCCATGTCCCAGAACACCCCTTCCCTGCGTGAGCTCGAGCATCATTCGGCCTTCGTCGAGCGCCACATCGGCCCCAACGATGCCGAGATCGCGCAGATGCTCGGCGTCATCGGCCACGCCTCGCTGGATGCGATGACCGATACCATCGTGCCGGCCAAGATCAAGTCGCCGGCCCCGCTGGCGCTGCCGGAGTCGATCACCGAAGTGCAGGCGCTGGCGAAGATCCGCGCGATCGCCGACAAGAACACCGTGCTGCGCAGCTTCATCGGCCAGGGCTACTACGGTACCCACACGCCGAACGTGATCCTGCGCAACATCCTGGAAAACCCGGCCTGGTACACCGCCTACACCCCGTACCAGGCGGAAATCTCGCAGGGCCGCATGGAAGCGCTGATCAACTTCCAGACCCTGTGCGCCGACCTGACCGGCATGGAAATCGCCAACGCCTCGCTGCTGGACGAAGCGACCGCCGCCGCCGAAGCGATGACCCTGGCCAAGCGCTCGGCCAAGTCGAAGTCGGACACCTTCTTCGTGCACGACGCCGTACACCCGCAGACGCTGGAACTGTTGCGCACCCGCGCAGAACCGATGGGCATCGTGCTGCGCGTTGGCACGCCGGCCGAAGCCCTGGAAGCGGACAGCTTCGGCCTGCTGCTGCAGTACCCGGACACCTTCGGCCAGGTCGGCGACTACAAGGCGCTGGTCGATGCCGTGCACGCACGCGGCGGCCTGGTGGCCGTGGCCACCGACCTGCTGGCGCTGACCCTGCTGGCCGCCCCCGGCGAATGGGGCGCGGACATCGTGGTCGGCAACAGCCAGCGTTTCGGCGTGCCGTTCGGCTTCGGTGGCCCGCATGCGGCGTTCATGGCCTGCCGCGATGCCTACAAGCGTTCGATGCCGGGCCGCCTGATCGGTGTGTCGATCGACGCACAGGGCAACCCGGCCTACCGCCTGACCCTGCAGACCCGCGAGCAGCACATCCGTCGCGAGAAGGCCACGTCCAACATCTGCACCGCGCAGGTGCTGCTGGCGGTGATGGCCTCGATGTATGCCGTCTACCACGGCCCGGAAGGCCTGACCCGCATCGCCCGCCGCACCCACCGCCTGGCCTCGATCCTTGCCAGCGCGCTGCGCAGTGCCGGCGTGCAGGTCGGTGGTGACTTCTTCGACACCCTGCACGTCACCGGCGTGCACGCCGATGAGATCCACGCCAAGGCCCGTGCCGCCGGTTACAACCTGCGTGCGATCGACAGCGACTCGGTCGGCATCAGCCTGGACGAAACCACCACCCGCGCCGACATCGTGGCCGTGGCTTCGGTGTTCGGTGCTTCGCTGGATGTGGACGCACTGGATGCCAGCACCGCCGACGCGCTGCCGGCCGGCCTGCTGCGCCAGTCTGAATTCCTGACCCATCCGGTGTTCAACACCCACCACAGCGAGCACGAACTGCTGCGCTACCTGCGTTCGCTGGCCGACAAGGACCTGGCGATGGACCGCACGATGATCCCGCTGGGCTCGTGCACCATGAAGCTCAACGCCACCGCCGAGATGATCCCGGTGACCTGGCCGGAGTTCTCGCAGATCCATCCGCTGGTGCCGGCCGACCAGGCGCTGGGCTACAAGGAACTGATCGACTCGCTGGAAGCGATGCTGGTGGAATGCACCGGCTACGACGCGGTGAGCCTGCAGCCGAACTCCGGCGCGCAGGGCGAGTACGCCGGCCTGCTGGCGATCCGTGCCTACCACCGCTCGCGCGGCGAAGACCATCGTGACATCTGCCTGATCCCGGATTCGGCGCACGGCACCAACCCGGCATCGGCACAGATGTGCGGCATGAAGGTGGTGGTGACCAAGACCGATGCCAACGGCAACGTCGACGTCGAGGACATCCGCCTCAACGCCGAGAAGTACAGCGACCGCCTGGCCGCGATCATGATGACCTACCCGTCCACGCACGGCGTGTTCGAGGAAGAGGTGGTGGAGATCTGCGAGATCATCCACAAGCACGGCGGCCAGGTGTACACCGACGGTGCCAACATGAACGCCCTGGTCGGCGTGGCCAAGCCGGGCAAGTGGGGTTCGGACGTTTCCCACCTGAACCTGCACAAGACCTTCTGCATCCCGCACGGCGGCGGCGGCCCGGGCGTTGGCCCGTGTGCGGTCAAGGAGCACCTGGCGCCGTTCCTGCCGGGCAAGCTGGGCGACCACGGCCCGGTCGGTATGGTCAGCGCAGCCAGCTTCGGCAGCGCGTCAATCCTGCCGATCAGCTGGATGTACATCGCGATGATGGGTACCGAAGGCCTGCGCAAGGCCACCCAGGTCGCCCAGCTCAACGCCAACTACATCGCCAAGCGCCTGGCTCCGCACTTCAAGACCCTGTACACCGGCCGCAACGGCCTGGTGGCACACGAGTGCATCCTGGACGTGCGCCCGCTGGAGAAGACCAGCGGCATCGGCGCCGAGGACGTGGCCAAGCGCCTGATCGACTTCGGCTTCCATGCCCCGACGCTGAGCTTCCCGGTGGCCGGCACGCTGATGGTCGAGCCGACCGAGAGCGAGTCGCTGCATGAGCTGGACCGCTTCATCGACGCGATGATCCAGATCCGCGAAGAGATCACCGCGATCGAAGACGGCCGCCTGGACCGCGAGGACAACCCGCTGAAGAACGCGCCGCATACCGCGACCGCGGTGACCGCCAGCGAGTGGACCCACGCCTACCCGCGCGAAATGGCTGCGTTCCCGCTGCCGAGCCTGAAGCTGCAGAAGTACTGGCCGCCGGTGGCGCGCGTCGACAACGTGTACGGCGACAAGAACGTGATGTGCGCCTGCATCCCGGTCGATGCCTACAAGGATGACGAAGTCGAGGCGTAAGCCATCGCGGCATCGGAAATGAGAACGGCCCGCGCAAGCGGGCCGTTTTTGTTTTCCGGTAGCGCCGGGCCATGCCCGGCGAGCGCAGCGACAGAACGCATCACGGATCCGGCATCTGCCCCAGGCTCAGCTGCCACGACACGCCGAAGCGGTCCTGCACCCAGCCGTAGCGGTTGCTGAAATCGTAGTCACCCACCGGCATCAGCCAGTGGCCCCCCTCGCCCAGCACCCGCGCGGCACGCTCGAACTGCTCGGCGCCGGAACACTCCACGAACAGCGAGATCGACGGCGAGAATGTGAAATCGTGCACATCCAGGCTGTCAAAGCACAGGTAATGGGTGCCGCCGAGCAGGAAGATGGCCTGGCGCACCTGCCCCGGCACGCCCGCCCCCGGGCCTTCCGGGTGGCGCTGCAGTGCCAGCAGGCGGAAATCGGCGAAGGCTTCGGCATACAGGGCCAGGGCGGCCTCGGCCTGGCCGGTGAACATCAGGAAGGGGCGACTGCGCAACATGCGGTACTCCTGGTCGACGGGCCGCTGACGGCCCATAGGGTCAGGATGGCATGCCGCATGTGCGCAGGGTGTATCGGTAGCGCCGGGCCATGCCCGGCGACATCAATCACGCCTCGCGCATACGCCGGGCGATGGCGCTGCTGGCGGCGATGGTGGCAGTCAGCGCAACCATCGACAGGAACTGCAGGCGCGTATGCGCTTCGCTCAGCAGCAGGCCGAAGATCAGTGCCAGGATCGCCAGCGCACAGACGGTCAGCCACGGGAATCCGGCCATGCGGAACGGCAGGCGGGTACCCAGTCGGTCGGCACGGCGGCGCAGCACCAGCTGCGAAACCAGCGACAGCGTCCACACCAGCAGACAGGTGGAACCGACGATGTTCAGCAGCACCGGCAGTACCCGGTCCGGGAACAGCAGCTCCATCACCGTGGCGGCAAAGCCGAACAGCACGCTGGCCAGCACGGCGATCACCGGTACCTGGCGCGGGTCGGTCCAGCCCAACACGGCCGGGGCTTCGCGGCGCTGCGCCAGCGAGTACATCATGCGCGAGGCGCCGTAGAGGTTGGCGTTGAGCGCCGACAACAGCGCGATCACCGCGATCAGGGTGATGGCCGTACCCGCGCCCGGGATGCGGGCGATATCCAGCACCGCAGCGAACGGCGACTTCAGCGCCTCGCTTGTCCACGGCACCACGGCGATGATCACGCTCAGCGAGCCGATGTAGAACACCAGGATGCGCCAGGCCACGGTACGAATGGCACGGGCAATGCTGCGCTCGGGATCTTCGGTCTCGGCCGCCGCAACGGCCACGATCTCGGTGCCACCGAAGGCAAAAACGACAACCAGCAACGCCGCACCGATCCCGGCCAGGCCCTTCGGGGCGAAGCCACCGTGTTCGGTGAAGTTGCTCAGGCCCGGCGAGGTCACCTGCGGCAGCCACCCCATCAGCAGCGCCACGCCGATGGCGATGAAGGCCAGGATCGCCGCCACCTTGAGGATGGCGAACCAGAATTCGAACTCGCCGAAGTTCTTCACTCCCAGCAGGTTGATCGCGGTGAAGAACAGCATGAAGGCCAACGCCGCCATCGGCACCGGTATCACCGGCCAGACCGAGGCCAGCAGCCCGGCCGCGCCGACGGCTTCGGCGGCGATCACGATCACCAGCTGCACCCACCACAGCCAGCCCACGGTGGCGCCGGCGGTAGCGCCCATGGCGTCGGCTGCATATACCGAGAACGCACCACTGGTTGGTTTGGCCGCCGCCATCTCGCCCAGTGCGTTCATCACGATGATCACCAGCGCACCAGCGACCAGATACGACACCAGCACCGCCGGGCCGGCCGCCTGCACACCTACGCCCGAGCCGAGGAACAGGCCGGCGCCGATGGCGCTGCCCAGGCCCATCATGATCAGCTGGCGGGGCTTGAGCGAATGTCCGAGGCGGGACGGCGAAGCGGTCGGAATCGAGTTGGGCATCGGCAGGGCTGGCGGCGGGCTACAGGGGCGACACCTTACCCTGTCCCATGCCCGCGGGGATAGGCACAGCGCAGCAGGCGGCTCAGGCCAGTGCGGGCTCGCCGACGCTGCCACCAATACGGGCGCGGTAGGCACGCGGCGAGAAACCGGTTTCAGCCTTGAACTTGCGGGTGAAGGCACTCTGGTCGCTGAAACCGCAGGCCTGGCCGATGCAGGCGATGCTGTCGTCGCCGTGCAGCAGGTGCATGGCCATCTGGATCCGCAGCCGGGTCAGCACCTGCTGCGGGGTCATCTGGAACACCTTGCGGAAGCTGCGCTCCAACTTGGACAGCGAGAAACCGGTGATGTCCAGCAGGGTCTGCATGCGCACGTTTTCGGCGTAGTGCGCGTTGAGATGGGCCAGCGCCAGCCGCAGCTGCTCGTACTGCGTGCCCAGGCTGTCCTTCTGGCCAAGGTCGCGGGAAATGCCGATCAGGCCCTCGATCGCCCCGTCGACCACCAGCGGGCGCTTGCAGGTCAGGCACCAGCCCGGTTCGCGGTTGGCGAACAGGTGCAGCTCCATCAGGTTCTCGATCACCTCGCCGGACAGCACACGGGCGTCCTGGTCGACGTAGTCCGCACTGAGGCCGGTCGGGTAGATCTCAGCCGCGGTGCGCCCGATCACGTCCTTGCGCGCGCGCAGGCCCAGCCGCCGCAGCATGGTCTGGTTGACGTGGGTGTAACGCCCCTGCCGGTCCTTGATGAAGAACAGCACATCCGGGATGGCGTCGAACAGGGCTTCGATGTCGGCGGGCTCGACTCGCATGCGGCAAGCATAGCCGAGGCACCTTGCCGGTGCGATCACCCTTGCGGGACTTGCGCTTAACGCCGCAAGGCCCACCGTGGGGGCAAGCCCCCACCGGAGAACCGGCCATGCCCCGCGGTGACAAGTCCGCCTACACCGAAAAGCAGAAGCGCCAGGCCGAGCACATCGAGGACAGCGAGCGCAAGCGCGGTGCCAGCGAGGGGACGGCCGAGCGCATAGCGTGGGCGACCGTGAACAAGCAGGACGGTGGGGGCAAGCGCAGTGGTAGTGGGCGCAAGGTGGCGAAGAAGGCACCGGCGAAAAGGGCCGCCATCAAGACCGCTGCAAAGAAAACAACGGCGAAGAAGGCAACAAAGAGGACGGTGGCCAAGAAGGCCAGCACTCCTGCCTCGCGTAGTGCTGCCGCGAAGAAGGCAGCGAAGACCCGTGCGGCAAAGAAGACCGTGCGCAAGGTGGCGGCGAAGAAAGCAGCACGTACCCGCGCGCGCGGCTGAGCCCTTCGATCAGGGCGACAGCGTCCTCATCCACGCGGCAACTTCGGCTGCAGCTGCGTCGGCGCGCGCCTGCAGCAGCAGATGTGGCCCCTCCAACGACACATGGCGGGCATCGGGCAACAGGGCCTGCAGCTCGGCCACGCTGGGCGGCCACAGCAGGCGGTCCTGCAGGGCATGCAGGCACAGCGTCGGCAACACGAGTTCCGGCAGCAGTGCACGAACGTCCACCTGCAGCGTCGCCGCAGCACGCTGGCGCAGGGTTGCAGCCGGCACCTGCGCGATTGCGAGGCGCAGCTCATGCAGGTTCGCGCGCGTCCGCCATTGCCCCAGCAACAACCGGGCCATCAATGCGAGCGGCGGCAAGGGCCACGCCGGAGCCAGTATCCGTGCGCTCGCCGCTGGCAGCGGTACCGGCCGCCGTGCGAAGGTCGTACTCAGTACCAACCCATGCAATCCAGGCTGCCCGGCCACCGCCAGTTCGATGGCCAGTGGCCCGGCGAACGATTCGGCCAACAGCACAAAGGGAGATGCAGGAAGCCGCGGGCGCAGAGTCGACGCCAACGTGGTGTAGTCCTGTGGCCCCTGCGCGGGCATCGGCAGTACCTGCATCTGCATGCCCCGCGCCTGCATCGCCTCTACGAAGTGCGCCGACAGCAGGCCGGTGCCATCCAGTCCTGGCAGCATCACGACCGGCAGCATCACGGCATTCATCACGTTGATCACCCATCAGGTTTCTTCGCACGGCTCCCCGCCTGCAGCTTCACTCATTGGCTCGGCCCAAGGAAGTGCACGGCGGCGCACGCGGCGCTACGCTGGTAGTCCCGACGGAACGGAGAAGGCGGCATGCGCAAGCCACGCTGGCTCAGCTGGACCGGCCTAGCCGTATGCGCACTCTATCTCGCGTTGACCACTTGGCTGGTGCTCGATGCCCAGGCCAACAGCGACCCCAAGAGCGCCTACATCCTCATGCAGCTGCCGGTGATGCTGCAGACCGCAGCACTCAACGTCATCGGCATGGGTGGGTGGCTATCCGGAAAGACCTGGACGACCGTCTACCTGCTGGTGATGCCCCCTACCCTGGTCGTGCTGTATGCGGTGGGGGCCATGCTCGGCAGTGTTCTTGAACAATGATGGCGGTGTGTCGGCCTGTCTGAGCAAGCAATGGGAATACGGCCGCTCAGGGCGGCCGTATTCCTGTCACGGGTTCAGCAGTCTGCTCAGGCTGCGCGACGCGTCACGGCGGAAGCTGCTGCGCCTTCCACCTTGAACACCGACACCGACGTGGTCAGTGCATGCGCCTGTTCTTCCAGTGCGCGGCTGGCGGCAGTGGCTTCTTCCACCAGCGCGGCGTTCTGCTGGGTCACCTGGTCCATCTGCACCACCACCTGGTTGACCTGCTCGATACCGGCGGCCTGTTCCTTGCTGGCCGCAGCGATATCGCTCATCAGCTGGGTGGTTCGCGAACTTGCCTGTGCCACGCGCGCGATCGCGGCTTCGGATTCAACGGTCACTGCCAGGCCACTCTTCACCTTGGCAGCGGCGTCTTCGATCAGTTCCTTGATCTCCTTGGCGGCGACACCGGCACGCTGTGCGAGCGTGCGCACTTCGCTGGCAACCACGGCAAAACCACGGCCCTGCTCGCCTGCACGCGCGGCTTCCACTGCAGCATTCAGCGCCAGGATGTTGGTCTGGAACGCGATGCCGTCGATCACCGTGGAGATTTCCGAGATGCGTGCCGAGGACTGGTCGATCTCGCCCATCACCGATGCCATCTGCGCCATCGCCTGCTCGGTCTCGCGTACGGCGGCACCGGCGGCATGCGCTTCACTGTCGGCCTGACGCGCCAGCTCGGCGTTCTGGCGCACGGTGGAGGTCAGTTCCTCCATCGATGCAGCAGCCTCTTCCAGATTGGCTGCCTGCTGCTCGGTGCGGCGCGACAGGTCGTTGTTGCCGGCGGCCAATTCCTGCGCCGCGTTGTTGATGCTGTCGGCAGCCACCTGGATGCCCTGCACGATGCCGGTCAGCTGTGCGGTGGTGGTGTTGGCATCGTCGCGCATGCGCGCGAACACTCCGTCGTACTCGCCGTCCATGCGTGCGGTCAGGTCGCCGTGCGAGATCGCGCGCAGCACGTCGGAGACATCGGCGATGCTGGCCTGCGAACTGGCCATCATGCCGTTGAGATGTTCGACCATCGCCTTGAACTGGTACTGGAACGCAGCGGCGTCGCCACGCATGCTGAAATCACCGGCGCGCGCGGCGCGAGCCAGCTCATCGATCTGCGCGTTGATCACCATCAGGCTCTGCTTCACTGCGGCCAGTGTACGGGTCAGCGTGCCCTTCTCGCCCGGGTAATCCGGCAGGTCGCGGCTGAGGTCGCCGATGGCGTAGCGCTGCATCACCTCGGCCATCAGCAGCTCCACCTGCACGTGCGATTCGACCAGACTGTTGGTGGCCTGCACCATGCGGCCGAAGTCACCGGGGAAGGCGCTGGCGTCCATGCGATAGCGGATCGCACCGGCCTCGTGCTGCTCGGCCATCTGCAGCTGTGCGCCGATCGCCGCCTGCACGCTCTGGCGCACGCTGGCCATGGCTTCACCCAGCTGAGTCAGTTCATCGCGGCCACCAAGGCGGAACTCCTGGTCCAGCTGTCCCTTGGACAGACGCTCGGCCAGGTTCACCGCGCGGGCCAGCGGACCGGTCAAGCTGCGGCCGATCATCACCGAGGCACCGATGCCCACCAACAGCGCGACGCCGCCCAGCACCAGCAGCTGCAGCAGGCTGCGCTCGCCCAGGCGGATTGCCTCGGCGGCGGCATCACGGCTTTCCTTCTCCTCAAAGTCCACGCCATCGGACAGCGCCTTGTTCCAGCCATTGGCCGCTTCCTGCACCGGGCCCAGGGTCAGCGCCACGGCGCCCGGGTAGTCACCCTGCTCCATCAGTTCGCTGGTCTGCTTGTTGAGCGGGCGCGCAATGGCACGCTTGGCGGCGATGGTTTCGGCAATGGCCTTGCCGTCGGCGTCGCTGGGCAGCGCCTGGTAGGCGGTCCAGCTGGCCTCGTAGCGCTTCACCAGATCAGCGATGCGCTGCTCGTCGTGGCCACGGTCTTCACCCTGGCGGATCAGCATCTCGCGGCGCACCACCATCATCTGGTTATTGGCATCGAGCATCTGCGACAACAGGCGCACCTTGGCCACGCTGACGTCGACCACCTGCTGCATCGCGCGCTTCTGCACGACACTGGCGGTGGCGCCGGTGGCCACCACGGCGGCAACCAGCAGCAGCAACAGGCCAAAGCCCAGCCCAAGACGCCAGGCAACCCTGACGTTCCTCAAGTAGTTCATGGGGGTATCCAAAACGGGGGGATGTGCCCTTATCGGCGGCCCGGCAGGCAATCTTGATCGCCGTCCGTCGACGGCGTCGGCCACCGTTCACCTTGGTGAGCCCCCGGCGCAGCAGCACCTGCGCGCTGGACACAGCTGCAATACCCATGGCTACTCATGCGGGCATCAGATCCCTTTCACGGTGGCTCGGCGGCTGCTGCGGGCAAGGTGGTGGCGTGACCTGCTGGAGATCCCAATGCCCTTGCTCGTGTCCCGATCCACCCTGCTCGCTCTCTCGCTGCTGGCGTCGCCAGCCTTCGCGCAGGCGCCGCCGCCCGAACTACCCGCCCCCATTGCCGAGAAAGCCGGGCCGGATGTGGCCCCGCGCTCCGCCCTGCACGCCCAGGTGCTGCTGGATCGCGCGAATTTCTCCCCTGGCCAGATCGATGGCGAAGTGGGCAGCAACCAGCGACGCGCGGTGTCGGGTTTTCAGGCGGCGCATGGGCTGACCGTAACCGGTGAACTGGATGACGCTACCTGGAAAGCTCTGCAGGCCGATACGATCGCGCCGCTGGTCAGCTACACGCTGACTGCTGAGGATGTCGCCGGCCCGTTCCAGCCCATACCGAAAGGACCCGCCGCCCAGGCCAAGCTCAAATCGCTGGGCTACGGCAGTGTGGAAGAAGCCCTGGGCGAACGTTTCCACTCCTCCCCTGAGCTGCTGAAGGCGCTCAATCCGGGCATAGATCTGGCCAAGGCAGGCAGCCGCATCCAGGTACCCAACATCGCCCCGGCGTCATTGCCGAAGGCGGCGAAGATCGTGGTCGACAAATCCGACTCCACGCTGCAGTTGCTCGATGCGCAGGGCAAGGTGATTGCACAGGTGCCGGTGTCGTCCGGCAGCCAGCACGACCCGTTGCCGATCGGCGAATGGAAGATTCTGGGCATGTACCGGGATCCGCCGTTCCACTACAACCCGAAGCTGTTCTGGGATGCCCGCAAGGGCGAAAAGAAGGCCACCCTGCCACCGGGTCCGAACAATCCGGTCGGGCGGGTCTGGATCGATCTGTCCAAGCCGCATTACGGCCTGCATGGCACGCCCGAACCCGGCCATGTGGGCAAGACCGAATCGCATGGCTGTGTGCGCATGACCAACTGGGATGCAGTGCGCGTGGCCGATGCAGTCGATACCTCGGTACCCGTGGTGATGCAGGAGTGAGCCGATGCGTCTTTCGCAGCTGATCGTGCTGGGTGTTCTGTTGGGATTGGGTGCAGGCTGGTGGTTGCACCGCGATGCGAGTGGGCCGGTAGCCGCCTCGCTTCCGGAAGCACCGCCGGGGGCCGCTGCGACGGTGAAGGAACCAGTAGCGCCTCGCGCAACAGCCCCACCCGCCGCCACCGCGCCGTCGGCCACGCAGACTGCGGAAGTACCGTCCGGGCTGGTGCTGCCCGTGCAGGGCATCCCAGCCTCCCAGCTGCGCGACACGTTCACCGATGCACGCAGCGAGGGCCGCGTGCACGATGCCATCGACATCATGGCCGATGCCGGTACGCCGGTAATCGCGGTGGCCGATGGCACGGTGGAAAAGCTGTTCGACAGCGAGCGCGGTGGCTTGACGATTTACCAGTTCGAGCCCAGCGGGCGCTGGTGCTACTACTACGCGCATCTGCAGCGCTATGCCGATGGCCTGGCCGAAAAGCAGATCATCAAGCGCGGTGAGGTGATCGGCTACGTCGGCAGCACCGGCAACGCCAATGCCGAGGCTCCGCACCTGCACTTCGAAATGCACGTGTTGGGCCCGGAGAAGCAGTGGTGGAAGGGCGAATCGATCAATCCGTATCCGCTACTGAAATCGGCTGCTTCGATGCCCGACGCTGCCAACGCCGCAAGCTGATGGTGAATACCGCCAAGGCAGCCCCCGGAATCAGCAGGAACAGCGCGGCCACCTTCCAGAAAAAGAACGGCCACAGCCACACATAGTCCAGGTCGGTCAGCTTCAGCACGTCCATCGGCGGCAGCAGTTCCACCGAGGCCGCGCGACCGGCCAGCGCCGGGTCGACCTCCAGCACAGTCAGCCGCAGCCAGGAACGGCCGCGCGGCAGCGCATCCCCTCGGCCATAGCCGAAGTACGAGGCGGCAAATCCAGCAGGCTCAACCGATTCCAGCGCGCGGGTGATGCCGGAGCCCGGCGCACCCGAACGCGTGTCGGCGCGGAAGTCGGTCTGATCTGTCGGGGTTTCCGCGCGCAGGAGTACCTCAGGATCGATCACCGTAGCAGTACCGTCATCCGCATAACGCAGGCGCAGCCTCAGTTGGTCATCAATGAAACGGTAGACCTTGATCTCGGACGTAGTACCCGGGTTCAGCACCAGAGGCAGGACCTGCGTGCGTGAGGCCATGTGGTTGGCGATGGCGCCCAGCGCCAGCACCATGCAGGCGATGCCCCACAGGCTCCACAGCACCCACAGGGTGATCCGCACTACTGTCTCGCCCTTCACGCTGACATCCTGGTTATCGCTCTGCTTCTCGCTGGCTGTGCCGACACACTAACGAAAAAGCCCCGCGTTGGCGGGGCTTCTTCTTTCAGCGACGCCGGGCATGGCCCGGCGCTACCAGTGCGGCAGCGTTGCCAGGCAGAGCCTGGCACCGCCGCATCACTCAGGCGAACGGATCCTGCAGGACCATGGTGTGGTCGCGGTCCGGGCCGGTGGAGACGATGCTGATCGGGCAGCCGGCCAGCTCTTCCAGCGAACGCAGGTAGGCACGTGCGGCCGGCGGCAGGTCGTCCCAGTTGGTGATGCCGTGGGTGTTCTCGCTCCAGCCTGGGAACTCCAGGTACACGGGGGTGCACTCTTCCCAGCCCTGCGCGTCCAGCGGCGCGTACTCGGTGCGCTTGCCGTTGTATTCGTACGCGATGCAGACCTTCAGCTTTTCCATGCCATCCAGCACGTCCAGCTTGGTGATGCACAGGCCGCTGATGCCGTTGATAGCCACGGCGCGCTTCAGCGCGACGATGTCCATCCAGCCGCAGCGACGCGGGCGACCGGTCGAGGCACCGTACTCGGCACCGCGGTCACGGATGCCCTGGCCGATTTCGTCGTCCAGCTCGGTCGGGAACGGACCACCGCCAACGCGGGTGGCGTAGGCCTTGGCGATGCCCAACACGTAGTCGATCGAATCTGCGCCCACGCCGGCACCGGCCAGCGCACCACCCACGGTGGTGTTGGAGCTGGTGACGTACGGGTAGGTGCCGTGGTCGATGTCCAGCAGTGCGCCCTGCGCGCCTTCGAACAGCACGCGCTTACCCTGCTTGCGCAGGTCGTGCAGGATGCCGGCCACGTCGGACTTCATCGGCTGCACGTACTCCCCGAAGGCCAGTGCTTCATCGAAGGTCTTCTGGAAATCGACGGCGTCGGTCTTCAGGTAATTGGTGAGCACGAAGTTGTGGTAGTCCAGCGCGGTGCGCAGGAGCTCTTCCAGCTGCTTCGGGTAGTGCAGGTCGGCGATACGGATACCGCGGCGCGCCACCTTGTCTTCGTAGGCCGGGCCGATGCCGCGACCGGTGGTGCCGATCGCCTTGCCACCGGCAGCGCGTTCGCGCGCCTGGTCCAGGGCGATGTGGTACGGCATGATCAGCGGCGCGGCCGGCGAGATCTTCAGGCGCGAACGCACTTCCACGCCGGAGGTTTCCAGCTCGGCGATTTCCTTCTGCAGCGCGGCCGGCGAGATCACCACGCCGTTGCCGATCAGGCACAGCGCATCGTCACGCAGGATGCCCGACGGGATCAGGTGCAGGACGGTCTTCTTGCCGTTGATGACCAGAGTGTGGCCGGCGTTGTGGCCGCCCTGGAAGCGCACGACGGCGCCGATTTCCTCAGTGAGCAGATCGACGATCTTGCCCTTGCCTTCATCGCCCCACTGGGCACCCAACACTACGACAGACTGACCCATGACGGGCTCCTCGATTTTGTAGCGGCCATCGGGGCCGCGGACGGGTAAACCGTGGCGGGGCTGCCCAGCACCTGGATGGCGGCTCCAAACGGGGAGCAGCCGGCGATGGAAGGCCCAGACACAGAAAAAGCCGAACGGGGAGGCCCGTCCGGCTTTTGTGCATTATCCGGGTTTCCGGGGTCCGGTGCCACCTTTCCGACGGGCGGCTTCACCGGCCGGTCAGGCGCCCCGCCCGGTGGTGCCGGCCGCTGGCCGGCAATGCCAACCAAGGTTGGCATCTACCAGAGCCGGGCCACGCATGTGCCGGCCAGTCAGACGCCTCCCGGTAGTGCCGGCCGCTGGCCGGCAATCCCAGGTTGCCGGCCAGCGGCCGGCACTACCCTTTCAATGACGCGCCCACCACAGCAGGCTCAGGCCGGCCAGCAGCACCAGCCCGCCGAAGCTGCGCAGGGCCGGGCTGGGCAGGTCAAGCAGGCGCTCGGCCATGCGCTTCCAGGCAAACGGTGCGACGAACAGGAACAGGCCTTCCAGCACCGCCACCAGGCAGACAGCGGCGAACAGATCTTTCATGGGGGACTCCAGAAAAAGCACGGGGCCCGGCATCTGGCCGGGCCCCGTGGGGTACTGCCCTGCGACCTCAGCGGTCGTTCTTCAGGTACTGCAGGAACGGGTCGTTCTTGTCCAGCACGATCACGCCGTTGCCGTCGGTCATGGAGCCACGGTAGGCCTCCAGGCTGCGGTAGAACGCATAGAACGACGGATCGGCCGAGCCGGCCTTGCCATAGATCCGGGCCGCATCGGCATCGCCTTCACCGCGCAGGCGCTGCGCATCACGCTCGGCTTCGGCGATCAGCACGGTGCTGTCACGGTCGGCCTGGGCGCGGATGGTCAGCGACTGCTCCTCGCCCTCCGCGCGCAGCTTGGCGGCTTCCTGCTTGCGCTGGGCGCGCATGCGCTCGTACACGTCGTTGATCACCTGGCTGTCGGTCGGCAGGTCCACCTGCTTGATGCGCAGGTCGATCATCTGCATGCCCAGCCCGGCCACGGCCTCGTTGATCCCCTTCAGCTGCTCGGCGATCAGCTCGCTGCGGTCGCCGGAGACCAGCTGCTGCAGGGTGCGCGAGTTGATCTGGTTGCGCAGCGAGTCGGTGATGATCGGGGCCAGGCGGGCGTTGGCCACGCGCGGATCGCCACCGGTGGCACGGAAGTAGTCACCCACGTTGGAGATGTAGCCGATGGCGAAGAAGTCGACGCTGACGTCCTTCTGCTCGGCGGTGAAGTAGCGCGCCGGGGCGGTGTCGAGCACCTGGAAGCGGCGGTCGAAGACCTTCACCGTTTCCACCACCGGCACCTTGAAGTGCAGGCCCGGCTTGATGTCCGAACGCACCACCTTGCCCAGGTTCAGGACCATGGCGGTCTGGTCCTCACGGACCACGTACACCGAGCCGAGCAGGCCCAGCACCACCGCCACGATCACGGCGATCCAGATAGGACTCTTCATCGGCTGCCCTCCTCACGGCCGCTCGGTCGCCCGGTCGGGCGGCCCACCGGCCGGCCCGGATCACGGGAAGCTTCCACCGCTGCACCCGGCAGCGACGGCATCACCACCTCCGGATTGGTCACCCCCGGCGGGGCCGAGGTAGTGGGACGGGTATCGCCGGTCATCGGCACATAGATCAGCTGGCGACCATCGCCACCGATCACCTTGCGGTTCTCGCTCAACACCTGCTGCACGGTCTCCAGCCACAGGCGCTTGCGGGTCACTTCCGGGGCGTCCTTGTACTGGGCCTGCAGCAGGCTGAAGCGCTGCGCGTCACCCTCGGCCTTGGACACCACGGCCTGCTTGTAGCCTTCGGCGGTGGTACGGGCACGCGAGGCCTGGCCTCGGGCTTCCGGCACGACCTTGGCGGCATAGGCCTGGGCTTCGTTGATCAGGCGTTCCTTGACCTGCTGGGCACCGTTGACCTCGTCGAAGGCCGGCTTCACTTCCTCCGGCGGACGGGCGTCCTGCAGGGTCAGGCCGGTCACGGTCAGGCCGGTCTTGAACGCCTTCAGCAGCGCCTGCAGGCGCTCCTCGGCGGCCACGGCCAGCGGGCCACGGTTGTTCAGTACCGCGTTGAGGTCGGCACGGCCGACTTCCTCGCGCACCGCGCTCTGCGCCGACTGCTCCAGCACCTGGTTGGCATCAACCGTGCCGAACAGGTACTGCTGCGGGTCGTCGATGCGGTACTGGACGTTCAGCGAGACGTTGACGATGTTCTCGTCGCGGGTCAGCACCGGCACCTGGATCGAGAACGTCTTGATCTCGGTGGCGTTGACCTTGGTGACCGATTCGATCGGCCACGGCAACTTGAAGTTCGGACCAGGGGTGAGGATGCGCGAGAACTGGCCGAAGCGCAGCACCACGCCACGCTGTTGTTCGCCGATCAGCTGGAAGCTGGAGAACAGCACCAGCAACACCACCGCTGCCGCCACCCAACGCAGGATGCCACCGTCGAACAGATCCTTCAGCGGCCCGGGCAGTCCGCCCCAGCCACCGCCATTGCCACCGCCGCGCGTGCCGAAAGGCCCACGTCGCTTGTCCTCGGGGCCTTGTCCGCCCTTGTTGCCGCCGGGTGTATTCCAGGCCATGCACGCTCCATCAAGATTTGGGCTGCGGCGCGGGCCCTTCCCGCAACGCCAGCCGTGAAACCATTACCGATCATACAAGATGGGGCGGACCGGCAGGATTGAAAGGGGCTCGACGGGGTAAGGTGGCGTTTTCCTCGAAGTCAGGCAGCGCCGATGGCCCCCACCACCCCGTTTACCGCCTTCCGCATCGAAAATGACGATGCCGGTTACCGCGCCGGCCTGGCCCACATCACTGTCGACGACCTCAACCCCGGCCAGGTGCTGATCCGCGCCCAGTGGTCTTCGGTCAACTACAAGGACGCGCTGGCGGGCACCGGCAAGGGCAGGATCCTGCGCCGCTTCCCGCTGGTCGGCGGGATCGATGTGGCCGGCACCGTGGTGGCATCCACCGACCCGGCCTGGCGTGAAGGCGATGCGGTACTGGCCACCGGCTGCGGCCTCAGCGAAACCCGGGATGGGGGCTACAGCCAGTACGTGCGGCTGCAATCGAGCGCGGTGATCGCGCAGCCGGCCGGGCTGAGCCCGCGCGAGGCGATGGTGCTGGGCACCGCCGGCTTCACGGCAGCGTTGGCCCTGCTGCGCCTGCAGGACAACCGGCAGACCCCGGAGCTCGGCCCGCTGGCGGTCACCGGCGCCAGCGGCGGTGTGGGCGCGTTGGCGCTGTCCATCTTCAGCCGTGCCGGCTACACGGTGCACGCGGTCAGCGGCAAGCCTGAGCAGTCGGACTTCCTGCGCGGCATCGGCGCCGCCGAGGTGCTGCCACGCTCGGCGTTGGCCGATACCGGCCCACTGCAGTCGGCCCGCTTCGGCGGGGGCCTCGACAATGCCGGAGGCGACATGCTGGCCAGCCTGCTGGCGCAGACCGTGCCCTATGGCAGCGTGGTCAGCGCCGGCCTCGCTGCGAGCCCGAAACTGGACATGACGGTGATGCCGTTCATCCTGCGCGGCGTGTCACTGCTGGGCGTGTCCTCGGCCAATGCACCGCGCGGGCTGCGCGAAGCCGTGTGGGCGCGGCTGGGCAATGAGTGGAAGCCGCAACACCTGGACCGCATCTGTACCGCCGAAGTCGGCCTGGACGGCCTGCCGGCGGTGTTCGAGCGGATGCTGGCCGGCGGTTCGCTGGGCCGCACCGTGGTGCGGATCGACTGAACGTTGCAGGCAGGCGACGGACGGCAGATGCGGCCCTCCCACCGGTAATGAGCCCGCACTACACTGCGGGCATTACATGGGGAACAACATGGCACGCATTCTGATCGTCGACGACTCACCGTCGCAGCTGTTGGGGATACAGCGCATCGTCGAGAAGCTCGGGCACCAGATCCTGACCGCCACCGATGGCGCCGCCGGGGTCGAAACCGCCAAGGCCGAGCTGCCCGACCTGGTCCTGATGGACGTGGTGATGCCCAACCTCAATGGCTTCCAGGCCACCCGCACGCTTGCCCGCGACGAGGCGACCCGGCACATCCCGGTGATCCTGGTGACCACCAAGGACCAGGACACCGACCGCATGTGGGGCATGCGCCAGGGTGCCAAGGCCTACATCACCAAGCCGTTCTCGGAAGACGAGCTGTCCGAGGTGCTGGAGCGGGTGTTCGCCGGGCAGGGCTGAGACACGCGCGGTAGTGCCGGCCGCTGGCCGGCAACCACGCATCACCGTCCCGGGCAATGAAGTTGCCGGCCAGCGGCCGGCACTACCTTCAAATGGTCTCGCCGAAGGCCTTGGCCAGATTCCGGTAGGCCTTCTTCTGCGCCTCGTCGGTCGCGGCCGGGGCCACGATCTCGATCTCGACGATCTGGTCGCCCTCCGGATTGCCCGGCAGGCCGCGGCCACGCAGGCGCAGCTTGCGGCCGGCATCGGAATCGGCCGGAATCTTCAATTCCACCGCTCCACCCAGGGTCGGCACGCTGATGCTGGTACCCAGCGCGGCCTGCCACGGGGTCACCGGCAGCGTATAGAGGATGTTGCGGCCATCGACCTCGAACTGTGGGTGGGCGGCATATTCCACTTCCAGCAGCAGGTTGCCGCCATGGTTGCCCTGCCCGGCCAGCCGGATCACCTGGCCCGGGCGGATACCCTTGGGCACGCGTACATCCAGCTGCTTGCCGTTGACCGTGATGCGCAGGCTGTCGCCGCTGTAGGCCGCTTCCAGCGGCACCGACAGCTTGGCGCGGGTATCACGGTTGGGCGCATGGCCCTGGCTGCTGAAACCCGGCCCCGGACCGGCACCGCCACGCTGGCGCGCGAACAGGCTCTCGAAGAAGTCACTGAAGCCGCCATTGGGGCCGCCACCGCCGAACACTTCCTCGAAGTTGAAGCCACCGGCACCACCGTAGTTCGGCGGTACGTTGAATTCCTCGCCCGGGCGATAGCCCTGTGCGCGCAGCTGGTCGTAGGCCGCGCGCTTCTCCGGGTCACGCAGCGCCTCGTAGGCCTCGTTGACCGCCTTGAACTTGTCTTCGGCCCCGGCCTCCTTGCTGACGTCCGGGTGGTACTTGCGTGCCAGCCGGCGGTAGGCGGTCTTGATTTCCGCCTCGCCCGCGCTCGGTTCCACCCCCAGGGTGGCGTAGTAATCCTTGAATTCCATCCAGCTACCTCGATCTGCTTCGGCCGCGCCGGTGGCGCCGCCCCGGGTTCATTCTACGCGCCGGCGATGCTACGCCGCCCCTCGTGCGGCCCCGGTGAGGCCGACTGATCCTGCGCAATGCGGCTGCCATCCCCATGCGCCACGCTGTGGCTGGAAGCCCCTGCCGCAAAGCCTGAAGATGGGGCCTGCACACGGGTTTTCCAATGTCTTGACGCCCCTGTCCCATCCGGCCCACTAGCCTGCCCCAGCAAGGAGTTCCCCATGACCATCCATGTCGGCGACCGCATTCCGGAAGTGACCCTCAAGCGCATCCGCGAGGGCATCGAAACGCTCGATACGCATTCGCTGTTCGACGCGCGCAAGGTGGTGCTGTTCGCCGTGCCCGGCGCGTTCACCCCGACCTGCTCGGCGCGCCACCTGCCCGGCTACGTCGAAAAGTTCGAGGCGTTCCGTCAGCGCGGTATCGACGTCTACTGCGTGGCAGTCAACGACCCGTTCGTGATGAAGGCTTGGGCGGCCGAACAGGACGTGCCCGCCGGCCTGATGATGCTGTCCGACGGCAACGCCGAACTGACCCGCGCGCTCGGCCTGGAACTCGATGCCAGCGCCTCGGGCATGGGCATCCGTTCGCGCCGCTTTGCCCTGTACGTGGTCGACGGCGTGGTGCGCGCGGCCTGGATCGAGCAGCCCGGCCAGTTCGAGGTGTCTTCGGCCGAGTACGTGCTGGAGCATCTGCCAACCTGATCTTTCACCGCAAGAGGAAACGGCCAGCCATGTCCACCAAGCCAGCCAAAGCCGCAAAGCCTGCCGCAAAGATGCCCGGCATCAGTGACCGCAAGACCCTGCGCGAACGCGCGCGGCGCAACATCGAAGACGGGGCGATCACCGACAGCTACAGCGCCGACCGCAAGGTCGTGATCAAGCTGCTCAACGATGCACTGGCCACCGAGTACGTATGCGTGCTACGCTACTACCGGCACTACTTCATGGCCAAGGGCATGTTGGCCGACGCGGTGAAAGCCGAATTCCTCGAGCATGCACAGCAGGAACAGGCGCACGCCGGCAAGCTGGCCGAGCGCATCGTCCAGCTCGGCGGCGAGCCGGACTTCAACCCCGACACGCTGACCGCGCGCTCGCATGCCGAGTACAAGGAAGGCAGCGACCTGCGCGACATGGTCCGCGAGAATCTGGTGGCCGAACGCATCGCCATCGACAGCTACCGCGAGATGATCAACTTCATCGGCGACCGCGATACCACCACCAAGCGCGTCCTTGAAGAGATCCTCGCGCAGGAAGAGGAACACGCCGACGAATTCGCCGACCTGCTGGATGGGTGGATCGGGGAATGATCCGGTAGATGCCCACCTTGGTGGGCGCTTCGCCGCGTGCCAACCAAGGTTGGCACCTACCAGAGCACAAAGGTGTTGTTGGCGCTGGACCGAGTGCCGACCAAGGTCGGCATCTACCTGAGAACGTTGAACCGCACCTGCGTCCACGCGCCATCGGCCGCCAGCGCGGTCAGGGTGTGTGCGCCCGGCTCGGCGAATTCGCGCTGCATCAACTGCGCGCCATGGGTCTGCGCGATCCAGCGTCCATCCAGCAACCAGTCCACTGCCTGCTCGCTGCCCAGCGCGCGCAGTTGCAGGCGCACGCCATGTTCGGCATTGGGTGCGCGCGCCAGGGTAGCGCCGTTGTTGAGACCGTCGATGTGCAGCGCCACGCTGGCATCGCGTCCGTCTTCGCGGCAATCCGGTGACAGCGCTGGCAACTGCGAGGCCTCGCGCGTGGCCTTGGGTAACCATGGCGACAACAGCGCCGGCCAGCGCGCGATCTCACGCGCGACTTCCTCATGCGGCAAACGGCAATCAGCAGATACACGCAGACCGGTCCGCGCATCGGCCAGGTAACGCTGCCGGCCCGGCTGCCAGCGCCGCGCCTCGCGCTCGGGGAAGGTCGGTGGTGCTGCGCCGTCCAGCAGGTAGGCCGACATCCGCCGCTGGCACAGTGCCGCGGGCAGCCCCTCGGCACGTTCGCCGGTCGGCCAGCAGATGTCTTCCTGGCTGACACTGGTCGGCATCGGCGCAGCAGCGGAATCGCCACGCTGGCGCGGCAGGCTGTCGACCACTTCGAACATCAGCGGCAGTGCAGTGACCGCACCGTACTGGCCCGGCAACGGCGTGCCGTCCGGTCGGCCCACCCACACGCCTACCGTGTAGTGGCGGGTGCTGCCAATCGCCCACGCATCGCGATAGCCATAGCTGGTACCGGTCTTCCAGGCCACGCGCGGGCGGCCACCGATATCGAAGGTACCGACGCTGTAGCCCGGTCGTGGGTTCGATTCCAGCATCTCGCGCACGATCCAGCTGGCGCCCGGCGACGCCAGGCGCCGCTCGATCATCGGTTCGTCATCGGTGTAGCGCACGCGTCCGGCAATGCCGTTGCGGTTCAGCGCCGCGAACGCGCCGACCAGATCTTCCAGCCGCGCGCCGGTGCCGCCCAGAATCAGTGACAGGTTGGGCGTGCTGCCCGGCGGGAAGCGCAGCTGGATGCCGGAGTGCGAAAGCCGTGCAGCAAAGCGCGCGGCCCCGACCCGCTGCAGCAGGTCCACCGAGGGCACGTTGAGCGACAGGCGCAATGCGCTGGACGCGCCGATCGGCCCATTGAAGGCCATGTCGAAATTGCCGGGCCGGTAGCTGCCGAAACTCTGTGGCGCATCGACCAGCAGGCTTTCCGAATGGATCAAGCCATCGTCCAGCGCCATCGCATACAGGAACGGCTTGAGCGTGGAGCCCGGCGAGCGCCAGGCCTGCACCATGTCGACGTGGCCGAGCCGCTGGCGGTCACCAAAGGACAACGTACCGACGTAGGCACGCGCCTGCAGGGTCTGGTTGTCGACCACCAGCAAGGCCGCCGAAGTACGCTCGGGCAGCGTCGAGAAATAGCTGGCCACGCGCTCTTCCAGCGTGCGCTGCAGGCCGATGTCGATGCTGCTCTGGATGCGCGCCTGTCCTGGATGCGCCGAATGCAGTCGCTGCGCAAGCAATGCGGCATGCAGCGGCGGCCGCAACGAGCGCGCCACTACGTTCTCGATACGCGCGTCCTGCACTTCTTCCGGCGTCCACGCGCCCAGTTCGGCCATGCGTGACAGCACCTTGTCCCGCGCCTTCTGCGCGGCTTCCGGGTGGCGGTCCGGGCGCAGCCGGCTTGGTGCCTGTGGCAGTACCGCCAGCAACGCGGCCTCGGCATGTGACAGCTGCGCCGCCGGCTTGCCCAGATAGGCCCAGCTGGCCGCTTCCACGCCCTCGATGGTGCCACCGTAGGGCGCGCGCTCCAGATACAGGGCCAGGATCTGCCGCTTGCTCAGGTGAACTTCCAGCTGCACCGCGCGCAGCATCTGCTTGAGCTTTCCCCAGGGCGTGCGCGTATGCGGGTCGAGGATGCGCGCGACCTGCATGGTCAGGGTCGAGCCGCCGGAAACGATGCGACCACCGCGCAGCAGCTGGCCGCTGGCACGCAGGATCGCCAGCGGGTTGATGCCCGGATGGCGCCAGAACCAGCGGTCTTCGTAGGTCAGCAGCGCCTGCAGGTACAGCGGCGAGACGCTGTCGATCGATGCCGGATAGCGCCACACGCCCTCGGCATCGGCGAACGCACGCAACGGCGTGCCGTCGGCGGCGACCACCAGGGTGCTGGTATCGCGTTGCTTCGGCAGCGGTGGCGGGAAGGCGAAATCCAGCACCAGCAGCAGTGCCAGCAGGGCCGCCGTACCCCAGCGCAGCCACGGCCACAGCGGCCGCAGCCAGCGGCGCAGGGCCGCCAGCCGGGTCGACATCGTCTTCTTCATTGCAGCGTGCCGGATTGGAGCTTGCCAGCGGGACGGGCCGCGCCCTCGCGGCCCGTCCGCGCGGTCACGGCTGTACCACCGTGATCGTGGTCGGGTTGCTGCGGCCGACGCCACGCAGCTGCGGCCGGTACATGTCCTCCACCAGCGGCGGCGGCACCGAGTAAGTACCCGGGGTCACCGCGCGCACCAGATAGAACACGTTGGCCTTGCTGCCACGCGAGAGCTTCAGCGCGGCCACATAGCGGTCGTCGCGGAACTCCTCATGCTTGGTGTCGGCGGCTTCACCGCGGTCGCTGATGGTGATGCCATCAACCACCACATCGGCCCACTGCTTGGCGTCGCCCAGATTGAAGTTCTCGATCTCCAGACCCGCCGGCAACAGGTCGGTCAGCAGGGCATCGGGCATCGTGGTGTCGGCGGTGACCGTCACGCGCACGATCAGGGCTTCGCCTTCCTTCAGCGGACGCGGCGACCACGGCTTGCCATCGGTGCCGTAGTAGCTGCGCTCAATGCCCAGCACACTGTTGTCCGGTGCCGGCGCGCTGCGCGGGATGCCGGCCACGTCGATGCTGGCGAACATCGGCGGCTGGCCCTGCGGGGTGAAGCGCACGCCGCTGGCCAGCTCACTGGCGCTGAAGTTGCGGCCGAACAGCTTTCGCTCGCCGATGGCTTCGGTGTTGCCACCAATCACCAGTTCACCGGCCACCAGTGCCTTCTGGTTGGCGGCCAGGGCCTTGCCAAGACGGGCGATGGCCACCTGCTCCTGCGTACTCAGCCACATCCAGCCGGCATTGCGGCGCGCATCCAGGCCACGGCCGAGATCCACCGCACGCGCGTCCCACGCGGGCTTGGCCAGCTTGTTTTCGTGGGTCAGCGCGATCATCAGCGCGTCATCACGGATCGCACTGCCGTAGTCGCCGAAGTACGACGGGCGTTCGCTGCTGGACTTGGCGAAGGCCGCGGCCAGCGCGGCCTGACCGCGCTTGGCATCGCCCTGCAGCGACAGCGCCACGCCCAGATGGACCAGCGACAGGCCGCCGACCGCCTTGCTGCGCTCGTTGTCGTACAGCGTGCGCAGGGTACCCAGCGGCGCACGGTTGACCCGGGCCAGTACGTAGCCCGAATACGCCTGGTTGGCGAACTTCAGCTTCTCGCGGTCGTCCTGGCCGTAGAACTGGTTGCCGCCGGACAGCAGGTCCTCGCTGAGCCGGTTGAGCGCCTTCTGCAGCACGTTGTCGGGCACCGCGAAACCGGCGTCCTTGGCATCGAGCAGGAACTCGGTGATGTACGGGGTCAGCCACGGGTTCACGTAGCCGTCGTCACCCCACATCGAGAAGTTGCCGTTGGCCACCTGCATCGACGCCAGGCGACCGAACGCACCTTCCATGCGTTCGCGACGGGTCTTGGCATCCAGGCCATCGGCACCGAGCATCGACGACGTCGCCTGGTCCAGGATCAGCGCGGCGTAGCCCTTGCTGGTGGTCTGCTCGGCACAGCCGTACGGGTAGTTCAGCGCGCCCTGCAGCGCACTGGCGAACGGGATCGGCGGCAGCGGGCTGACCAGCAGGCGGGCATTCACCGACTCGGACATCAGGCCATCGGTCAGGCTGTTGTCGAGACTGACCGCTGCCAGCGGATCCAGCGTGCGCACCTGCGAACGCAGCACCTGCGGCCACGCCGCACGCACCGGCAGCTCGTAGCGGCGATCGGCCTTGAAGCCGTTGCCGTCCACCCGCACCCGCACCTTGGCCACGCTGTGGCCCTCACGTGCCGACAGCGGGAAGCTCAGCGTGGTCTTGGCATCGGCATTCAACTGCACGCTGCGGCTGCCCTCGGCCAGGTTCAGCGGGCCCTCGGTGTCCACCTTCACGTTGAACTGCCCCGGCTTGCCGGTGAAGTTCTGCACGTCCAGGGTCACTGTGCTGCGGTCGCCCGGGGCCAGCACGCGCGGCATGCTGGCTTCGGCCAGGATCGGAGCGCGCACCACGGTTTCCACATCGCGCTTGCCATACTGGTCATCGCTGTAGACCAGCGCCGACACCCGCAGGGTGCCGTTGAAGTCCGGCACCTTCAGGCGGATGCGGGCGATGCCCTTGGCATCGAGCTGCACCGGGCCGGAGAACAGGTCCACGGTCTGCACGCGCGCGGTCGGGCGCTTGGCCTGCGGCAATGCCTGCAGCGCCATGTCGCCACCGAACTTCAGCTTGCCGGCACCGCCATCGAAGCTCTCGATCACCCGGCTGTAGATGTCGTAGGCATCGATGCCGAGGCGACGCTGGGCGAAGAAGTGCGCACCGGCATCGGGCACCGGGAAGCGGGTGATGTTGAGGATGCCCACGTCCACCGCCGAGACGGTGACGTGCGCCATCTTGCCGGCCAGCTGCGGTGCACTGACCGTCACCGACAGGTCCTGTTCCGGGCGCATCTGCTTGGGCGCCACCAGGCCGACCGCTACGGTGCGGCCCTTGCGGTCCATCGGCACATGCACCACGCCCACGGCACGGGCCGGGGTGATCTTGCTCGGCGCGCTGCCGCCGCGGAACACCAGTGCGGTGATGTAGACGTCGTGGCGCTCCCAGTCGGCGGTGACCGGAATCTTGAAGGTCGAACCCGGCTTGGCGTCGATGTCCTGCACGTACAGCATGCGGTCGGTCTCGACCATCAGGATGCCCTTGCCGGCATGCGGCGGGGTCACCGTCACTTCCAGGGTGTCACCGGCCTTGTAGCCGGTCTTGTCCAGGCCCAGCTTGACCTTGTCCGGGCGTGCATCCAGGCCACGGTTGTCATCGCCCCAGCTCCAGCCGGCACGGAACGGGTAGCGGCTGGTCAGGCCGGTGGACGGATCGAACACGTCCACCCGGTACTCGCCCCACTCCACCGGGAAATCGAAGGCGACCGCGCTGCTGCCGGCATCGACGGTGCGGGTTTCCTTGTTCTCGAAGCGGCGGGTGAAATCGTAGTCCCAGCGGTTGTCGTTGAAGGTCCAGTGGTAGTCGCGCAGTTCGCGCACCAGGGTGATCTTCAGGCCCTTGGCCGGCTGCGGCTTGCCGGCGGCATCCACGCGCATCAGCTCGAAGCGCGCATTGCCGTTGGAGTCGGCACCATCCTCGGGGTTGAACAGCGGGCGCACGCCAACCAGCGCGTTGGCCGGCCACATCACCCGCTTCAGGGTACGGGTGACGGTACGGCCACCGGTTTCATACAGGCTGCCGGACAGCACCACGGCGATCGGTGCCTTGGCCTTGGCGGCCTCTTCCGGCAATGCCACATCCTCACGCAGCTGGCCGTTGCCCGGCAGCGTGGAGTCGATCACGTCCTTGGCTTCGCGCGGCAGCTGCAGGGTCGGGTCACCGAAGAAGTAGCCCGGCAGGCCTTCGACTGGCTGCTGTTCGGCGGCCACCGCCATGCGCGCAGTGAAACGGTTGCCGTCGGCCGGCGCACCGTACAGGTAGGCACCATTGGCCTGCAGGCGCAGGTCCTCGCCCGGCTTCAGCGTCTTCTGCGCGCTGTCCAGGTCCAGCTTCATGCGCTCGGGCAGGAACTCCTCGATGCGCAGGGTCATGCCCTGGATCGCTTCCTTGCTGGCCGGATCGGTGCGGAACTCGACCTGCCAGCGCCCGGTCGGCGCTTCAGCGGGAATGACCTGCTCGAAGTTGATGTAGCCCTGCTCGCCCGGCTGCAGGCGGGTCTCGCGGAAGGTCTTGCCGTCGGGCTGCTTCAGGCGCAGGAACACCGGCTGCGCCTTGACCGGCTTGCCGTCGTTGTCGCGCAGCAGGGCGGACAGGCGCACGGTCTCGCCCGGGCGGTACAGGTCACGGCCGGACCAGGCGTAAACGTCGAACCAGGCATTGTCACGACCGGCCACGGCAAATTCGCTCAGGTCCAGCGCCGGCTGGTTGAACGGCAGGAAGCTGGTGTCCTTGCCCGTGCTGGCGACCAGCACGTGGGTGGCATCCAGCGTGTAGTTCAGCAGCGCATTGCCGTTGCCGTCGGTGCTGCCCTTCAGCACCACCTCGCCCTTGGCGTCCAGCACGCGCAGGTCGATGCCCTTCAGCGGCGCACCGTCCTTGAGGCCGGCGGTGTGCACGAACAGCTTGTCCTTGTAGGCGCGGGTATGCAGGCCGATGTCGCTGACCGAGAAGAACGCGGTATCGAACTCGCCTTCATAGTCGCCGGTGCGCTTGAGCAGGGCAAAGTACAGGCCCGGTTCCTGCAGTTCCTTGATGTCCTGGGTCGGCAGGTAGGTCAGCACCCGCTCGTTCTTCTTGCCGCCGAGGATGAAGCGGTTGACGTAGACCGGCTCGGCCAGCTTGTTGATCGGGCTGCGCTCGTAGTCACTGCTCAGCTCCCAGCTGCCGCGGCGGCCACCGCGCTGGTACTGGCTGAAGAAAGTCGGCAGGTCCTTCTCGCGCACGCGCAGGAATTCAACATCAACCTCGGGCACGTTCACCGAGACCACCGGCAGGCCACGGCTGTCCTTGGCCGGCAGAACGCTGCCCTGTGAGGCGAAACCGACCACCGGCTTCAGCTCGCCGCTGAACACCTTCTGCTTCAGTTCCTTGCCCAGGCGGCTGCCATCGGCGGCCAGCAGGTCCGGCGAGACCACCAGGCTGAACTCCTTGCCAGCCTCGACGAACGGGTAACGCAGGGTCAGGCCGTCATCGGACAGCGTCCAGCTGCTGTCGTCGGTGCCGACCTTCTCTTCGAAGCGCACCAGCTTGTCGAAATCCTGGGTGCCGACCAGCGGGCGCGAGAACTCCAGCGCCAGCGACAGGCCTTCATTCTTCTGGTCCGGGTAAGCGCGCAGCAGGGTGAATTCCTTCACCTGCTCGGCCTTGGTGGTGATGGCCTCACCGCTGCTCTTGGGCAGCTGCCCGCTGTCGTTGCGGCAACCGGCCAGGCCCAGCAACAGGCCTCCTGCCAGTACAGCCGCCGCCCATCCCCACCGCTTCCGCCGTGCCGGACCGCTCATGTCGTCACTCCTTGATCGAGGTGGCCATTATAGGCAGGCCGCGTCAAGGTGTTGACGCGAATTCGGCAATTGCCCGGGCGGGTAGTGCCGGCCGCTGGCCGGCAGGACCGGTAGCCGCCAACCTCGGTTGGCGATAGCCGTGGCAACCAAGGTTGGCACCTACCCAAGCGCCCCTCCCCCGCCGCGCCAGGCACAGGCCGATGCCGGCAACCTGTCTGGCTTGGGATCGGGCGCTCCCCCAATCGTGGCGCGCAATGTCCCGGCGGAGAGAAGGCCGAAGTCGCCCCAAAGTGACGGGTTCAACCCTCGATTGAGCGACTTCCCAATCGGCCTTCAGTCGCCGCTGTAGCATCGGCATCAGGCCTTCTGAACAGCAGTGAACATTGCAATGACACGAGTACGCATGATTCAGGATCCAGCGACCGGTAAGGTCTGGGGTACGCGATGTGACCGAGGTACTGTCGAAGTCACCTCCGGAAGCCCCGGGAAGCTGAAGTCACAGTTGAAAGACTTCCCGAGTCCCGACGAGGCACTGAAATGGGCCATCAAACAGGAGTGGTCGCGGCTGAAAAAGGGCTTCGTACTCGTGAACCATGCTGCTGCCGCAGGCGAACCCTGCATGCATCGTTACATTGGCGGGGGGTACACGGGAGCCCTGATGATTGCGGGTTGCAATGGGAAGCTGGCGACCAATCAGCACCAGGACGAAGACACGCATGGTGCGGCAACCGACATGTTGCTGCTCATTGGTGAAGACGCTGAGATCATCCATGGTTGGCGATCAAGCAAGACGGACCTTGCCTGGTCGGCACTACCTACGGATGACCGGACAGGATTCCTGATTCGATTCGACTCTGGAATCTACCTTTGGACTTCAGATGGCAGTCCTCCCCAGCGGATCAGCGATGCATCCGTACTGTCATCGCCCTTCCTGACAAGGTCCAACGGGCATGCCGCATGGCATGACGGTGAGCAGGTAACGGTAATGAGACTCGACGATGGAAGGCACATCATGCAGCTGGCGCGCTCCCCTGCGATGGTTGGCGGGCATTCCGAGCAGATTATGGGCACGCTCTCAGCGGATGCCACGATGCTTGCCTGCTGTGCCAATCCAGGTGAGATCGAGTACATCGATGTCGCCCAGGCCAAGACCGTGCGCCGACATCAGGCTGATTTTGAAATGATCGTCAAGATGGAGTGGAGCGCGGATGGACGCTGGTTGTTGGCCTTGGAAGAGTATGGACGGTGGCGCCTGCTGTGCCTGGACGCGGCAACAGGCGAATCCCGCCCCGGGTGGCCGGAGTTCACTGATATGATACGAACTGACTTTGCACTGGACTGCGATAGCAAGCGATTGGCCGTCATGCACCGCGGTCATATTGCACTTTATGACTTTGCAGACATGAGGGAAATTCGACGCTTTCCCGTCGATCATGTGGTGCGTACCGCGCATATTGCATGGACGGGACACAATGCCATTTCGGTACGCACCGACTATGGATGCCTTTCCACATATGCGATCTGATCCGGCTTAGTCTATCGCTATCGCGGGATTACACTATCTCTGAGGAACCTCTGCAGACTGCAGCGTGGACCAAAGCATCCCGGTAGTCGCCAACCTTGGTTGGCGTCGGCCGTGCCAACCAAGGTTGGCACCTACCAAAGCAGGTGCAGCCACGTGCCCGGCAAGCAGGCGCAGCGCCAGATCCGGCGAAGCCCCCTACCCCGGCAGGTACAGATCCACGTAGTCGGTCACCGGCATCGCCGCCAGCGCCACCGGGTCCAGCGAGGCGGCCAGGATGCGCTGCTGCTGGGCGGTCGGGAAGCGATGGGCCAGGTGCCGGCGGAACTTGTCCATCAGCAGCGGAATGCCTTCCTCGCGGCGCCGGGCATGGCCGAGCGGGTACTCCACCAGCACCTCCGGCAGTCCGCTGCCATCGTTGAAGCGCACGCTGAGGCCGTTGGCGATGCTGCGCTTGTCCGGGTCCAGGTAGTCGGCGCTGAGCTGCGGATCCTCGTGGCAAGCCATCTTTGCGCGCAATGCGTCGATGCGCGGATCGGCGGCGACGTCGTCCTCATAGTCCTCGGCCACCAGCCGCCCATGCAGCAGCGCGATGGCGATCATGTACTGCACGCAGTGGTCGCGGTCGGCCGGGTTATGCAGTGGACCCCGCTTGTCGATGATGCGGATGCAGGCGTCCTGGGTCCGGATCGCGATGTGTTCGATGTCCTCGGCGCGCCGCCCGGCCACGCGCAATTGCTGGTGCAGCGTAATCGCTGCCTCCACTGCGGTCTGGCCGTGGAACTCGGCCGGGTAGCTGATCTTGAACAGCACGTTCTCCATCACATAGCTGCCCAGCGGTCTCTCCAGCGTCAATGCCTGGCCATGCATGGACACTGCCTCGAAGCCCCAGGTCGGTGCACTGAGCACGCTCGGATAGCCCATTTCACCCGTTGCCGCGATCAGCGCCAAGCGCACGCCACGGCTGGTGGCATCGCCGGCGGCCCAGCTCTTGCGCGAGCCGGTGTTGGGCGCGTGCCGGTAGGTCCGCAGCGCCTGGCCATCGACCCAGGCCAGCGACACTGCATTGAGCATGCGTTCGCGATCAAGCCCGAGCAGCTGCGCTACCACGGCGGTGGTCGCCACCTTGACCAGCACCACATGGTCCAGCCCGACCCGGTTGAACGAATTCTTCAGCGCCAACACGCCCTGGATCTCATGCGCCTTGATCATCGCCAGCAGCACGTCCTGCACGGTCGGCGGCGGGCGGCGCAGGGCCTGCGCATTGCGTCCCAGCCAATCGCAGACGGCGAGGATGCCGCCGAGGTTGTCCGACGGGTGGCCCCATTCGGCGGCCAGCCATGTGTCGTTGAAATCCAGCCAGCGCACCATCGCGCCCAGGTTGAAGGCGGCCTGCACCGGGTCCAGCACGTAGTGCGTGCCCGGTACGCGCGCGCCGTTGACCACGCTGATGCCCGGCACCAGAGGACCGAGCAGCTTGCTGCAGGCCGGGAAGGACAGCGCTTCCAAACCGCAGCCCAGCGTGTCGAGCAGGCAGTGGTGCGCGGTCTGGAACGCCAGGGGTGAGTCGATGCGCGCGTCGCGCACGTAGTCGACGATGTCCACCAGCAGCGCATCCCACGCTGCACGCTCGTTGGATGGGGTGTGGTTATCGGACATCGTCGATCTCCTCTTCAGAAAAGCAGGTCAGGCCGCGCCTCCCGGTAGTCGCCAACCTTGGTTGGCGCTGGACATTGCCCGGGCGGTGCCAATGCCATGCCAACCAAGGTTGGCATCTACCGAAGCGTGTGATGCCAGCGCCGACCTGCTGGTTACTCGGCCGGCACCCGCACCTTGCCTTCCATCAGCACGCGGGCGCTGCGGCTCATGATGGCCTTGGTCACCGTCCACTGGCCGTCAACGAGACCGGCCTGCGCGCCCACGCGCAGCGTGCCGGAGGGGTGGCCGAAGGTCACCGCCTCGCGCTCGCCACCACCGGCCGCACGATTGACCAGGGTGCCCGGAATCGCCGCGGCAGTGCCGATCGCCACGGCGGCGGTGCCCATCATCGCGTGGTGCAGCTTGCCCATCGACAGTGCGCGCGCATGCAGGTCGATGGCCGAGGCCGGAATGGCCTTGCCGCTGGATGACACATAGTCCTGCGCCGGCGCCACGAAGGCGACCTTCGGCGTGTGCTGGCGGGTTGCCGCATCTTCCAGGTTCTTGATCAGACCCATGCGCAGCGCGCCATGCGCGCGGATGGTCTCGAACTTCTGCAGTGCGGCCTTGTCCTCATTGATCGCCGGCTGCAGCTCGGTGCCGGTGTAGCCCAGGTCGGCGGCGTTGAGGAAGATGGTCGGGATGCCCGCGGTGATCATCGTCACCTCGAAGCTGCCCACGCCGGGAACATCGAGGGTGTCGACCAGGTTACCGGTCGGGAACATCGCGCCCGCATCACCGTCATCGGACGGATCGATGAATTCCAGCTGGATCTCGGCCGCCGGGAAGGTCACGCCGTCCAGTTCGAAATCGCCGATCTCCTGCACTTCGCCATCGCGCATCGGCACGTGCGCGATGATGGTCTTGCCGATGTTGGCCTGCCAGATGCGCACGGTGCACAGGCCATCGCGCGGCACCCGGGCCGGATCGATCAGACCATTGGCAATCGCGAACGGACCCACCGCAGTGCTGAGGTTGCCGCAGTTGCCGCTCCAGTCGACGAAGGCGGTGTCGATCGACACCTGGCCATACAGGTAGTCCACGTCGTGGTCAGGCACCGAAGCGGTGGAAATGATCACGCACTTGCTGGTGCTGGAGGTGGCGCCGCCCATGCCATCGGTCTGCTTGCCATACGGATCGGGCGAGCCGATCACGCGCATCAGCAGCGCATCGCGTGCGGCGCCCGGCACCTGCGCGGCATCGGGCAGGTCCTGCAGGCGGAAGAACACGCCCTTGCTGGTGCCGCCGCGCATGTAGGTGGCGGGAATTCGGAGTTGCGGAAGAAAATTCATCGTCGGATCCAAGCGTTTGGATTTCAGGAAATGTCTTGCATCAGTGCGTCAAGGCCACGATCAACGCACCACACCCGCATGACGTCCACGCGGTCCGGCAGATCGAGGTAGTAGACGAGATAGCGTTCAAAGCCCGGAACCTGCATGAAGCGCAAGAGTGCCGGCAACTGTGCGGCGAGGTCGGCATGGCGGACGGAACCTGACGCAGGGAACATCGCAATACGTTGAAGCGTGGCCTTCAGCTCGGCGAGAAAGCGCTGACCCAGTGCCAGCCCTCCCTGTCGTGCGTACCACAGCGCGGCGTCGGCTGCGTCTGTCTCGGCCCGGGGCCTCCATTCAATCGCCTTCACGCTCCATCCTTTCGGTCAGTTCGCGACGCATCCGCTCGAATGTGGCCGCAGTCACCGGAACGGCAGGCCCAGAAGCCAGCCCCTCGGCAATCAACTGCTTGAGCAGCTCTTCAGCCTTGCTGCGCTGACGCTGGCGGATCAGGTCACGCACATAATCCGACGTACTGGAGTAGCCGCCTTCGCGCACTTCCTCGTCCACGAACTGCTTGAGCGGATCGGTCAGCGAAATGTTCATGGTGGCCATGAAACTCTCCTTTGGCAGTTTTTGCCAAGTCAGTGTGCGCCCTGCCCTGGTGTCGGACAAGCCCGCCCCCGGCCTCCGGGGGCAGGCATTCAGTCCGGCATCACGCCACCTTGGCGCCTTCCAGGAAGTCCTGGGCGAAGCGCTGCAGCACGCCGCCGGCTTCGTAGATCGCCACTTCCTCGTCGCTGTCCAGGCGGCAGGTGACCGGCACGATCACGTCCTGGCCGTCGCGGCGGTGGATGACCAGGGTCAGGTCAGCGCGCGGGGTGCGCTCGCCGATCACGTCGAAGGTCTCGGTGCCATCGATGCCCAGGGTCAGGCGGGTGGTGCCCGGCTTGAACTCCAGCGGCAGCACGCCCATGCCGATCAGGTTGGTGCGGTGAATCCGCTCGAAGCCTTCGGCCACGATCGCTTCCACGCCGGCCAGGCGCACGCCCTTGGCGGCCCAGTCGCGCGAGCTGCCCTGGCCGTAGTCGGCACCGGCGATGATGATCAGCGGCTGCTTGCGCTCCATGTAGGTCTCGATCGCTTCCCACATGCGCATCACCTTGCCTTCCGGCTCCACGCGCGCCAGCGAACCCTGCCTCACGCTGCCGTCGTCGTTGCGCACCATCTCGTTGAACAGCTTCGGGTTGGCGAACGTTGCGCGCTGCGCGGTCAGGTGGTCGCCGCGGTGGGTCGCGTAGGAATTGAAGTCCTCTTCCGGCAGGCCCATCTTCGCCAGGTATTCGCCAGCGGCACTCGAAGCCATGATCGCGTTGGACGGCGACAGGTGGTCGGTGGTGATGTTGTCCGGCAGCACGGCGAGCGCGCGCATGCCAGCCAGCGTACGCTCACCGGCCAGTGCACCCTCCCAGTACGGCGGGCGGCGGATGTAGGTACTCTGCGGGCGCCAGTCGTACAACGGGCTGACCGCCGCACCGTGCTCCACGCGTACGTTGAACATCGGGTTGTAGACGCGGCGGAACTGCTCCGGCTTCACCGAGGCCTTCACCACCGCATCGATCTCGGCGTCGCTCGGCCAGATGTCCTTCAGGCGCACTTCGTTGCCGTTGGCGTCCACGCCCAGCACGTCCTTCTCGATATCGAAGCGCACGGTACCAGCGATGGCGTAGGCGATCACCAGTGGCGGCGAGGCCAGGAAGGCCTGCTTGGCGTACGGGTGGATGCGGCCATCGAAGTTGCGGTTGCCCGACAGCACGGCCGTGGCGTACAGGTCACGGTCGATGATCTCCTGCTGGATCTTCGGGTCCAGCGCACCGCTCATGCCGTTGCAGGTAGTGCAGGCGAAGGCGACGATGCCGAAGCCGAGCTGTTCCAGGTCCGGCAGCAGGCCGGATTCTTCCAGATACAACTGCACGGCCTTGGAACCCGGCGCCAACGAGGACTTCACCCACGGCTTGCGCTGCAGGCCGCGCGCGTTGGCGTTGCGCGCCAGCAGTGCGGCGGCGATCACGTTACGCGGGTTGGAGGTGTTGGTGCAGCTGGTGATGGCGGCGATGATCACTGCGCCATCCGGCATCAGGCCCTGCGCCTGTTCGGCTTTGCCCGCTTCCAGCTTGGCCGCATCAGCAATGCCGCGCTCGGCCAGTTCGGCCACCGGCAGGCGACGGTGCGGATTGCTCGGCCCGGCCATGTTGCGCACCACGGTCGATAGATCGAAGCGCAGCACGCGCTCGTACTGCGCGTTGGCCAGATCATCGGCCCACAGGCCGGTGGTGCGGGCATAGTTCTCCACCAGCGCCACCTGCGATTCCTCGCGCCCGGTCAGGCGCAGGTACTCGGTGGTCTGCGCATCGATGTAGAACATCGCCGCAGTGGCGCCGTACTCCGGGCACATGTTGGAGATGGTGGCGCGGTCACCGATGGTCAGTGCCGCGGCACCCTCGCCGAAGAATTCAAGCCAGGCGCCCACCACGCGTTCCTTGCGCAGGAACTCGGTCAATGCCAGCACCACATCGGTGGCAGTGATGCCGGGCTGCGGCTTGCCGGCCAGCTCGACGCCGATGATGTCCGGCAGGCGCATCCACGAGGCGCGGCCCAGCATCACGTTCTCTGCTTCCAGGCCGCCAACACCAATCGCGATCACGCCCAGCGCATCCACGTGCGGGGTGTGGCTGTCGGTGCCCACGCAGGTATCCGGGAAGGCCACCCCGTTCTGCACGTAGATCACCGGCGACATCTTCTCCAGGTTGATCTGGTGCATGATGCCGTTGCCCGGCGGAATCACATCCACGTTCTCGAAGGCCAGCTTGGTCCAGTCGATGAAGTGGAAACGGTCTTCGTTGCGGCGATCCTCGATGGCGCGGTTCTTCTCGAACGCCTGCGGATCGTAACCACCGCATTCCACCGCCAGCGAGTGATCGACGATCAGCTGCACCGGCACCACCGGATTGACCTTGGCCGGGTCGCCCCCCTTGTCGGCGATCGCATCACGCAGGCCAGCCAGGTCGACCAGTGCGGTCTGGCCGAGGATGTCATGGCACACCACGCGCGCAGGGAACCACGGGAAATCCAGGTCGCGGCGGCGCTCGATCAGCTGCTTCAGCGAATCGGTCAGCGTCGCCGGATCGCAGCGGCGCACCAGGTTTTCGGCCAGCACGCGCGATACGTACGGCAGCGTGGCGTAGGCGCCGGGCTGGATCGCATCGACAGCGGCATGCGCGTCGAAATAATCCAGCGAGCTGCCGGGGAGGTTCTTGCGGTAATCGGTATTCATGGGCTGGCGGAGTGCTTGAGGCGGGCCGGGTGCCGGCGGTGCGGCGGCGAAAGCATCCGGCCGGCACGCGGCCGGCCGGATGGGTACAGCAGGTGGATCAGACGCGCTTGTCGATGGCGACGAAGTCGCGGTCTTCCGGACCGATGTAGTTGGCGCTCGGGCGGATGATCTTGCCGTCGATGCGCTGCTCGACGATGTGCGCGCTCCAGCCGGCGGTGCGGGCGATCACGAACAGGGGGGTGAACATCGCGGTCGGCACGCCCATCATGTGGTAGCTGACGGCGCTGAACCAGTCCAGGTTCGGGAACATCTTCTTGATGTCCCACATGACCGTTTCCAGGCGCTCGGCAATGTCGTACATCTTCAGGCTGGACTGCTCTTCGGACAGCTCGCGGGCCACGTCCTTGATCACCTTGTTGCGCGGATCGGACACGGTGTAGACCGGGTGGCCGAAACCAATCACCACTTCCTTGCGCTCCACGCGGGCCTTGATGTCTTCCTCGGCCTCGTCGGGATTGTCGTAGCGCTTCTGCACCTCGAAGGCCACTTCATTGGCACCGCCATGCTTGGGACCGCGCAGCGCACCGATGCCACCGCAGATCGCGCTGTACATGTCGCTGCCGGTGCCGGCGATGACGCGGCAGGCGAAGGTGGAGGCATTGAATTCGTGCTCGGCGTACAGGATCAGCGAGGTATGCATCGCCTTCACCCACGAATCCTGCGGCTTCTCGCCATGCAGCAGGTGCAGGAAGTGACCTCCGATCGAGTCATCGTCGGTTTCCACGTCGATGGCACGGCCGTTGTGGCTCCAGTGGTACCAGTACAGCAGCATCGAGCCGAGGCAGGCCATCAGCTTGTCGGCGATGTCGCGCGCGCCCGGATGGTTGTGGTCGTCCTTTTCCGGCGACACGCAGCCGAGCACGGACACGCCAGTGCGCATCACGTCCATCGGGTGCGCCGACGGCGGCAGTTCTTCCAGCGCCGCCTTCACCGCGGCCGGAATGCCACGCAGCGACTTCAGCTTGGCCTTGTACGAAACCAGCTCGGCGCGGGTCGGCAGCTTGCCGTGCACCAGCAGGTAGGCGATTTCCTCGAACTCGCTGGTGTTGGCCAGGTCCAGGATGTCGTAGCCACGGTAGTGCAGATCGTTGCCGCTGCGGCCCACGCTGCACAGCGCAGTGTTGCCGGCAGCAGTGCCGGACAGGGCGACGGACTTCTTCGGCTTGAAGGTCGGGGTTGCGGTCGTATCGTTCATGTTTTCCCTCCGAAAACTGATGGTGCAGGGTACTGCTTATTTCTTGGCGGCGAACAGTGCATCGAGCTGCTGCTCGAAGGCGTGGTAGCCGATGCGGTCATACAGCTCTTCGCGCGTCTGCATGCTCTCCACCACATTGCGCTGATGGCCATCGCGGCGCACCGCCTGGTAGACATTTTCGGCGGCCTTGTTGGCCGCACGGAACGCTGACAGCGGGAACAGCTGGATGGCCACGCCGGCCGAGGCCAGTTCATCGCGGCTGAACAGCGGGGTGGCACCGAATTCGGTGATGTTGGCCAGCACCGGCACCTTCACCGCATCGACGAAGCGGCGGTAGGTATCCAGGTCATAGGCAGCCTCGGCGAAGATGCCATCGGCACCGGCTTCGACACAGGCGATGGCGCGCTCGATGGCCTTGTCCACGCCGTCCACCTGGATGGCATCGGTGCGTGCGATCAGGAAAAAGTCCGGATCGGTCTTGGCATCGGCGGCGGCCTTCACGCGGTCGACCATTTCACCCTGCGAGACGATCTCCTTGCCCGGACGGTGGCCGCAGCGCTTGGCGCCAACCTGATCTTCGATATGGCAGGCCGCGGCGCCGGCCTTGATCAGCGACTTCACGGTGCGCGCGATGTTGAACGCGCTCGGGCCGAAACCGGTATCGATGTCGACCATCAGCGGCAGGTCGCAGACATCGGTGATGCGCCGCACGTCGATCAGCACGTCTTCCAGGGTGTTGATACCCAGGTCCGGCAGGCCCAGCGAACCAGCGGCAACGCCGCCGCCGGACAGGTAGATGGCACGGAAGCCAGCGCGCTTGGCCAGCAGCGCATGGTTGGCGTTGATCGCGCCGATCACCTGCAGCGGCGATTCGGCAGCCAGCGCCTCACGGAAGCGGGCACCGGCGGAGAATGGGGCGGAAGCGGTCATGCGGCAATCCAGGTTGAAGAACGGGAAGGTAGGCGCAAGCACCATGCCAAGCTGCAAGCGGTTGATTTCACGGGGATGACCGGCACGCAACTGTGAAACAAATGAAACATTGAAACGGATGTATCATGAAACACCCTACCCGAACCCGCCGCCATGTACCTGCCCCGATCACCCCTGCGCCACGCCGATACCGACCCCGGCCGCCCGGTGATCTGGACCGTCAGCGTCTCGCGGCTGACCGGCCTGCTCGGCGACGTCATTCCCGAGTTCGACCGCCGCGCACGCATCGAGCAGATCAACCTCGGCTTCGAGGAAGCGGTGGACGTGATCGGGCAGCGCCTGCGTCGCGAGCACTGCGATGTGGTGATCGCCGGCGGCTCCAATGCGGCGTGGCTGCGTGGTCGGCTGGAGCTGCCGCTGGTGCCGATCCAGGCCAACGGCTTCGACCTGATGGAAGCACTGGCGCGCGCGCGACGCATCGCTCCGCGCATCGGCCTGGTCACCCACGCCAGCGATGTACCAGTGTTCAGCAACTTCCAGCAGAGTTTCGGCCTGGATATCGAACATCGCCGCTTCGTCACCCGCGAGGACGCACGAGACTGCATCGCCGACCTGCGCGCCAACGGCATCGAGGTGATCGTCGGCACCGGCATGGCCATCGACCATGCAGAACAGGCCGGTCTGCCCGGGGTGCTGCTGTATTCGGCCGACTCGGTGCGGCAGGCGTTCGAACATGCGCTGGAACTGACCCAGACCCTGGCACGTTCCGGCAGCAACCGCCCTGCCCCGCGCCGGCGCCCGGCAGCGCGTGCCGATGCGCATGAACTACTCGGCGACAGCGACGCGATGGCGCAGGTGCGCGCGCAGATCGCGCTCTACGCCCCACATGACAGCACCGTGCTGGTCAGCGGCGAAACCGGCACCGGCAAGGAACTGGTGGCGCGCCAGCTGCACGCCGCCAGCGGTCGTCGCGGACGCTTCGTGGCACTGAACTGCGGCGCGATCAGCGAATCGCTGCTGGAAGCGGAGCTGTTCGGCTACAGCGATGGCGCCTTCACCGGCGCGCGGCGTGGTGGCCGTGTTGGCCTGGTCGAGGCGGCAGATGGCGGCACCCTGTTCCTGGACGAAATCGGCGAACTGCCGCTACCGCTGCAGACCCGACTGCTGCGGGTGCTGGAGGAACGCGAAGTGCTGCGCGTCGGCGCCACCGAACCCACGCCCGTGGATCTGCGCGTCGTCGCTGCCACGCTGCAGTCACTGGAACAACGTGCCGCCGCCGGAAGTTTCCGCCGTGATCTGTATTACCGCCTGGCCGCGCTGCGTATCGCGCTGCCTTCGCTGCGTGCGCGGCACAGCGATATCCCGCTGTTGGCGCAGCACTTCTTCCGCCAGCTGCGTGGCATCGATGCGCCACTGGATGAGGACGCACTGGCGGTACTGACCGCCGCCGAGTGGCCCGGCAACGTGCGCGAACTGCGCAACCTGGTCGATCGCCTGCGCATCCACTGGCAGCCGGGTGAAGGGCTGATCGATGCCGCGCGACTGTTGCGGCTTGCACCTGAGCTGGTGAATGAGGGCACTGCAGCCTTGCCGGTGGAAAGCAACGGCAAGCGCCCGCCGCGTGCGCAGCTGGAAGCGCTGTTGCAGGAACACCGCAATGACCGCGAGGGGATGGCGCAGGCGCTGGGCGTCTCACGCACCACGCTGTGGCGCTGGCTGCGCGCGGAAGGCCTGTAGAGCCGAGCCCATGCTCGGCTGATCTTCCCGCAGAAGCAGCCGAGCATGGGCTCGGCTCTACAGGGTGCGTGCCGTCAGCGTGACCAACGCGCCTCTATCGCAAACCGGCCACTCCCCACCGCCGCAATCCAAAGCAGCAGCACCCCAAGCGGCACTTCGCTGAGGTAGAAGAACCAGCTCAACCAATCCGGCACGCTCAGCCCGGCCGGAATGCGTGCGATGCCATCGGTCAATGCGGCCACCGCGCAGATGCCCGCCAGCAGCAATGCCGAAGGGCGACTGAGCAGCCCCAGCACCAGCAGTCCACCGGCAATCCATTCAATCACACCCAGCACCGGCGCACTGAATACCGGGAACGGAATCCCCGCATCGACCAACGTATGCACCATGCGCTCGCGCCCGGCGTCGGTGAACACCTTGTTCCAGCCGGAGACGCAGAACATCACACCGGCGACGATGCGGGCAAGCAGCAGCAGGTAAGCCTCCACGCCACGACGCGGTGATGGCACGGCAAACAGGCAACGCCAGGAGGGCATGGCAACTCCACAGATTGAAGGCTTCGATTGGAGTGTGCCCGCCAGCTACCTGCTCATACATGAAGCTGACCAGTCCACTCGCAAAAAGCGTGGACTTCTGTAGAGCCGAGCCCGCGCTCAGCTGATGCTCTCGAAGGAGCAGCCGAGCGTGGGCTCGGCTCTACAACAGGCCTCCAACAACCAGCAGGCGTTGCATCGGGCAGCCTTACGGATACAGCAGGCGCTTGCTCCAGCGCCCTTCAGCCCCGGCCTCATAGCACCAGCGCTCATGCAGGCGGAATTGCGCGCCGTACCAGAACTCGATGCGGTCGGGCACCACGCGCAGGCCGCTCCAGCCATCCGGGCGCGGCACGTCCTTGCCTTCGAAGCGGGCTTCGATCTCGGCCACGCGTGCGTCGAATTCCTCGCGCGTCGACAGCGTCTTCGACTGCTGCGAGGCCCAGGCGCCGACCTGGCTCAAGCGCGGGCGGCTGGCGAAGTAGGCATCAGCCTCGGCATCAGCGACCTGCTCGACACGGCCTTCGATGCGCACCTGGATGCCGGCCTCGCGCAGGCTGCGCCACAGGAACAGCAGTGCGGCCTGCGGATTGGCCTGAAGTTCCTGGCCCTTGTGGCTGTCCAGATGGGTGTAGAAGACAAAGCCACGCTCGTCGAAGGCCTTCAGCAGCACGGTACGCGCCGAGGGACGGCCCTGCGTATCGGCGGTGGCCACGGTCATCGCATTCGGCTCGACCTCGCGGCTCTGCTTGGCCTCCTCGAACAGGCCGGCAAACGTGGACAGGGCTTCGGCGTACAGGTCGCTCATGATTGCGTTCTTCTCACACGGATTGGGCTATTGTGGCTGCATGGTCGCTGCTGCGTATATGCCCCAGGTGAAAGGATTCCCCGAAACATTGGCCGAACAGGCGCTGGACGATGCGCTGGCCAGCGATGCAGCAGTTCCAGTATTGGCGATCAGCGGTCTGCAGGGGAGCGGCAAATCGACGCTGGCCGCGCAGGTGGTGGCGCGCGCCCAGGCACGTGGCCTGAACGCGGCCACGCTGTCGATCGATGATGTCTACCTGACCCGCGCACAGCGCCAACGGCTGGCCCGCCAGGTGCACCCATTGCTGATCACCCGCGGCCCGCCCGGCACCCACGACCTGCCGCTGGCCCACGCCGTACTGGACGCGGTGGCCGCACGCCAGCCCTTCGCGATGCCGCGCTTCGACAAGCTCGCCGACGAGCGCCTGCCCGAGGCTCAGTGGCCGCAGCTGCAGCAGCCATTGGACCTGCTGGTGTTCGAAGGCTGGTTCCTCGGCACACCGGCGCAGGATGACAACGCACTGGACAGCCCGTTGAACGCGCTGGAACGCGAGGCCGACGCCGATGGTCGTTGGCGCCGCTGGTGCAACCAGGCACTGGCCCGCGACTACCCGGCGTTGTGGCAGCGCTGCGACCGCCTGTGGTTCCTGCAGCCGCCGGATTTTTCGGTGGTGCCGCGCTGGCGCTGGCAGCAGGAGCAGAACCTGCAGGCGGCGCAGCCGGGCCGGCACGGCATGAGCCGGCCGCAGCTGGAGCGCTTCGTGCAGTATTACGAGCGGGTCAGCCGGCAGGCACTGCATGCCCTGCCCGGCCTGGCCGACCACGTGGTGGTGCTGGACGGCCAGCGCCAGGTGCAGGCGGTGCGCTGAGGGCGCCTATTCCACCAGGAACGTCACCCGCAGATTGACCCGCCATTCGGTGATTTCGCCGTTGCCATCGGTCACCACCTTGGTTTCGTTGATCCAGGCGCCCTGGATGCCCTTGACCGTCCCGGATACCTTCTTCAAGCCACTGCGCACGGCATCCTCCACGCTCTTGGGCGAGGACGCATTGATTTCGATGACCTTGGCGACCGTCATGACTGCTGCTCCGTCAGGCGCGGGAGAGCCCCGCAGTAACGCCCAGCCTGACGTGAAGAACGTAAAGGCCAAGGCACGGAGGTGTTAGGATCAGAGGGCATGAATCCTGCTCCGAACCTGATCCTGATCGGCCCGATGGGCGCCGGTAAAACCTGCATCGGCCGCCGCCTGGCCGAGCGCTTCACGCTGGACTTCGTCGATGTCGACCAGGCCATCGTCGATGCCGCCGGCGCCAGCATCCCGACCATCTTCGAGCACTCGGGCGAAACCGGCTTCCGCAGCCATGAGCGTGAGGCGCTTGCTCGCGTACTGGAAGGCCGTGGCCAGCTGGTCTCCACCGGTGGCGGCGCCGTACTGGATCCGGACAACCGTGCACTGATCGCCCGGCGCGGCTTCGTGGTCTACCTCCGGGTCAGCGTGGCCGAACAGCTGGAGCGCCTGGCCCGCGACAAGGGCCGGCCGCTGCTGCAGCGCCCTGACCGCGAGCAGGTGCTGCACGATCTGGCCGCACACCGCGACCCGCTGTACCGCGAGCTGGCCGACCTCATCCTCGATACCGACCCGTACACCGCTGCCGATGCGACCGCCCAGCTGGTGGTCAAGCTGGCCACGCAATGGCAGCGCCAGGACCTGACCGCATGACTTCCCCCGCCCTGTTGCAGGTCGCCGTTGGCGGCGACCGCCCCTACTCCATCACCATCGGCGCTGGCGCGCAGGCCGACGGCACCGCGCTGGCCTCGCATGTGCGCGGCCGCCACGTGCTTTTGCTCAGCGACAGCGAAGTGGCTCCGCGCTACCTGGCCGCCGTGAAGCAGACGCTGCTGGCCGCACGCCCCGACCTGATCGTCGGCGAGCACGTGCTGGCCGCCGGCGAAGCCTCCAAGACCCTGGCCGAATTCGGCCGCACGATCGAAGCGCTGGCCGCGCTCGGCGCCACCCGAGATGCCTGCGTGTTCGCCCTCGGCGGCGGCGTGGTTGGTGACCTCGCCGGATTCGCCGCCGCCTGCTGGATGCGCGGCGTGGACTGCGTGCAACTGCCGACCACCCTGCTGGCGATGGTCGATTCGTCGGTGGGCGGCAAGACCGCGGTCGACATTCCAGCCGGCAAGAACCTGGTCGGCGCGTTCCATCCCCCCCGCGCGGTGATCGCCGATACCCTCGTGCTGGCCACCCTGCCGTCGCGCGAACTGCGCGCTGGCCTGGCCGAAGTGGTGAAGTACGGTGCACTGGGCGACGCGGTGTTCTTCGAATGGCTGCAGCAGCACGCCGATGCGCTGCTGGCCGGCGAGGATGCAGTGCTGGCCGAGGCCATCGCGCGCAGCTGCCGGCACAAGGCCGCCATCGTCGAGCGCGATCCGTTCGAGAAAGGCGAGCGCGCCCTTCTCAACCTTGGCCACACCTTCGGCCACGCCATCGAGACCGAACAGGGCTACTCCGCTCCCGGCCGCGATGCACTGAACCATGGCGAGGCGGTGGCGGTGGGCATGGTGCTGGCGGCGAAGCTGTCCACCGACCTGGGCCTGGCCGAGGATGCCGACCGTGCACGCCTGCAGATGCTACTGGAACGCCTCGGCCTGCCGGTGGCGATCCCGGCCGGACTGGACCCGCAGGCCCTGCTCGGCCGCATGCGGCTGGACAAGAAGAACGTGGCCGGCCGCCTGCGCCTGGTGCTGTGGCGCGGCATCGGCCGTGCTGAAGTGGTGCCGGACGTGGACGAGGCGGCGGTGCTGAAGGTGCTGGGCGCGGCCTGACCGTTTCCGTGTTCGCCGGGCATGGCCCGGCGCTACCGGGGAGGTTTCATGAAGTTGCCGGCCAACGGCCGGCACGACCGCGTTGCGGCCGGGGTCACCCTGGCCCCGCTACAATCGGCGCCATGCACGTTTACCTGCAACATCCCGACGCCGGTGCGCAGGCACCGCGCTTCCTGCGCCTGATCCTGCAGCCGGACCTGTTCGGCGGCTGGGAGCTGCTGCGCGAGAGCGGTCGCGCCGGTGGTCGCTCGCAGCTGCGGCGCGAGCTGTTCCTGCAGGCCGACGAAGCCCGCCATGCCTTCGAGAAGGCCCGCGATGCCGAACTGCATCGCGGCTTCCAGATTCTTCCGCACGGCGACTGACGCCGCTGCCAACTTTCGCCCAAGGAATGCCCATCGTGACCAGCCCTCTCCGCAACGATCGCCTGCTGCGCGCCCTGCGCCGCGAACCGGTGGACTGCACCCCCGTCTGGCTGATGCGCCAGGCCGGCCGCTACCTGCCGGAGTACCGCGCGACCCGGGCCAAGGCCGGCAGCTTCCTGGCCATGGCCAAGAACCCGGAGATCGCCTGCGAAGTCACCCTGCAGCCGCTGCGCCGCTTCCCGCTGGACGCTGCGATCCTGTTCTCGGACATCCTCACCATTCCCGATGCGATGGGCCTGGAGCTGTACTTCGTCGAAGGCGAAGGCCCGAAGTTCCGCCACCCGGTGCGTGATGAAGCCGCCATCGCCAAGCTGGCGGTCCCGGACATGGAACAGGACCTGGGCTACGTGATGGACGCGGTGCGCCTGATCCGCCGTGAGCTGGACGGCCAGGTGCCGCTGATCGGTTTCTCCGGCAGCCCGTGGACGCTGGCCTGCTACATGGTGGAAGGCGGCGGCAGCAAGGACTTCGCGCGGATCAAGGCGATGGCACTGAACCATCCGCAGGCCCTGCACCACCTGCTGGAGGTCACCACCGAGGCGGTCATCGCCTACCTTGGCGCGCAGCGCGCGGCCGGTGCACAGGCACTACAGGTGTTCGACACCTGGGGTGGCGTGCTGTCGCCGTCGATGTACCGCGAGTTCTCGCTGCGCTACCTGCAGCGCATCGCCGAGGGCCTGGATCGCGGCGAAGGCAACGAGCGCACGCCGCTGATCCTGTTCGGCAAGGGCACCGGCCTGCACCTGGAGGCGCTGTCGCAGACCGGTGCCGATGCACTCGGCCTGGACTGGACGCTGGACCTGGACGAAGCGATGCGCCGCACCGGTGGTCGCGTCGCCCTGCAGGGCAACCTCGACCCGACCACCCTGTACGCCTCGCCGGATGCGATCGCCGCCGCAGCAGCACGCGTGCTCGACACCTATGCCGCCGGCAACGGCGGTTCGCGCGAGGGCCATGTGTTCAACCTCGGCCACGGCATGTCGCCGGACATGGACCCGGCGCACGTGCAGGTGCTGGTCGACGCGGTGCACGCGCACAGCCAGCGCTGAGCATTGCGCATGCGGTTGCGGCGCGATGTTGATCGCGCCGTGACCCGCAGTGCGCGATCATGGCGTCCCCCACGCTGCACCGGCCACACCCCATGTCTACATCGCCATCGACCTACAACCGCCAGCGCCCCCTGCTGTGGCTGGTTTCGTTGGCGATCTTCATGCAGATGCTGGACTCGACCATCGTCAACACGGCCTTGCCGGCGATGGCGGCCAGCCTGGGCGAAAGCCCGCTGCAGATGCAGTCGGTGGTGTTCAGCTACGCATTGGCGGTAGCCACCTTCATTCCCGCCTCCGGATGGATCGCCGACCGCTACGGCACGCGTCGTACCTTCCTGGTAGCGATCATCCTGTTCACCCTCGGCTCGCTGGCCTGCGCGCTGGCCCAGCACCTGCACCAGCTGGTTGGGGCACGTGTGCTGCAGGGTATCGGCGGTGCGATGCTGCTGCCGGTCGGCCGCCTGGCAGTGATGCGTTCGGTGCCACGCGAGGACTTCCTGCGCGCGATGAGCTTCATAGCCATCCCGGCACTGGTCGGCCCGTTGATCGGCCCGACGTTGGGTGGCTGGCTGGTCGAGATCGCGTCGTGGCACTGGGTGTTCCTGATCAACCTGCCGATCGGCGTGATCGGTTTCATCGCCGCGATGAAGATCATGCCCGACCACTACGCCAGCCATCGCACCCGTTTCGACCTGCGCGGCTACATCACGCTGGCCTTTGCGATGGTGGTGCTGTCGCTGGCGCTGGACGGCATTTCCGGGCTCGGAACGCCACATGCGCTGGTGATGCTGATGACCGTGGCCGGCCTGGCCGCACTGGTCGGTTACTGGCTGCATGCCGCCAACTCCACCGCGCCGTTGTTCTCGCTGGCCCTGTTCCGCGTGCCCAGCTACCGCATCGGCATCCTTGGCAACCTGTTCTCGCGCATCGGCAGCAGCGCCATGCCGATGCTGATCCCGCTGCTGCTGCAGGTCGGCCTGGGCCTGGGCCCGATGAACGCCGGCCTGATGATGGTGCCAGTGGCGGCGGCCGGCATGGTGTCGAAGAAGCTGGCGGTGAAGCTGGTCGAGCGCTACGGCTACCGCCGCGTGCTGATGGTCAACACCGTGCTGGTGGGCCTGGCGATGGCCAGCTTCATCCTGATGACACCCGGCCAGCACCTGGCCTGGCGCCTGCTGCAGCTGGCCTTCTTCGGTGCGGTCAATTCGCTGCAGTTCACCGTGATGAACACCGTGACCCTGCGTGATCTGGATCGCGAGTTCGCCAGTTCCGGCAACAGCCTGCTGTCGATGGTGATGATGCTCGCCGCCGGTTTCGGTGCCGCGGCGGCCGGCAGCCTGCTGGCCGCGTTCGGCAATCACCTGGACAGCGACAGTGCGACGTCGGCGCTGCACGCCACCTTCCTGTGCGTGGGTGCGATCACCCTGACCTCGACGATGATCTTCTGGCAGCTGCCGGACACCAAGCCCGAACCGCGGCAGGTCGAGCACGTCGCGGAGTGAGGGGGTTCGGCAGGGTTGCACCCTGCACCCGCAGAGGCCCAACCCGAAGCAACAGCAACAGCAACAGCGAGCATTCCGTGGGATGGCGGGGCGGTGTGGGCTTGCAGGACACGCCGTAAACCCGTCCATGGGGGCTCGATGGCGCCATCCATGGCGCCAACGGTCCTGCAAGCCCACACCGCCCCACCTCTGACAGGTTCACGCGGCTGTGGGTAACGGCGACTGTTGGAACGCGCGGTTGTTGGTAGGTGTCGACCTTGGTCGACACATCTGTCAGATATCGAATTCCAGATTGGGGTCAGAGCCCGTTGCGCGCCAACGGGATCCGACCCCGTGCTCCGACAGATCGCGGAAAACTGTCGAAGGCGGAGAGGGTCCGGTTGCGGGAGTGTCCGCTGCATGGATGCCGCGGCCAAGTTCCGGGGGTCACTTCATGGACGGGTTTACGGCGTCTCCCGCCACCGGACCCACCCCGCCATCCCACAGGAATCCAGCCTTTGCTTCGGCTGTTGCCGTTGCTCCGACGGGTAGCAGGTGCAGGGCCGCAGGCCCTGCCGAACCTACCTGCCCATGATCCTGGCAATCGCTTCCACCAGCAGCTCCCCGGTCACCGGCTTGCGCAGGAAGCCACCGATACCGGCCGCTTCCACCTGCTGCTGCAGGTCCGGGTCGGTACGCGCGGTCACCGCCAGCAGCGGCAGCATGTAGCCCTGGTTGCGCAGGTGCTGGGCCAGCTCGAAACCACTCAGTCCCGGCAGGTCCAGGTCCAGCAGGCCGACGTCGAAGTCACCGGCACTGATCTCGCGCAACGCCGCCAGCGCGTGGCCGGCATGTACCACGTCATGCCCACGCGCGCTCAACAGTCCGCGCACCACGTCGGCCACGGTGGCGTCGTCCTCCACCAGCAGCACCCGCAACGGCGGCATGTTCGCCGCTTCTTCGCGGTGCGCTTCGCCAGCGGCTTCGGCATCGGCGTCGACCACCAGCGGCAACGGCAGGGTCACGCCGAAACAGGTGCCCCGGCCCAGCTGGCTCTCGACCTGGATCCGGCCCTGCATGGCCTGCGCCAGCTCGCGGCAGATCGCCAGGCCCAGGCCGCTGCCGCCGTACTGCGCGGCGGTGCGCGCACCGTCGGCCTGCTCGAAGCGGCGGAACAGGCGTTGCTGTTGCTCCTGGCTGATGCCAGGACCGGTATCGCGCACCTCGAAGTGCAGCGCGCGCAGTTCACCATCGCTGCGCGCGTGCAGGGTGATGGTGCCGCGGCTGGTGAACTTCACCGCGTTCGACAGCAGGTTGAGCAGGATCTGGCGGACCCGCATCGCATCACCGGTCGCCTGCAGCCCCGGTGGCAACTGGTTGTCCAGGGTGAAGCGCAGGCCCTTCTGCGCGGCCAGCGGCCCCATCAACGCGGCCAGATCCTGCAGCAGGCGACTCAACGCGAACGGCTTGGACTGCAGTTCCAATCTGCCCGATTCGATCCGCGCCAGGTCCAGCGCATCATTGACCAGATGCAGCAGGTGTTCACCGGCGTGGCGGATCGACTGCGTGTAGCCGCGCTGCTGCGGATCCAGCGGCGAGGCCAGCAGCAGTTCGCTCATGCCCAGCACACCGGTCATCGGCGTGCGGATCTCATGGCCGAGGTTGGCCAGGAAACGGGTCTTGGCGGCGGAGGCCTGTTCGGCCAGCTCCTGCTTGTGCAGCGCCAGCTGGTAGGCATGGCGACGCTGCAGGCGGCGGCGATACAGCCAGGCGAACCAGCTGGTCAGCAGCAGTGCGATCGACGCCAGCACCAGCAACCCGGACAGGCTGCGCCACCACGGCGGCTGCACGCGGAACTCCAGGCTCTGCACCCGCGACCAGACATGGTCGGCCGAGCGCGCCTGCACTTCCAGGCGATAGCTGCCCGGTGGCAGCCGCGAGAACAGGCGCTCACCGGCCGGCCCCACTTCAACCCAGTCCGGGTCGTAACCGGCCAGCCGGTAGCGATAGGTGTTGGAGGCCGAATCCGCAAACGACAGCAGGCGCGCGACGATGCGCAGGTCGCGGTCGCCATCGGCAATCTGCAACGGCGTGTCATGAGTGAGGTCCAGCACCTGCTCGTTGCGGCGCACCTCGACACGCTCGATCACCAGCGGTGCACGCCGCACCGACGGCCGCACCTGTTCCGGGTCGAACACCACCACGCCGGCCGGCGTGCCCGCCACCAGGTGCCCGTCGCCCGAGGTCGTCAGTGTGTGCTCGCGAAACTCCTGGCTGGGCAGGCCGTCGTGCACGCCATACAGACGCACGCTCTGGCCATCGGCACCCACCCGCACCAGCCCACGTGCACTGGTTGCCCAGGCCACGCCCTGCGCGTCGACCACCAGGCCAGAGGCGGAGATCGCCGGATAGCCCTGCTCGGCACCGATCACAGCCTGCCGTTCCAGGCGCCCCTGGCTCCAGCGATAGCGCGACAGGCGCCCGTCTTCGGACAGCCAGACCTGGCCATCGCGGCCCACGTGCAGTGCGTGGATCGCCGTGGCCGGTGCACCGGGCACCGGCTGGAATCGTTCGCTCTCCGGCAACCACTGCAGCAGGCCACGGCTGCTGGCCAGCCAGATGTGGTCCTGCGGGCCACATTCCACGTCGAGGTTGAGTTGCCCCTGCTGCAATCCACGCTGGCCATTGTCCAGCTGCCGGCGCAGGCGCCCATCCAGATCACGCTGCTGCAGGCCGGCCGGCAGCATCAGCCAGAGGCTGTCGCCATCGCAGGTCATCATCGATTCGATGACCCCTTCCATGGTCGCGTCGGCGCCAGCGTCACGGCCCCACCGGCGCAGGTCGCGACGCTTGGGGTCGTAGCGCATCAGCGCGTCGGTCGAGCCGATCCAGACCTGGCCACGCCGGTCCTCGCGCACCGAGGTCAGCCAGTACATGCCATTGACCCAGGTGCGGTGCTGCTCGATCCTGCCGGTCTTCGGGTCGAAACGGTCCAGCGCGCCGTGGCTGCCCACCGTCCAGATGCCGCCATTGCTGGAGGGACTGGTCCCGAGCACGAAAGCATTGCGCAGCGAACTGGCATCGTCCTCCAGCCGCGACAGCACCGAGAACTGCCACCAGCGCGGCAGCAGGTGCCACAGGCCTGCATTGGTGCTGGCCAGCCAGATGCCGCCTTCGCGGTCCTCGTAGGCGCCGGTCCAGTTCGGCCGTACCGGGCCGCGCGCAACCGCGCTGTACAGCGGAACGGTCTGGTACTGGCCGTCCACGGCCCGGCCCAGGCCACTGCGGGTATCCAGCCAATGCCCGCCCTGCTCGTCGCGCAACATCATGCCGAGCACCTGCTCGCCCTGCGGCAGCTTCCACGGCAACGTTTCGAAACGACCATCGGGACGACGCACGGTGGCGCCGGCCATCGTGCTGATCCACAGGCTGCCGTCAGGTTCGCTGGTCAGGCCGTTGATCAGCAGGCTGGGAATCACGTCGGCGCCGATGCGCTCGAAATCGGTGCCGGTCCAGCGCGCCACGCCATGCTTGGTACCAACCCACAGGCTGCCATCGGCCAGCGTGACCAGGTACGGCACCGACGCAGCAGGCAGGCTGCGCGGATTGTTCGCCTCCGGCAGGAAGCGCTGCAGGCGGTCCTGGCTGTCCAGGCGGTACAGGCCGCCTTCGTGGGTACCGAACCAGATCGAGCCGTCAGGCGTGGTTGCCAGGCTCCAGATGGTGTTGGTGCCCATCAGCGGCTGGCTGCTGCGGTCGTAGAAATGCAGTTGCCGGCGGTCGGCCGACATCCGCACCAGGCCGGCGTTCTCGGTACCGATCCAGAGTTGGTTGCGCGCATCCACCAGCACCGTCCAGATGCGGTTGTCGCGCAGCCCGTCTTCCGAGCGCCAGATCCGGTAGTTGCGGCCGTCGTAGCGGGCCAGACCGTCATTGGTGGCGATCCACAGGTAGCCGTAGCGGTCCTCGGCCATGCGGTTGACGGTATTGGATGGCAGGCCATCGAACACCGTTACCTGGCGCGGGCTCGGCGGTACCGGCTGCGCCGCAGCAGGCGACAGGCAGCACAGGAGGACCAGCAGCAGCATCGCCGCCCGCAGATACACCACCGATTGCCTCCTCACGCTGCTTCTGATGGATTCCCGCGCTGCGGGCGTCGGCATGGTAAACCGAAAGTCACGCCGTTCACGTCCGGCACCGACGCTTTCAATGTGCGACTTGTCGTTTTGCGCGAGCCTGGGCAATCGCGGTCACCAGCAGGTCGCCGGTGACCGGCTTGCGCAGGAAACCATCGAAACCGGCCGCCAGCACCTGGCTTTCGGCATAGGCGTCGGAGCGTGCGGTAACCGCCACCAGCGGCAGTTCATAGCCCATGGTGCGCAGCTGGCGGGCGATCGCGGTTCCATCCAGGGCAGGCAGGTCGAGGTCGAGCAGGCCGACATCGAAGCCATCGGTCGCGATCTCGGACAAGGCTCCCAGCCCGTGCAGCACATGCACCACCTCGTGGCCACGGCCACGCAGCAGGCCGGCGATGACCTCAGCCACGGTGGCATCGTCTTCGACCAGCAGGATGCGCAAGGGCGGCAGCACCGGCAACGCCGGGGAGTCGCCCTGCGCGTTGGCGGCCTGCCGGGTCCACGGCAACGGCAGGCGCACCTGGAAGCGCGCGCCCTTGCCTGGCTGGCTGTCCACTTCGATGCGCCCGCCCATCGCCACCGCCAGTTCCTGGCAGATCGCCAGGCCCAGGCCGCTGCCACCATAGCGCGACGCCGTGCGCGGCCCCTCGGCCTGCTCGAAGCGATGGAACAAGCGCTCCTGCTGCTCGGCATTGATGCCCGGGCCACTGTCGTGCACCTCGAAGCAGAGGCCAGCACCGTTGTCATCCAGGCGCACGGCCAGGCCAACGTGGCCACGTTCGGTGAACTTGATCGCATTGCCCAGCAGGTTGAGCAGGATCTGGCGCACGCGCATCTCATCACCGCTGACGCTGATCGGCCCGGGCGGATCGTCGCCCCGCTGGAAGGCCAGCTGACGCTGCCGCGCCATCGGCTGCATCAGCGCCTGCACCTGGTCGAGCAGGCCGCCCAGGTCGAACGGACGCAGGTCCAGCTCCAGCCGCCCAGCCTCGATGCGGGCCAGGTCCAGTGCATCGTTGACCAGCCGCAACAGGTGGCTGCCCGCCTGCTGGATCGAGCCGGCGTAACTGCGCTGTACCGGATCCAGCGGCGTGGCCAGCAGCAGCTCGCTCATGCCCAGCACGCCCGTCATCGGCGTGCGCACTTCGTGGCCCAGCGTGGCCAGGAAACGGCTCTTGGCCTGCGACGCCTGCTCGGCCAGCTGCTGCTTGTGCACGGTCAGCTGCCACTGCTGGCGGCGACGCAGGCGCGCCCGGATCGACCACACCAGGGTCACCAGCAGCAACGAACCAAGCAGGATATAGCCGAAGATCGCCATGCCGCTGCGCCACCACGGCGGCAGCACCTTCACCTGCAGCCGCTGTGACGGTGTCCATGCGCCGCTGGCGGTCGCCGCCTGCACTTCGATGACATAGCTGCCGGTGGGCAACCGCGAGAGTGTGCGCTGGCCGTCACCGCCCTGCTCGACCCAGTTCTGGTCGTAGCCTTGCACCCGGAAGCGATAGCGATTGCCCTGCGGGTTGGCATAGGACAGCAACCGTGCATCGATCTGCAGATCACGATCATCCGGCCCCAGCAGCAGGGTGCCGGTGTTAGGCAGCGGCTGCCAGCCGCGGGCGTCGTCACGGCGCACGCGTACCTCGGCAATCACCAACGACGAAGGCGGCAGCACCGCGTCGACCGAGTTCACATCGAATGCGACCAGGCCGGTCTGGCTCACCGCCAGCACACGACCATCGGCATTCACCGCCGGCGGCCGGCTGGTGAACTCGGCATCGGACAGGCCATCGCGTTCGTTGAACTGCTGCAGGCGCCGCGCCTTGGGATCCCAGCGCAGCAGGCCGCGCGGCGTGGTTGCCCACAGGCGGCCGTCATCGGCCAGCGCCAGCCCGCCCATGCTGACCGCGGGCACACCGGCACCGCCATCAACACGCTGGATCAGGCGCAGGCTCATGCCATCCCACTGGTAGCGCTCGAGCGCGCCCTGCCGGGCCAGCCACAACTGTTGCGGATCAATCCATACCAGGTCGTAGATGAGCCCACGCGAGACACCTGGCACTGCTTCAAATCGTCCCGCGTGCTCGCGCCAGAGGCCCATGTCGCCCATCACCCAGGCCTGGCCATGGGCGTCGAAACGGATCTGCTCGATCGGTGAATCGGCGGTGCCACGGATGTCATCCAGCGGGAAACTGCGCAGCAGCCGGCCGTCGGCGCTGCGCTGCTGCAGGCCCAGGTTCATCACCGACAGCCAGACCGTGCCATCCGGCGCCTGCCGCATCAGATCGATGCGCTGGCGCAGGTCGGCGCCGCCATCGATGCGCCAGTCGTGCAGCGCACGGGTGGCCGGATCGTACACGCTGATGCGGCCCGCGCGGCCCAGCCACAGGCCCCCGTCCGGTCGCGGCAGCACCGACCACACCGCCCCGCTGCCGATCTCGCGATCGCTGGCCAGCAGGCGCAGCGTGCCCTGAGCATCCAACTGGTACACGCCATGCGCTGAGCCGACGTAGTAATTCCGGCCATCACTGGCTGCACTCAGCAGGTACTGGCTGTCCAGCGGCTTGCCGTCAAGCTGGTTCCAGATCGAAAACCGGCGCCAGTCCGGCGGCAGGTAGGCCAGGCCCTGGGTCAGCAGCGCCACCCACAGTCCCCCTTCATGGTCCTGCAGCAGATCAAGCACACCGCTTTGCGCGGTCAGGAAGCCGCTGCCACGGTCCCCCTCGAGCCGGCGCAGCGTGCCGGCATCGCCGCGCAGCAGGCCATCGGACGTACCGGCCCAGTAGCCGCCCTGGCGATCGGCCAGCACCAGTGCCGAACGCAGGCTGGCGCTGTCGGCCCAGCGCGGACGACTGACCCGGTCCTGCGCATCGATGCGGTACAGGCCCTCGTTCTGGCTGCCGACCCAGATCGAGCCGTCAGGATCCCGGCTCAGCCGCAGCACGCTCAGCGTACCCAGCTCGCGTGGGGCCACCGCCTCGAAGCTGCTGCCGTTCCAGCGCGCCAACCCCGCTTCGGTGCCGATCCACAGACGGCCCTTTGCATCGACCAGGCTGCTGAAGATGGTGTTGCTGGGCAGTCCACCGGGATGCCCCGGATCATGCTGGAAGAAGCGCAGGCTGCCGTCCTCGCCAAAACGGCAGACACCATGGCCGCTGGTGCCGATCCAGAGGGCGTCCTCGGCATAGGCCAGGGTCCAGAACTGGCTCATGCACGGGCCATTGACCGTGTCGAAGGTCTTGAAGCGCTCGCGATCGGCATCCAGGCGCGCCACGCCCTTGCCGTTGATACCCACCCATACGCGATCCAGCGGATCGACCAGCAGGGTCTCGATCTCGTTGCCGGGCAGCGAGCCCGGCTGATCCGGATCGTGCTCCCAGACCCTCAGGCCGCCCCCGTCGTAGCGCACCAGGCCGCCGTCGGTAGCCGCCCAGATATGCCCCTGGCGATCCTCTGCCAGGGCCAGCACCATGCGCGACGGCAAGCCTTCGGCGGCACCAAAGCGGCGCAGGCGTGGTGTTTCCGCCATGTCCAAGGTGGCAGCTGCCACGGCAAACGCCATCAGCAGCAGCCCCGTACCCGCGATGCCTTGGCACCACAGGCGCCAGCCGCTCGTCATCCTGAACCCCCTGTCCTGTCCCGATTGTCACACAGGGCCAGGTCCATCGCTGCAACAGCCTGTTTCCAGAGGCAATACCACCACGAACTGTTGCAGCCGTGCACGCAACGTTGGCAGGGGGCTATGCGTATGATCGCAGCGTCCCCCTTCCGGAGCCCGCCATCGATGCGTCCCTGCCTGGCCCTGCTGCCGATGCTGCTCGCCACCGCGCCCGCCTGGGCGGACGCAGACACCTATCGCCTCGACCCAGTGCATACGCGGGTGCTGTTCGCCATCGACCACGCCGGCTATTCGCAGGCGATGGGGACGGTCTCCGGCAGTGAGGGCCGCCTGCAGTTCGATCCCGACAACTGGCGCGAGGCTACGCTCGACGTCGAAGTCCCCGTGTCGCGATTGGACCTTGGCGATGCCAAGTGGAACCAGGCCACGCTGGCCCGCAGCCTGCTCGATGGCGAGCGCTTCCCGAGCGCGCGCTTCGTCTCCACCCGGGTTGAACCGATCGATGCCAAGCGCGCCCACGTGATCGGCACCCTGACCCTGCGCGGGGTCAGCCAGGAGGTCACGCTGGACGTGACCCTCAACGCCATCAAGCGCTACCCGCTGCCCCCGTTCCGACGCACCGCCGGTTTTTCCGCCAGCACCACGCTGAGCCGGCGTGCGTTCGGCATCACCGCCTGGCCGGGCGTCATCGGTGATGCAGTACAGCTGAGGATCGAGGCTGAAGCCACCCTCGACCGCAGCGACGCCCCGGGAACTCCCGCTCCCGTTCCGCACTCCGACCCCAAGACGGCCCCCTAGAGGACCTTTCATGACCGCCAAGAACACCCCCGCCGCCTGGGGGAGTGTCAGCCAGATCCTGCATTGGTTGATCGCACTGCTGATCCTCGCCCTGGGCGTGGTCGGCCTGACCATGGGCGAGCTGCCCAAGACCCCCAAGTACTTCTGGGTCTACACCGCGCACAAGTCGATCGGCATCACCGTATTGGCGCTGGTGCTGTTCCGCCTCGGCTGGCGTGTGTATGCCGGTGCGCCCAAGCCGGTGCCGGGCGTGCCCAGCTGGCAGGAACGCATCGCCAGTGCCACTCACGTGCTGCTCTACGTGCTGATGTTCGCCATCCCGCTGTCGGGCTGGCTGTACGACTCGGCCAGCGGCCTGCGTCCGTTCCGCTGGTTCGGCCTGGTTGACGTGCCGAAGCTGAGTGGCCCGGACCCGCAGGTCGTCGCGGTGTCCCATGCCATCCACGAATACGGCTTCTGGCTGTTGATCGCGGTGGTGCTGGCCCATGCCGGCGCTGCCTTCTACCACCACCTGTTCCAGCGCGATGCAACGTTGTCCCGCATGTTGCCGCGCGGCTGGCTCGCCTCCCCTCAGAAGGACTGATCGATGAACCTGAAACTGACCACTCCGGCCGCCGTGGCCGCCGCCCTTGCCGGCATGCTGGCCACCGCCCCGGTGCTCGCCGCCGACTACGCGCAGGCGCCCGGCGCCGGCTCGATCCTGGTGTTCGCCACCAAGTACGACGGCGAAGTGTTCACCGGCAGCTTCCCGGGCTTCGCCACCAAGCTCAGCTTCGACCCGGCCAATCCGGCCGCCGGTTCGCTGGACGTGGTGATCCCGCTGGCCGGCGCCAAGAGTGGCAACAGTGATCGCGACTCGACCCTGCAGACCGCTGACTTCTTCAACGTCGGCAAGTTCGCCACCGCACGCTACACCGCCAAGGGCTTCCGCGCGGTGGGCAACGACCAGTTCGCCGCCGACGGCACACTGGAACTGCGCGGCGTCAGCAAGCCGGTCACCCTCACCTTCACCTGGAAGCCCGGCACCCAGCCGGTGCTGACCGGCAAGGCCACGGTCAAGCGCCTCGACTTCGGCGTTGGCGGCGGCGACTGGGCCGACACCAAGACCATTCCGGACGAAACCGCGATCAGCACGATCGTGAAGTTCGACGCGAAATAAGACGGGTGTGCCGCCGGGCATGGCCCGGCGCTACCGCAGAACGGTGACACAGGGTAGCGCCGGGCCATGCCCGGCGGATTCAACCCGCAGCCAGCCAGGCCTGAACCGTGGCCGCGTCGAACGGCCAGTCCAGCTCGCGGTCAGCGCCCTCGTCACGCAGCACCGGCACCCGCGCGCCGTAGCGCGATTCCAGCGCCGGCTGGTCATCCAGGAATACCGATTCGAACTCCGGCGCCCGCGCTTTGGCCAGTTCGGCCAGGGCCATGTCGCACAGGTGGCAGTCGTCACGCTGGAACAGAGTCAACACCGGCAGGGTCCCCTTGGTGGAAATGCTGCGCCGCAGCCATTGAAGTGCGGCGTGAACCGCTAGAATAGCGGTCTCTTCCGGTACCCGCAGTACGGCAACCATGGCTGTCAGCACGTTCGACGTTTTCAAGATCGGCATTGGCCCGAGCTCCTCGCACACCGTCGGGCCGATGAAGGCCGCCGAGCGATTCATCCACCGCTGGCTGCTCGACCCGGGCCGCCTGCACGAGGTCGCGCGCATCCGTGCCGACGTCTACGGATCGCTGGCGCTGACCGGCCGCGGCCATGGTACCGACAAGGCGATCCTGCTCGGCCTGGAAGGGCAGCGGCCGAACCTGATCGACCCGGACATCATCCCGGCGACGCTGGAGCGCATCCGCAGCAGCAAGCGCATCCAGCTGATGGGCCAGCACGAGATCGCCTTCGACGAGAAGCGCGACCTCGGCATGAACAAGCGCCAGAAGCTGCCGTACCACACCAACGGCATGCGCTTCACCGCGTACAACGCCGACGACGAAGTGCTCGCCACCCGCGATTACTACTCGGTCGGCGGTGGCTTCGTGGTCAACCAGGACGACGCGGCCGATGACCGCATCGTGCCCGACGAGACCCCGCTGCCCTACCCGTTCAAGAGCGGCGACGAGCTGCTGGCGCAGACCGCACGCAGCGGCCTGAGCATCGCCCAGTTGATGTTCGAGAACGAGAAGTGCTGGCGCAGCGAAGACGAGATCCGCGCCAACCTGCGCGAGATCTGGAGCGCGATGCAGTCGTGCGTCAGCCGCGGGATCCGCGAAGAAGGCGTGCTGCCGGGTGGCTTGAAGGTTGGCCGTCGTGCACCGGCGCTGTACCGCGAGCTGTCGTCGAAGCCGGAAGCGGCGATGCGCGATCCGCTGACCACGCTGGACTGGGTCAATCTGTATGCGCTGGCGGTTAACGAGGAAAACGCGGCCGGTGGCCGCGTGGTCACCGCACCGACCAACGGTGCAGCCGGCGTACTGCCTGCGGTGCTGCATTACTTCGACCGTTTCTGCCCGGGCGCGAACGAGCAGCGCGTGTTCGACTTCCTGTTGACCTCGGCGGCGATCGGCATCCTGTACAAGGAAAACGCCTCGATCTCCGGCGCCGAAGTCGGCTGCCAGGGCGAAGTGGGCGTAGCCTGTTCGATGGCGGCCGGTGGCCTGGTGGCGGCGCTGGGTGGCAACCCCAGCCAGATCGAGAACGCCGCGGAAATCGGCATGGAGCACAACCTCGGCCTGACCTGCGACCCGATCGGCGGCCTGGTGCAGATTCCGTGCATCGAGCGCAACGCGATGGGTGCGGTGAAGGCGATCAATGCCTCGCGCATGGCGATGCGTGGCGACGGCAAGCACAAGGTGTCACTGGACAAGGTGATCAAGACCATGCGCGACACCGGCCGCGACATGCAGGACAAGTACAAGGAAACCAGCCGCGGTGGTCTGGCGGTGAACGTCATCGAGTGCTGAGCTCGACGGGGCCCGGCGCGATGGCGCCGGGCCACAGGTAGAGTCGACTGTTAGTCGACTATCGCGCGCAGCGCGGGTTTTTCGCGGTCTGATCGAAGAGCAGTCGACTGGCAGTCGACTCTACCCCCGTTGTCCCTGGCCGGTCGGACGACACCGTCACCGCGTTCCGGTTAGGCTCGGGGCTCCCTCGCCCCGGATTACCCCATGCGCGTGATCGCCGCTGCACTGCTAGCCTGCCTGCCGTTGCCGGCCCTGGCTGCGCCCACTTACGGGCCGCGGCTGGAGGGTTTCGACTACGGCTATCCAGTCAAGACGTTCGCGCTGGAATCACAGCGGCAGCCCGTGGAGATGGCCTATCTGGATGTCCTTCCCAAGCGCCGCGCCATCGGTGTGGTGGTACTGCTGCACGGCAAGAATTTCTGCGCAGCCACTTGGCAACAGACCATCGCGCCGCTGCTGAACGCCGGTTACCGGGTGATCGCCCCGGACCAGGTGGGCTTCTGCAAGTCCAGCAAGCCCGAGCGCTACCAGTACTCGTTCGCGCAGCTGGCGGCCAACACCCATGCGCTGCTGCAGCAGTTGCAACTGGAGGACATGCCGGTGCATCTGGTCGGCCATTCGATGGGCGGCATGCTGGCGGTGCGCTATGCGCTGATGTACCCGCAGGACCTGCGCAGTCTGTCACTGGTCAACCCGATCGGACTGGAAGACTGGAAGGCGCTGGGCGTGCCATGGCGCAGCGTGGATACGTGGTACGCCGGCGAAATGAAAACCAGCTACGACAGCATCCGCCGCTACCAGCTGGACGTGTACTACGACGGCCAATGGAAGCCGGCTTATGAAACCTGGGCGAGGATGCAGTCGGGCATGTACGAAGGCCCCGGCAAGCAGGCCGTCGCGTGGAGCCAGGCCCTGGCCTCGGACATGGTGTTCAATCAGCCGGTGGTCTACGAGCTGAAGAACCTGCAGGTGCCGACCACGCTGTTCATCGGCCAGAAGGACCGCACCGCGATCGGCCGTGACCTGGCGCCGCCGGAACTGAAGGCAACGCTGGGCAACTATCCGGTGCTGGGCAAGGCAGCGGCGGCGGCGATTCCGGGCGCAGCGCTGGTCGAGTTCGCCGAGCTGGGCCATTCGCCGCAGGTGCAGGACCCGAAGCAGTTCAATGCGGCGTTGTTGAAGGCGTTGGAGTCGCGTTGAGATTGCGGGTCCGCCGGGCATGGCCCGGCGCTACCTGCGAGCGGAGTTGGTAACGCCGGGCCATGCCCGGCGAGCGCAGCAGCAGGGACGTCAACCCACGATCCGCAGCACGTCATCCAGCAGCGCGGCCGCAGTGACTTCCGCGCCCGCGCCCGGCCCCTGGATCAACAACGGCTGGCGCTGATAGCGATCGCTGTGGATCGCTACCCGGTTGTCGGTGCCCGCGCCCTGTGCCAGCGGATGATCGGCCGGCAGCTCGCGCAGGCCTACCTGCGCACCGTTGCCATCAACGCGACCGACAAAACGCAACACACGCCCGTTGTCGCGTGCCTGCTGCCAGCGCGCCTGCAGCGGCGCATCCAGCTGTTCCAGCGCAGCCACCGCATCCTCCAGCGGCAACGCTGCCAGTGTTTCCGGCACCAGCGAATCCACCTGCACCTGCGAAGCATCCAGCGCCAGCCCGCTGCTGCGGGCCAGGATCAGCAGCTTGCGGCGCACATCCTCGCCGGACAGGTCCAGGCGTGGGTCGGGTTCGGTGTAGCCCGCCGCCAGCGCTTCGCGCACCGCCGCCGAGAACGGCGCTTGGCCGTCATAGCGATGGAACAGCCACGCCAGCGAACCGGACAGCACGCCCTCGATGGCGTGGATGTGGTCACCACCGGCCACCAGCGCGCGCAGGCTGCTCAGCAACGGCAGGCCCGCGCCCACCGTGGCGCTGTCGCCGTAGCGCGCACCGCTGTCGGCACAGCTCTCTGCAATGGCCTGTGCGCGTGCCAGCTGCGCGCCACGACCCAGCTTGTTGGCAGTCACCACGTGCACACCGCGTGCCAGCCACTGCACGTGACGCGCGGCGACGTCTTCGCTGGCGGTGGCGTCGACAACCACGTCGCCACGCTCCAGCCCTTCGGCACTGGCCCATGGCGGCGAGTTCTGGCCATCACGCGGCGCACGCCGCGCCAGTTCCAGCGGCAGCGCCAGATCACGATCGATCGCCAGCGCGGTGCGCGAATTGGCCAGCCACTGCACGCTGGGCAGCTCAAGCCCGCGCGCCTGCAATGCCTGGTAGCGCTGCACGAAGGCCGAACCAACCGTGCCCGTGCCGAGCAGCGCCAGGCGCCCCGCGCCCAGCGCAGGAATGTCAGCGGCGAGTGCGCTCATGCATCCACCACCTGTTTGCGGCGCGCAGCCGCATCGATCACGGCTTCTGCGCGCTGCAGCGCTGCGCCGAGATCCGCCAGCAGGTCACGCTCGGCCTCGATGCCGACCGACAGGCGCAGCAGGCCTTCGCTGATGCCGGCGGCCGCGCGCGCTTCGGCGGTCATCGCCGCATGGGTCATGGTGGCCGGATGCGCGACCAGGCTTTCAACGCCGCCCAGCGATTCGGCCAGGGTGAAGCAACGCAGGCCGTCGACGAAGGCCCGCACAGCGGCATGCGGATCGTCACCGGCACAGCCTGCCAGTTCGAACGACAGCATCGCGCCGAAGCCACTCTGCTGGCGAGCGGCGATGGCATGGCCCGGATGATCTGCCAGGCCCGGGTAGTAGACCGCGCCGACCGCCGGATGCTGATCCAGCAGGGCCACGATCGAGGCGGTGTTCTCCTGGTGCACGCGCAGGCGCGCATCCAGCGTGCGCAGGCCCCGCAGGGTCAGGAAAGCATCGAACGGCGAACCGGTCAGGCCCAGCGCATTGCCCCACCACACCAGCTGCTCATGCAGTGCCGGATCACGCGCGATCACCGCACCGCCGACCACATCACTGTGGCCGTTGATGTACTTGGTAGTCGAATGCAGCACCAGGTCCGCGCCGAACGACAGCGGTTGTTGCAGCGCCGGCGACAGGAAGGTGTTGTCGACCACCACCAGCGCACCAGCCTTGTGTGCCGCCTCGATGACGAAGCGCAGGTCGGTGATGCGCAGCAGCGGGTTGGACGGCGTTTCCACCAGCACCAGCTTCGGCTGGGTGGCCAACGCCTGCGCCAGCGCGCGCGGATCGGTCAGATCGGCGGTGACCAGCTCAAAGTGGCCCTTCTTCGCCAGCGCATTGAACAGGCGCCAGCTGCCGCCGTAGGCATCGTGCGGCACCACCAGGGTGTCGCCAGGCTGCAGCAGCGCGTTCAGCACCAGGTTGATCGCGCCCATGCCGGTGGCGGTAATGACGCCGCCGGCGCCGCCCTCCAGTTCCGCCAGCGCCTCGCCCAGAAGGTCACGGGTCGGGTTGCCACTGCGCGTGTAGTCGTACTGGCGCTTGTTGCCGAAGCCTTCAAAGCTGAAGTTCGACGACAGCACGATCGGCGGCGTGACCGCTCCATGCGCGGTGTCACGATCGATGCCGGCGCGGACGGCGGCGGTGGTGCGACTACAGGACGGCTCGTTGGCGTGCAGGCTCATGCGGACTCTCCAGAAGTGCGGAAGGCGGTGGCGAGGATCGCGTCGATGCGATCGGTTTCTTTGAGGAAGGCGTCGTGGCCGTAGGGCGAGCGCAGCACGCGCAGGCTGCCGCGCGGGCCCAGCCCTTCGACCAGGCCGACCAGATCGGCCAGCGGCACCAGGCGGTCGCCCTCCACGGCCACCACCACGGTCGGTGGCAGGATCGCGGTCGGATCAACGCGGTGCAGGTCGATCGATTCGGACAGGCGCAGGTAGGCGGTCACCGGCGTGCGCGCGACGTACTGCGCGCCGGCCGCATCGAGATAGTCTTCGGCAGCCACACGCACGCGGCCATTGATGACTTCCGGCGCGGCATCGAAGCGCTCGCCGAATTCTTCCGGCGTACGGTAGCTGAGCATGGCGAACTGCCGCGCCAGGGCAAGGCCGTGGTCTTCACCGCACTGCAGCTGGCCGAGCGCGACGGCGCGGCGCTGCAGCGCACGCCAGGCGGCGGCATACGGATGCGGGCGATGTGCACCGCTGGCCAGCACCAGCTGGCGCACGCGCGCGCGGTGACGGATCGCGAACTGCTGGCCGACCAGCGCGCCATAGGAATAGCCAACGAACGCCTTCAGCGCGCGGATGCCGAGATGGTCCAGCAGCAGCGCCAGTGCATCGGCTTGGTCGGCGGTATCGATCGGCACATCCAGTGCACCGTCGGCACCGATGAAATCGAAGGCCAGTACACGCAGCTGCTGTGGATCCAGCGCGCGCCCGCTGCCGACCAGATCTTCGGCCCAGCCCTTCTCGCTGAACTGTGCATTGGACGCCACGTGGCGATGGGCGGAAATGCCACCGGCCAGCACCACCACCGGCGCATTGGCCGGGCCGACCCACTCATAGCGCAGGCGCACCGGGCTGGAGCCGGCGTGACGCATCGACAGCACCGCGGCGAACTCACCGCGCTCGGCATGCACGCGGTCTTCAACCGGCACGCTGACGGGGACAAAGGGTTCGGGGCGAATGGCTGTACTGGCGGCGAAGCTCATGGCGGGATCCGGTTGGGGAATCGGCCATCGAGCCTTCGCAGGGCCCGCGTTCGAGATGCACGTGCGGTGCATGGTTCGAACCATCTTTCGGTGGACGCCACGGTCCCCGCAGGATTTGGCACCTACGCAGTCGCTTGCGCGCCTGCGGGCTGCCCCGGCTTCAAAGGGCCTGTCCCTCTGCCGGTCTCGATGGTGGAGCTACGATGCCAGCCTCTTTCGGGACTGTCAATCCCTTCATGCGGATAAAGCGATGAATGTTCTCAGCCCAGCTGTGCGAAGGCGGTCGCGGTCGTCCCGTTCAGGATCGGCTACAGTCCCGGCGGCCCCTACCCGCTGGAACCGCTGATGCCGCGCCTGCCCCTGACCTGCCTGTTGTTGTCCCTGCTGGCGAGCGCGACGGCAAGCGCCGGCGACTGGCGCCAGGGTTGGGGACTGGTGCCCAAGTCCGCCCCGGCCGCTCCGCCCCCCCGCGGCGAGACCGCCCAGAGCGCCGCGCCGATGGCCCAGCTGCGCCTGCAGCCGATCGGCCAGCAGTGGCAGGCCCGGATCGACAACGCCCTGGCCGGGCCACTACAGGTCGAGCTGCGCGCGGCGCCCGGACACCCTGTCGAGGGCCTGCCGGTACAGTCGCTTATCCAGGGCGACAGCAGCCTGGTGGTCGGCCACCTGCCCGCGCCGGTCAACGGCCGCACCTTGGACCTGCGCCTGCGGTCGGTTCCGGGCAACCCGGCCGCGCAGGCCGAGGATGTGGCCTACCGCCTGCCGTTCGATGACGCCCGTCCGCGCGTGGACCAGGCACCACAGGGCCGTTTCAGCCATGATGACGAGGAGAACCGCGACGCGGTCGACTTCGCACTGCCGGAGGGCACGCTGGTGCTGGCCGCGCGCGAGGGCACGGTGATGCAGATCCAGGACGGCTTCCATGGCAACGGCCTGGATCGTGAACGCGATGGCGCCCGCGCAAACTTCATCCGCGTGCTGCACAGCGACGGCAGCATGGCCCTGTACGGCCACCTGCAGGCCGGCGGCATGCGCGTGCGTCGTGGCCAGGCAGTGGGCATCGGACAGCCGATCGGCCTGTCCGGCAACAGTGGCTACAGCAGCGCCCCGCACCTGCACTTCGTGGTGCAGGTCAACCGCGGCATGGGCCTGCGCTCGGTGCCGGCACGCATCTTCGCCGAGCAGGGCCAGCTACAGTTCGCCCGCCAGGGCGAGGCCGGCGGCGGCACCGGGCGCTGACCGGCCCCGGCCGGTATAATCGGGCGCTTATCTCTTTGAAAAGCGCCCCGGGCGGGCGCCACTGCCATGTCCGAAGTCGCCAACGAAGCGTCGCGTCGCCGCACCTTCGCCATCATCTCCCACCCTGACGCCGGCAAGACCACGCTGACCGAAAAGCTGCTGCTGTTCGGCGGCGCGATCCAGATGGCCGGTTCGGTCAAGGGCCGCAAGGCCGCCCGCCACGCCACCTCCGACTGGATGGCGCTGGAAAAGGAACGCGGCATCTCCGTCACCTCCTCGGTGATGCAGTTCCCGTACGAGGGCAAGATCGTCAACCTGCTCGACACTCCCGGCCACGCCGACTTCGGCGAGGACACCTACCGCGTGCTGACCGCGGTGGACTCGGCGCTGATGGTGATCGACGTGGCCAAGGGCGTGGAAGAGCGCACCATCAAGCTGATGGAAGTGTGCCGCCTGCGCGACACCCCGATCATGACCTTCATCAACAAGCTCGACCGCGAGGGCAAGGACCCAATCGAGCTGCTGGATGAAGTGGAGACCGTACTGGGCATCCAGTGCGCACCGGTGACCTGGCCAATCGGCATGGGCCAGCGCCTGAAGGGCGTGGTCCACCTGCTGACCGGCGAGGTGCATCTGTACGAACCGGGCCGCAACTTCACCCGCCAGGACTCCACCATCTTCCCGTCCATCGATGCGCCCGGCCTGGCCGAGAAGATCGGTGCACAGATGCTGGCCGAGCTGCGCGACGAGCTGGATCTGGTGCAGGGCGCCAGCCATCCGTTCGACCTCGACGCTTACCGTGCCGGCAAGCAGACCCCGGTGTTTTTCGGCTCGGGCGTGAACAACTTCGGCGTGCAGCCGCTGCTGGACTTCTTCGTCGAGCATGCACCACCGCCGCAGGCGCGCACCACCACCGGCCGGGTGATCGCCCCGGAAGAGAACAAGCTGACCGGCTTCGTGTTCAAGATCCAGGCCAACATGGACCCGCAGCACCGTGACCGCGTGGCGTTCATGCGCATCTGCTCGGGCCGTTTCAGCGCCGGCATGAAGACCTTCCACGTGCGCACCGGCAAGGACATGAAGCTGGCCAACGCGCTGACCTTCATGGCCAGCGACCGCGAGATCGCCGCCGAGGCGTGGCCCGGCGATGTGATCGGCATCCACAACCATGGCACCATCTCGATCGGCGATACCTTCACCGAAGGCGAAGCGGTCACCTTCACCGGCATCCCCAACTTCGCCCCGGAACTGTTCCGTCGCGCCCGCCTGCGTGATCCGCTGAAGCTCAAGCAGCTGCAGAAGGGCCTGGCCCAGCTGTCCGAGGAAGGAGCGACCCAGTTCTTCCGGCCGCTGACCAGCAACGACCTCATCCTCGGCGCCGTCGGCGTGCTGCAGTTCGACGTGGCCGCCTACCGCCTGAAGGACGAATATGGCGTGGAAGCCACCTTCGAGCAGGTCAGCGTCAGCACCGCACGCTGGGTCCACTGCAGCAACGAGAAGAAGCTGGAAGAGTTCCGCGAGAAGAACGCGCTGAACCTGGCGCTGGATGCAGCCGGCCATCTGGTCTACCTGGCACCGACCCGGGTCAACCTGCAGCTGGCCCAGGAACGCTCGCCAGACGTGCGTTTCTCGGCCACTCGCGAAGCGGCGCATACCGTTTCGGTAGGCTGAGCCGTGGGGTCGGATCCCTTTCCGCAAGGAAAGGGCTCTGACCCCAGCAGTCGCGGGCGATTCATCCCCCGCAACACTGGGATTCACCCACCATACGGTGACGGGCGTGCACGCACCGGCCATCGCGGCGATGATAGGGGCACGCGGGTCCCCCTCCCCGTGACCGATGCCCATGCCCATGTCCACGACGTCCATTGCTTCGATCCGTGAAGAAATCGCCAGCGCCTTGACCCACGGGTTGGGCGCGGTATTCGCCCTGGCCGCCAGTGCGGTGTTGATCACCCTGGCCGCGATCTACGGTGACGGCTGGCAGCTGGCCAGTGCGATCGTGTTCGGTATCGCCCTGTTGCTGCTGTATACCGCCTCCACGCTGTACCACGCCATCCAGCATCCGGTCGCCAAGGGCCGCCTGAAGGTCTTCGACCATTGCGCGATCTACGTGTTGATCGCCGGCACCTATACGCCATTCACCCTGATCGGCCTGCGCGGCCCCTGGGGCTGGGGCCTGTTCACCGCGATCTGGGCGCTGGCGCTGGGCGGCGTGGTGTTCAAGCTGTTCTACACCGGCCGCTTCAAGGTGCTCTCAACCGTGATCTACATCGCCATGGGCTGGTTGGTAGTGGTGGCGATCAAGCCGATGTGGGCTTCGATCGACGGCGGCACCCTGGCCTGGCTGTTCGGCGGCGGCCTGTCGTACACGCTGGGCACGTATTTCTATCACCGTGAATCGATCCCCTATTCGCATGCGATCTGGCACCTGTTCGTGATCGGCGGCAGCGTCTGCCACTTCGTCGCAGTCACCATGCAGGTGCTGTAAGCGCGCACGCGCGGCTTGTGCACACCACGCACATGGACGCTTCGCGCCCCCTCCACGATCAAGGGGCAACCATGGCAGCGTGAATGCTGCCCCCTCCCCTGCCGCGCCACGCGCATCCCGCTGGCGTTTCCGTCGCCCAGGCCCGCGCGGCCAGCGCGGGTTGGCCGTGCTGGTCTTCCTGCTGGCCGCGATCCTGCTGCTGATCGCGCTGTGGGACTGGAACTGGTTCAAGGGCCCGGTCGAGCGCGCCGTGCAGGCGCGCACCGGCCGTGCGCTGCACATCGGCCATCTGGATGTCGACCTTGGCCGCACCAGCACGGTCCGCGCCGATGCGATCACCTTCGCCAATGCAAGCTGGTCGAAGCAGCCGGAGATGGCCACGGCCGACCGCATCGAGATCGATGTGCGGGTGTGGCCCCTGCTGCGCGGCAGCGTGCAACTGCCCGAGGTGCGCCTGACCCGGCCGGACGTGCTGCTGGAAACTGCGCCGCGCAAGGATGAACCAGGCAACTGGGATTTCCTCGGGGACCGCTCCGGCGGGACCAGCCCGCAGCTCAAGCGCCTGCGCATCGATGACGGGCGCCTGCAGTTCCTCGACGCTCTGGGCCGCACCGACATCCGTGTGGATGTGCGCAGCGGCCAGCCGAAGCAGGCCGACGCCGCACCACCGCTGCTGGTACAGGGCAAGGGTCGCTGGCGGGGCAACCCGTTCACCCTGCGCGGCGGCACCGAATCTCCACTGCAGCTGACCGACAGTGATCATCCGTTCCGCATCCACCTCGATGGCCGCGCCGGCGCCACCCATGCGGTGGCCACCGGTACGCTGACCAATCCCTTCCAGCTGCGCATGTTCGACCTGCAGTTCGCGCTCAGCGGCCAGGATCTTGCCGATCTCTATCCGCTGCTGGGTATCGCCATCCCACCGTCGCCCCCCTATGCCCTGGACGGCCGTCTCAAGCGCGACCACAACGTCTGGCGCTATGAGCAGTTCACCGGCAAGGTCGGCGACAGCGACCTCGGCGGCAACCTGCAGTTCGAGGTGGGCGGCGCACGGCCGCGGCTGACCGCCACACTGGAATCCAAGCGCCTGGACTTCGACGACCTGGCCGGCTTCGTCGGTGCGCCACCGAAGACCGGCGGCGGCGAAACCGCGAACGCGCAGCAGAAGGCCGAGGCCGCACGCGTTGCGGCCAGCGCGCGGGTGCTGCCGGATACCCCGTACAACCTGGGCAAGCTGCGCGCAATGGATGCCGACGTGCGCTGGAAGGCCCACCGCATCAATGCGCCGTCACTGCCGCTGGATGACATGGATGCGCACCTGTTGCTGGATGATGGCGTGCTGCGGCTGGACCCGCTGAACTTCGGCGTGGCCGGCGGCGATATCCGCAGCACCATCCGCATGGACGCACGCCAGCCGCAGATCGCCACCGCACTGAAGGCCAGCGTGCGCGGTGTACAGCTGGGCCAACTGTTCCCGGATGCCAAGCTGGCCGAGCAGGCCAAGGGCGGCATCGGCGGTAATGTGGACCTGAGCGGCCACGGCAACTCGATCGCCGCAATGCTCGGCAGCAGCAGTGGCCAGGTCGGCCTGGCGATGGGTCGCGGCCATGTCGGCAACCTGGTGATGGAACTGGCCGGCCTGGACATCACCGAATCGTTGAAATTCCTGGTGACCGGCGACAAGCAGATCCCCCTGCGCTGCGCCTTCGCCGACTTCGGCGTGCGCGACGGCCTGATGACCAGCGAGGCGCTGGCGGTGGACACCACCGATACGATCCTCATCGGCGAAGGCACAGTCAGCCTGCGCGACGAGAGCCTGGACCTGCTCCTGAAGCCGCGCCCGAAGGACAAGAGCATCCTGGTACTCCGCTCGCCGCTGCACATCTCCGGCACGTTCAAGGACCCGTCATTCCGCCCGGACTTCAAGGCGTTGGGCATCCGGGGAGCCGTGGCCTTGGCACTGGGCAGCATCGCCCCACCGGCGGCGTTGCTGGCGACCATCGAACTGGGGCCGGGGAAGGATGCCGACTGCGGGGGGCAGTATGCGAAGTAGAAGCGTTGTTCGCGGCGCCTCGTTTTTCCGCGCGTAGAGCCGGAGCAAGGCGACAGGCAGGACACGCCGTAAATACGTCCCTGTAGGCTCGGTCGGCGCATCCATGCGCCTCACGGTCCTGCCTGCCGCCTTGCTCCGGCTCCGGACAGTTTCCAGCGCGCGGAACGAGAGCGGAAATTCAAAGTCAAAAGAAAAAGCAAAGTCAAAAGCTGTTGCCAACCAAGGTTGGCAGCTACCAAAGGCGAGCCACCGCGCATGTATGCACCGCGCTCGCAGGAACGTGTCCAGGGGCGGAGGGCATGGCCGTGCAGGACCGTTGGCGCCATGGATGGCGCCATCGAGCCCCCAGGGAGGGGTTTACGGCGTGTCCTGCACGGCCATGCCCTCCGCCTCCCCGACGTATCAGGAAGGCGCTGCTTTGGCTTTGGCTTTGAGCTTCGAAAAGCGGGCCGGCGGGCCGCAGGCCCGCCAGCGAACACCTCACCCCGCCACAATGTACTGCTGCAGTTGATCCAGCTCCCTGCGCTGCGCATCGATCACCGACTTCACCAGGTCGCCGATGGAGATCACTCCCAGCACCTGTGCGCCCTCCACCACCGGCAGGTGGCGGATGCGGTAGTCGGTCACCAGCTGCAGGCAGTGTTCCACCTGCTCGCCCGGCGACACCGTCACCACCTGCGCCGTCATGATCTCCGCCACTGCCGTATCGCGCGACGAACGATCGCGCAGCACGATCTTGCGCGCGTAATCGCGCTCGGACAGGATGCCGACCAGCCGCGGCCCGTCCATCACCAGCACCGCACCAATGCCCTTTTCCGCCATCAACCGGATCGCGTCGATCACCGCCGCATCCGGCGCGACCGCATGTACTTCAGGAGACTTGCCGTCCAACAGTTGCCGTACCGTGGTCATCCGCCTGCCCTCCAAGGGTGGGTTGCAGGGCCGAGTCTGCCACGGCGGATGCTAGCCACGCGTCAACCAGGTACAACGGCCGCTGCTTGGACTCCTCGTACAGCCGGCCCAGGTACTCACCGATCAAGCCAAGTGCGATCAGCTGCACGCCGCCCAGGAACAGGATCACCGCCATCATCGTCGGCCAGCCGGCAACCCGGTCGCCGTACAGGGCCGCCTTGGCGATCACCCAGACACCGAACACGAAGGCCACCGCCGCCGTCGCCAGGCCCATGTAGGTCGCCGCGCGCAGCGGGACGGTCGAGAACCCGGTGATGCCCTCCAGGGCGAAATTCCACAGCCGCCACAGACTGAACTTGCTGGATCCGGCCACGCGCGCATGGCGGTGATAGGGCACCGCGATCCGCTTGAATCCGACCCAGCTGAAAAGGCCCTTCATGAAGCGGTGGCGCTCACGCATTTCGCGCAGTGCACTCAACGCGCGCGCCGAGAGCAGGCGGAAATCGCCGGTATCGGCGGGGATCGGTGTGCGCGACAGGCGCCCGATCACCCGGTAGAACATCGCGGCAGTAGCGCGCTTGACCCATGCCTCGCCATCGCGGGCCATGCGCGTGCCGTAGACGTTGTCATGGCCTTCGCGCCAACGCGCGACAAACTCCGGCACCAGTTCCGGCGGGTCCTGGCCATCGGCGTCAAGGATCATCGCCGCGCCGTCGCGCACCAGATCCAGGCCGGCGGTCAGCGCTGCTTCCTTGCCGAAGTTACGCGACAGCTTCAGGGCGGAGACCCGTACATCGGACTGGGCCAGGCCGGCAATCACCTCCCAAGTGCCGTCATGGCTGCCATCGTCCACATAGAGGATGTGGCCCTCGATGTCAGGCATGCCGTCGAGCACGGCGCACAACCGCGGATGCAGCAGCGGCAGTGCCAGGGCCTCGTTGTAGGCAGCGATGACGAAAGTAAGCCGTTCGCGGGTCATGCCCGGATTGTACGTCGCCGGCAGGCGCACGGCCTGCCGACCGGGCCGCCTGGGCCTCACTCCTCCGACAGGTACGCCGCCCCACCCAGCTGCCGCGCCTGGCGCTGGATCCACGCCGCGCGCCGCTGCACATACGGCCCCGGCGCCGCTGCGTTGTAGCGCCGCGGTGCCGGCAGCACCGCCGCCAACCGCGCACTCTCGGCCGGGCTCAGCCGCGCCGCATCCTTGCCCCAGAATTTCTTCGCCGCCGCCTGCGCGCCGTACACACCATCACCGAACTCGGCGATGTTGGCGTACATCTCCAGGATCCGCTCCTTCGGCCACAGCGCCTCGATCAGCACCGTGTACCAGACCTCCAGGCCCTTGCGGATCCAGCTGCGGCCCTGCCAGAGGAACAGGTTCTTGGCCACCTGCTGGCTGATCGTGCTGGCCCCCCGCAGGCGTCCGCCCTTGGCATTGTGGTCGCGGGCCTTCTCGATGGCCTGCAGATCGAAGCCACTGTGCTCGGGGAAGCGCTGGTCCTCGGCCGCCACCAGCGAAATCGGCAGGCTCGGCGCCATCTGCTCCATATCCCGCCATTGGTAGTGCAGGCGATAGGACCAGTCACCCTCGCCCAGCGCCTCGCCATAGCGCCACAGCATGACCGTGGACAGCGGCGGGTCGATGAAGCGCAACACCAGCACCTGCAGGCAGCTGAAGGCGGCCAGCAGCACGGGCAGCCACAGCAGGCGCTTCCAGTGCCAGCGACGACGGCGTGGCGGAGCCTCAACCGCCTCTACCTTGTGCTGCTCTCCCGCTGCCCCCATTACTGGTGCATCCTTCTTCTGTCTGGTTGTCGGCACATTATCCGGCAACCGCCCCTGTTTACGCGCGATGTGAGCCGATGACCGCCAACCCCGATTCCCTGATCCGCTTCCTGCTCCCCGACGCTGGTGTCCGCGGCGTCCATGTGCGCCTGCAGGCGACCTGGCAGGAGATCCTGTCCCACGCCCAGTACCCGGATACTGCCGCTGAGCTGCTCGGTGAAGCCTGCGTGGCCTCGGCACTGTTCACCGGCCACACCAAGATCGATGGCCGCCTGTCGATCCAGCTGCGCAGCAGCACTGCACTGCGCACCCTGTTCGCCGAATGCACCGCGGCCGGCACCCTGCGCGGCATTGCCCAGCTCAGTGAAGGCGCCGATGCACCGCGCGACCTGTCCAATCTCGGCGACGATGCCCTGCTCGCCATCACCATCGAGAACCCGGGGCTGGACCCGCGCGAGCCGCAGCGCTACCAGAGCCTGGTCGGGCTGACCGCGCCGGAACTGGACGAGGCCTTCGAGGACTACTTCCGCCAATCCGAGCAGCTGCCAACCCGCCTGCTGCTGGTCGCCGACCGCGACGGCGCCGCCGGCCTGCTGCTGCAGAAGCTGCCCGGCGACGAGGGCGACGAGGATGGCTGGGCACGCGCCAGCGCGCTGTTCGAGACCCTGGGCAAGGCCGAACTGCTGGCCACCCCGGCCGAGCAGCTGCTGCACCGGCTGTTCCACGAGGAGCAGCCGGCGCTGCTGGGCGAAAAGCCGCTGTCCTTCGCCTGTTCCTGCTCCCGTGATCGGGTGGCCTCGATGCTGCAGTCGCTGGGCGAGGACGAGGCCCGTGCTGCCGCCGAAGCCAGTGGCGCGGTCGAGGTCCGTTGCGAATTCTGCGGGCGGGAGTATCACTTTCCGTTGACGGAGTTCGGCATACTGTTCCACGGTGCCGAGGGGACTGTGCCGGCGCCTGAACGGCTTCAGTAAACGGCATGTCTTGCATCTGGGGGGATCAAGGCTTGTTAAGAATTCATAAACACCCTAGGATCAAGTTCCCGTATCCGCGGGAACTTCCGTTGTCCGTCCCTGTCTGAACTGGTCCGATGCGTACCTTCCTGCGTCTACCGCTGGCCCTGCTGATCGCCCTTGGCGCGATCACGGGCGTGCACGCGCAGAGCAAGGACACCCGCACCGTGCTGCCGGTGTGGAACAAGGGCAGCGGCAAGGTCGAGGCCCTGCTGTATCTGGAACCGACCGGCGAACAGGCGGCCGGCGCGCGCTGGCACTTCGGCCGCAACTCGCTGGATGCAGCCTTCGGGCTGTCGTCCGGCGACTCGCTGGGCCTGCTCTGCAACAGCAGCGGGACCAGCATGAGCGGACTGGCCAGCCATTGCATGCTAGCCAGCCTCGGCGATGACGATGACCTCAACAGCCGCCGCTTCACCGGCACCGCTGCGCTGAACCGTGGCAACAGCCGCCTGGGCATCACCGCCGGTACCGGCCGTGAAACCCTGCCGGCCTGGTTGTCCGGGCCGAACAAGACACCTTCGTTGCGTGCCGAGCAGAACGACCTGACCGTATTCGCGCAGAAGAACATCGGCCGCGAAGGTTTCGTCTCCATCGCCGGCACCTACGCCAAGGCGCGGCTGGTGCCACTGGCCGATGCCTCACCGGCCATCGTCGATCGCTGGGACAGCAAAAGCCTGAGCATCGGTGCCGGCTATGGCAACTTCACCGGCAGCATCATCGGCCGCGTCATTGACGTACCCGGCAAGCCAGGCAAGTGGGAAGGCCTGGGTATCGGCCTGACCTGGCGCACCCCGTGGTCCGGCCAGCTCACCGTCGGCGCCGAGAATGTGATCAGCCGCGGCAAGAACCCGTTCTCGCCCCGCAACGAGAGCAACGACGACGGCACCGTGCCGTACGTGCGCTACGAGCAGGACCTGTAAGCCCCCTGCCTGATCGCAGCGTCAACGCTGCGATGCTCTTCTCTTCTACCTCCCTGGTGACACAACGTCACCTGCCTGCGGCTGCGTGCATGGCGACGTGCACTGGGCCGTTCCGCCCGGTGCCGGCCGGCGAACCCACCCCATGAAAAAGGCCACGCCCCTTTCGGGGCGCGGCCATGTCACACGTACGGATTACGCTGCAATCAGAAGCGCTGCGTGTACTTCATGTACAGGAAGCGACCGATGTCGAAGCCACCGTAGTAGGAGACGTTGGCGTTCGGCTGGCTGTACATGGTCGGGCCCACGCGGCCGAACACGTTGTTGGCACCCACCGCCACGGTCGCGTTCCACGGCGCGCTCCAGCGCAGCTGGACGTCGTTGAACACCGTTGCGCCACGCTGGTTGGTCGCGCTGCCCACGGCCACGCCCTGGTTGTTCGGCGAGGCGTAGTTCGGCAGGTTGCACTCTTCCGGGAACGTCACAGCACTCAGGCACGACTCCTTCATGCCCGAGAAGTAACGGACGGTCCAGCTGGCGCCGAAGTCACCCATTTCCCAACCCAGGTTCAGGTTCGAACGCACGCGGAACGCGCCGCCCGCCCAGCCCACGCCGGTGCGGGGGTTCGGGTGGGTGACCGGGTTCTTGGTGGTGACCAGGTCATCACGCGAGGTGTAGGTGCTGGTCCACTGCGCGCTGAAGTTACCGAAGCGATCGGTCGGCAGGCGGTAGCTGACGTCCAGATCGAAGCCTTCCACCTCGCGGTAGCCGGCGTTGATGCCGGTGCGGTTGAGGTTGTTGACGATGCCGGTCACCGGGTCGCGCGTGAAGGCCGAGCAGCGCGACGCGATGTCGTTGAGGTAGCAATCGTTGAGGATCAGGTTGGCCGTGTCGGCGATGATGGTGTTCTCGACACGGATTTCCCACCAGTCCAGCGACATGTTGAAGTTCTGGATGAAGCCCGGGCTCCACACCACGCCCAGGGTCTTGGACGTCGAGGTTTCCGGAGTCAGCTGGTCGTTCGAACCCGAAACGAAGGCCAGCGGCGTCTGCGACGATGCAGCGGTGGTCGGGGTGAAGCCCTGCTGCTGCTGGCGGAAGGTCGCGGCATTGACACCAGCCGGCAGTGCGGCGGCGCAACGGGCACGCACCGCAGCATTGGTACGCGAAGCGCCATAGACCGAATCGCACGGATCGGTGTAGAAGTCGAACGACTGCGAACCACCGCTGTACAGGTCGGCGATGGTCGGGGCACGGAAGCCCTCGGCCCAGGTACCGCGGATCAGCACTGAATCGACCGGCTTCCACTTGAAGCCGAACTTGCTGTTCAGCGTGGTGCCGAAGGTGTCGTAGTCCGAATGACGGGTGGCCGCGTTGAGGCTCAGCTCGCGGGCGCCCGGCAGGTCGGCCAGGATCGGGATGTTGAACTCGGCATAGACTTCGTCAACCTTGTAGCCACCACCGGTCGGGAAGTTGGCCAGGCCGGAAGTGTTGCCCGACTGCACCAGCGCATCCGGGCTGAAGCTGCCCGTTTCCTTGCGGTGTTCGATACCGACGGCGAAGCCCAGATCGCCCGCAGGCAGGGTGAACAGGCTGCCGGCCAGGTTGGCGGTCACGACCTTGGTGGTGGTCTCGGCGGTGGAGTGAGCCGCTGGGAACAGCAGCTTCTGCAGCGCATCATTGCCGGTCAATGCGCCATTGGCACCGTTGCTCGGAATGCCGGCACGCAGGAACGGGTTGTACGGCACGCACTGGTTCAGCGGAATCGGACTGGCGGCGGTACCGCACTGCGCCACGCCGCTGCTGTTGATGAAGGACGGGCCCACCGCCGCACGCAGCGCGGTCAGGTTGAGGTCACCGGTGCTGGTCTGGACCAGCTTGTTGTTGTTGTACAGGTAGCCGACATCCCAGTCGAACAGACGGTCAGCGAACTCGAAGCTGCCTTCCAGGCCACCACTGAAGCGGAACGTGGTCAGTTCGGCGCGGGTGTTGCGCGGCACTTCCAGGGTACGACGCCACCAGTTGCTGATTTCGGTGCCCAGCGGGTTGAACGCGCTGGTGGCCGACATCGGCGAAGTGAAGGCCAGCGCCTGGTACGGGTAGCCGGCGATCTGACGGTTCGAATCGCGGTAGCTGTACAGCATGTTGGTGCGCAGGCGCACATTGTCGGTCAGGTCATAGATACCATCGACGAACACCGCGCGGCGTTCCTGCGGGGTACGCAGGTCGGTCTGCAGGTTGGTATTGGTCTTGTCCTTGGTGACCAAGCTGTTGACGTTCTGCGCGACGTAGTCGGCCTTGTTGTTCGGGTTGCCACCCTCACGCAGGATCACGCGCACTTCGCGGTTGGGATTGCCCGCACTGGCAGCCGGATAGGTGACGCCCGGCAGGCCATCGGCCGGACGGCTGACGAAGCCACCGAATTCACCGACGGTGGTCCAGCCGAAGTCCGGGTGGTTGGCGCTGCGCGGGAAGGCACCGTACGGACGATCCGCCGCCCGCACCTTGTCTTCCTTGGCGTACTCGGCACCGATGGTCAGCGAACCGCGCTCACCCTTCACGCCCATGGTGAAGTCCATGGTGCGGGTGGCACCGTCGCCCTCACTGTACTGGCCGTAGTAGACGCTGCCGGTGGCGCCTTCGAAGTTGGTACGGGTGATGATGTTGATGACGCCGGCGATAGCATCGGAACCGTAGATCGACGAAGCGCCATCCTTCAGCACTTCAATGCGCTCGATGGCCGACACCGGCACGGTCGAGATGTCCTGCAGGCCACCGGTGGTGATGCCCAGGCGCTTGCCGTTGAGCAGCACCAGGGTACGGGTGGCACCGAGATCACGCAGGCTGATGTAGGTACCGCCCACGGCTTCGCCCGAGGACAGCGGCTGGGCACGGCTGATCGGCGGCGAACCGACGGCGCTGATGTTCTGCAGGATGTCGGCGACCGACGAGAAGCCCTGCTTCTCGATATCCGCGCGGTTGAGGGTCAGGACGGGCTGGGCGGTTTCGACGTCGACGGTACGGATGCGCGAACCGGTGACTTCGATGCGGTCCAGATTGGTCGCTTGCTGGGCGAGGGCCGTGCCGGTGCCGGCCACGGATGCGGCGCTGGCCGCCAACGCAACGCACACAGCATCGCGCAGCTTGTTGCTGTTCAACTTCATGGGCTCTCTCTCCATGGATCTTGGGTTGTGTGCTGAGTCCAGCCGGCGTGCCAGAAAAGGAGGCACAAAAACGACTGGTGACCCGATAGTAGCCACACTTGATCTGGAATTAAAGAGTCGTTAAGAAAACGCCCAAATCGCGTGAAATCGGTCTCACTGCGACATACGTTGGCGCATTGAGGCCGTCCTGCTTGACGCTTCCAGCCTCAGCAGGACGCCCCCTTCCCCATTCAGCTGGGGATGAGCGTGTCGATCAGATGCTCGACGTAAGCCTCGAAATCCTCGCGCGCCTGCTTGGGCTGCTGCAGCTGCAGCGACAGCTGCAGGAAGCCGACATAGGCCGCGTAGGCCAGGCGCGCGCGATGGCGTGCATCGGTCGAGCTGAGCCCGGCCTGGCGGAACGAGGCGATCAGGTAATCCAGGCGGCGCTGCGAGACGCGGTCGATCACCGGACGCACCATCGGGTGGTCCAGCGCCTTCAGCAGTTCGCTGTAGATGATGTGCGGCTGCACCTCATGGGCGACCATCTGGAACAGCTGGCGCAGGCGCACCCGGGGATCGGGCACGTCTTCGAGACTACCGAACACCTGTTCCTGTTCGAACAGCTCCCAACGCTCCAGCGCGGCCTGCAGCAACGCATCACGCGAGGGGAAATGCCAGTAGAAACTGCCCTTGGTCACGCCCAGGCGCCGCGCCAACGGTTCCACCGCGACGGCACCCACGCCTTGTTCAGCAATCAGATCGAGGGCCGCCTGGGCCCAGTCTTCGGCACTCAGGCGGCTGTTGCGGCCGGCGCGCGGTTCGCCGGCGGAAGCGTCAGGTTGATTCATGGGCTGATTTAACCATACGCCGGGGTTCGTTGCAGTACGCGAATGCGGCCGAATCCGTCGCAGAGCAGTCCGGATGGCCTTCTGCATCGCACCATACGATGCAGTATTGACTTCCTTCCGAAGCAATCCATACTAGCAAGTATGGTTACGTCCCCGACTCCCGCTGCGTTCCATGACCTGCGCCTGGAAGCGGCCCATGGCACCCGTCTGGCCGCCACCGCCAGTGACCACGGCCGTCGAGGCCGTGTGCTGTTCGCACATGGCTTCGGCCAGACCCGGCATGCCTGGAATGCGACCGCCGGCGCACTGTCTGCAGCTGGCCTGCAGACCCTGGCCTACGATGCCCGCGGCCATGGCGATTCGGACTGGAATGCCGCCGACCTGCCCTATCACGGCGAACAGTTCGCCGATGACCTGATCGTGCTGGCCGGCGAGCAACCGCGCCCACCGGTGCTGGTTGCAGCATCGATGGGCGGCCTGTTCGGCCTGCTCGCCGAATCGCGCTGGCCGGGCCTGTTCTCGGCGATGGTGCTGGTCGACATCACTCCGCGCTGGGATACCGCAGGGGTCGAACGCATCCTGGCCTTCATGACCGCTCACCCCGATGGCTTCGCGTCGCTGGCCCAGGCCGCCGACGTGATCTCGGCCTACATGCCGCACCGCCCGCGCAAATCCGAACAGTCGCTGCGCGCCCTGCTGCGCGAGGACGACCACGGCCGCTGGCGCTGGCACTGGGACCCGCGCCTGGTGGCCGAACTGGCCCGCGACAGCGAGCAGCACCAGGACGCGCTGGCTGAAGCCGCGCGCCAGGTGAAGTGCCCGTTGCTGCTGGTCAGCGGCGGTCGCAGCGATCTGGTCACGCCACAGACCGTGGCCGAATTCCTGGCGTTGGCGCCGCACGCGCGCCATGTACAGCTGCCGCAGGCCACGCATATGGTTGCCGGCGACGACAACAACGCCTTTACCGCTACTGTGTTGGACTATCTGGACGTGTTGCCCGCAGCGGATGCTGCGGCTTCGTCCGCCACAAACGAGCACGTCACCGGAGCACGCTCATGAGCATCGTTCTTCCCTTCCTCGCCCTGCTGCTGGCAGGCGCGTTCGTCGCCTACCACCGCATGCGGCTGGTTACCTGGACGCTGATCAGCGTGGCCCTGCTGGTCGCCTGCTGGTTCGTGCCCTACGTCAACCAGACCGCCACGATCGTTGCCGCCGCCGTGCTGGCGGTGATCGCCGTGCCGCTGCTGCTGCCGTTCATCCGCAAGCCGCTGCTGACCGGCCCGATGATGAAGGTGTTCCGCAAGGTGCTGCCGCCGCTGTCGCAGACCGAGCGCATCGCGCTGGAAACCGGCTCGGTCGGTTTCGAAGGCGAGCTGTTCACCGGTGACCCGGACTGGAACATCCTGCTGAACTACCCCAAGCCGCAGCTGACCGCGGAAGAGCAGGCCTTCCTCGATGGCCCGGTCGAAGAGCTGTGCAAGATGGTCAACGACTGGGAAATCACCCACGTCCATGCCGACCTGCCGCCGGAACTGTGGGCCTTCATCAAGAAGAACAAGTTCTTCGGCATGATCATTCCGAAGGAATACGGCGGCCTCGGCTTCTCCGCGCTGGCCCACCACAAGGTGATCCAGAAGCTGGCCTCGGTGTCCTCGGTGGTCAGCTCCACCGTCGGCGTGCCGAACTCGCTGGGCCCGGGCGAACTGCTGGTGCATTACGGCACCCAGGAGCAGAAGGACCAGTACCTGCCGCGCCTGGCCGATGGCCGCGAAGTGCCCTGCTTCGGCCTGACCGGCCCGTTCGCCGGCTCCGACGCCACCTCCATTCCGGACTACGGCATCGTCTGCAAGGGCGAGTGGAACGGCGAGCAGGTGCTCGGCGTCAAGCTGACCTTCGACAAGCGTTACATCACCCTGGCCCCGGTCGCGTCGCTGATCGGCCTGGCCTTCCGCATGTACGACCCGGATGGCCTGATCGGTGAAACCCGCGACATCGGCATCACCCTGGGCCTGTTGCCGCGTGATACCGCCGGCGTTGAAATCGGTCGCCGCCACTTCCCGCTGAACTCGACCTTCCAGAACGGCCCGATCCGCGGCAAGGACGTGTTCATTCCGCTGACCCAGCTGATCGGTGGCGCTGCCATGGCCGGCAAGGGCTGGAACATGCTCAACGAGTGCCTGGCCGTGGGTCGCTCGATCACCCTGCCGTCCACCGCCAGTGGCGGTGCCAAGGCCGGTGCCGCCGTGACCGGCGCCTATGCGCGCATCCGCAAGCAGTTCGGCCTGTCGGTCGGCCGCTTCGAGGGCGTGGAAGAAGCACTGGCCCGCATTGGCGGCAAGGCGTACAAGATCAGTGCGCTGTCGCAGGCCACCGCAGCTGCGGTGGACCGCGGCGACGTGCCGTCGGTGCCGTCCGCCATTGCCAAGTACCACTGCACCAACATGAGCCGTGAAGTGATCTCGGACATGATGGACGTGATCGGCGGCAAGGGCATCATCCTCGGCCCGCGCAACTTCGCCGGGCGCAGCTGGCAGGCCGCGCCGATCGCGATCACCGTGGAAGGCGCCAACATCATGACCCGCAGCCTGCTGATCTTCGGCCAGGGTGCGATCCTCTGCCACCCGTGGGTGCTGAAGGAAATGAAGGCCGCGCAGGATCCGGACATCCGTGCCGGCCTGCAGGACTTCGACCGCAGCCTGTTCGGCCACATCCGCTTCGGCATCTCCAATGCCGTGCGTTCGTTCTGGTTCGGCCTGACCGGCGCGCGCTTCGGCGCTGCCCCGGGCGATGCCTACACCCGCCGCTACTTCCGCAAGCTGGACCGCTACTCGGCCAACCTGGCGCTGATGGCTGACATCTCGATGATGACCCTCGGCGGCAAGCTGAAGTTCAAGGAGTCGCTGTCCGGCCGCCTGGGCGACGTGCTGAGCCATGTCTACATGACCAGCGCCATGCTCAAGCGCTACCACGACGAAGGCGCACCGCAGGCCGACCAGCCGCTGCTGGCCTGGGCCTTCCATGACAGCGTGCACAAGATCGAGGAATCGCTGTCGGCGGCCCTGCGCAACTTCCCGATCCGACCGATCGGCTGGCTGATGTGGGCACTGATCTTCCCGCTGGGCCGTCGCGCCGAGGCACCGGGCGATCGCCTGAGCCGCCGCGTGGCCGCCCTGCTGATGGCTCCGAACGAAGCGCGTGACCGTCTGGCCAGCGGGGTGTTCCTGACCCCCTGCGAGAACAACCCGGGTGGCCGCATCAACAGCTACCTGAGCAAGGCGATCATGGCCGAGCCGGTGGAGCGCAAGTTCCTGAAGGCGCTGAAGAGCAAGGGCATCGAAGCGCTGGACTTCAACAGCCAGCTGGACGAAGCCGTGGCCGAGGGCGTGATCACCCAGGACGAGCGCAGCCTGCTGGAAGAACTGCGCACGCTGACCCTGGACACCATCACCGTGGACGATTTCGACACCCACGAACTGCGCGCGGCCAGCTACTACGACCGCCAGCACAAGGACCCGCACTCGCAGGCAGCCTGATCGCCCGCGACATGTGTTGCCTTCGACGGCGGGCTTCGGCCCGCCGTTGTTTCATCTGCCGACCGGAATTCCAACCATGTCCACGCCCCTGCTGTCCCTCTACCAGCGTCTTCAGCGCTGGCCTGCCGGCAACTGGCTGTTCTCCCGCGCGGTGTGCTTCAAGGCACCCTACTTCGCCAGCATTGCGCCACGCATAACCCGTCTGGAGCACGGCCGCTGCGAAGGCACGCTGGCCGACCGCCGCAAGGTGCGCAACCACATCGGCACGGTGCACGCGATCGCGATGTGCAACCTGGCCGAGCTGACCGCCGGGTTGATGGTCGATGCCTCGCTGCCGAAGGGCATGCGCTGGATCCCGAAGGGCATGCAGGTGCAGTACCTGGCGAAGGCGCGTGGCACGCTGCGGGCGCTGGCGTTGCCGGCGCAGCCGATTGTCGTCGCGGCCGAGGGCTATGCGCTGCCGGTGACGGTGAGCGTGCGCGACCGTGCGGGCACCGAGGTGTTCAGCGCGGTGATCGACATGTGGCTGTCGCCGGCGAAGTAGTGTTCCCGCGAACGGCGCAGCCCCTCGTGGGTGGACGGTTGGTCGCGGAAAGCTTTGGTTTGGCTGGGGGCGGTGGGTTCGCGGGGGACGCCGTGAACCCGTCCATGGGGGCTTGGCCGCGGCATCCATGCCGCGGACACCCCCGCGAACCCACCGCCCCCAGCCTCTGACAGATCTCTGCAGCGTCCACCCACGGAAGAGAAAAAGAAGAGCAAAAGCAAAAGCGGCCCACCGGCCGCTTTTTTCATGCGCGCAGAACCCACGAGCGCAGCGACCCGCTGTTGCTCTTGATCTTCTTTTTCTTCTCCGTGGGCTGGCCGCGCACGGAAACTGTCAGGGGTGGGGCGGGTGGGCCGTGCAGGGGCGTTGGCGCCATGGATGGCGCCATCGAGCTTACATGGGTGAAGGCGCTTTGCTTGCGAAGCACTGCTTCGCAAGCGCCTGAACGCACAGCCGCCAGCGGCTGGGCCGGGCCCCGGAGGGGGACTTGCAGCGTCCCCTGCACGGCCCACCCGCCCCACCAATCACATGAACAGCTCTACGCGACCACCCCACGAGGGGCTGCGCCGTTGGCTGGAAACTCACGCCAGCGCGCGAAACACCAACGCCAGAATCGCCGGTACGGCCTGGATCATGAAAATGCGACGGCTCACGCTGTACGCGCCATAGCACCCCGCCACCACCACGCAGGCCAGCGAGAACGTCACCAGCACCGGCTGATCGATCACCAGCCCCACCACGATGCCCGCCGCCAGGAAGCCGTTGTACAGGCCCTGGTTGGCCGCCAGCACACGCGTGGCCTGCGCCTTCTCCGGCGTATTGCGGAACGTCTTCAGGCCCAGCGGACGGGTCCACAGGAACATCTCCAGCACCAGGAAATAGGCGTGCAGCAATGCGACCAGCAGGGTCAGGGCAAGTGCGATCCAGTACATGGGCGGTTCCTTGGATAGATGGATGGGGTGATGGGGTCAGAGCCCTCTCCGTGGGAGAGGGATCCGACCCCGCGCGTCTCAGCGGTCGCGCGGCAGCTTCTTTTCTTCGCGCAGCACGCCGAATGCGGCGGCGGTCATGCACGCGGCAACCAACACGCCACCGATGAACACCACATGGGAACCCAGCAGCGACAGCCCCTTGTGCACCCAGGTGAAGCTCAGGTCCGCTCCGCGGTAGACCACAGTGTCGATGGCCGCGCCGGCCTTGTAGCGCCACTGGCGGTCCACACGGGTGTAGATGGTCTCGCGGGCAGGCTTGGCCAGCGCGAATTCGCTGGCACGGGTCATCACCTGCACCACTGCCACCATCAGCGGCATCGGCGAGGCGGCCAGTACCGAGAAACCGATCAGGATCGCAAAGCCCGGGATCAGCAGCGCCGGGGCGATACCGTGACGTGACAGCAGCCAGCGGGTCAGGCCGAGCTGCATCAACAGGGCCAGTGCGTTCACCGCCAGGTCGATGCGCGAGAAAAACGCCGTGCTCGCTGCCGGGTCACTGAAGGCCGCGCGCACGATGCTGGCCTGCTGGTTGTACAACAACGTGCCCACGCCCACGCCGAACACCACCATCACCGCGAGCCAGCGCAGCAGCGGCTCGCGCACGATCAGCTTCAGGCCATCGAGCACGCTGCCGCCCATCGGCTTCTCGCCCGACACCAGCTGCTGTTCGCGTTCGCGCAGCACCGCCCAGTGCCGCAGCCGCCAGATGCAGAACAGGCACACAAGCAGGAACCCGGCCGAAACCAGCATCAGGTTGGCAATGCCCACACGCTGCACCAGCACGCTGGTGATGAGCGGGCCGAGGAAGGCGCCAACGGTACCGGCCGCACCGATGTAGCCGTAGTACGCACGCGCCTGCGCATTGGAGAACACATCGGCCATGAAGCTCCAGAACACCGCCACCGCAAACAGGTTGAACACCATCACCCAGAGGAAGAAGGCCATGCCGCGCCCTGGCACGCCGGTATCGAACAGTGCGTAGAAGCCCAGCAGGGTGACGATGAAGAAGCCATACACCGCCGGCAGGAACACCCGTCGCGGGAAGCGGCTGACCAGCCAGCCGTAAACCGGCTGCAGCACCAGCATGATCACGAACACGCAGGAGAACAGGAACTGCAGGACGAAGTCCTTCAGCGCAATGCCATGACCGGCGAACCAGGCGATCAGCATCGGCGGGAACACGGTTTCCAGATCGGCCGAGGCGGCCATCGCCTCGCGCACCGGGCGCAGCACGTAGTAGCCGCTGAGCAGGCAGAAAAAATACAGGAACGACCACCACAGGGCCGGCGACTCACGCAGCCCGGTGAACAGCCCTCGCAGCGGGCCGGAACCGGCCGCGCTCACGCGGCTCCCCTCGCCTGCGAAAGGCGGTTGGACAGCGGCATGGCAGGCTCCGGCGGCGGTGAAGCGCGTACGTTAGCCAATGCACTGCAACATCGCCAGCACGGGGCACGCCGAAGGCTGCAACGCAGTGTCACGGACCGGTCCGGGCGACACGTTCCGATACATGCTTTCGAGGCGTCAAAATTCCAACTTTTTCAACGAGATGCGCATTCATCTTCGCTTTGTTTGTGCACAAGGGAAAAGCGGCGCTAGAATCGCCATCAGCAGTCGCGCACGGGTCCAACCGATGAAAAAGAACAGCCTGCGTCGTCCGATCCGTTCGGCGGCCACCGGTTTGCTGGGCATGTTGATGCCCGTTGCCTTGTCCACCACCGCGCAGACCCCGCCGCCATTGCCGCCGATGCCGACCAACATCGAGTCCGCTGGCGGCGCTGCTGTCGCCCACACCCAGCCGGCGGCCTACCGTACCGGCCTGGTGCCGCAGGTGCAGCTGCCAGCGGCCGGCTTCAACGTCGCCAACATCGAATCGATGGCGCAACAGCTGACCTATGGCGAGCGCGTGCCGGGCATGGCCGTGGCGATCGTGCAGGGTGGCCGTGTGCTCAGCGCACGCGGCTATGGCGTCACCGACGTCAACAACCCGCTGCCGGTTGATGCCCACACCGTGTTCCGCCTGGCGTCGCTGTCCAAGGCCTTCGCCGGCACCATGGCCGGCCTGCTGGTCAACGACGGCACCCTGCGCTGGGACAGCAAGGTCACCGACTATGTGCCGGGCTTCCGCCTCAACTCGCCGGAAGCGACCGACCGCCTGACCGTGGCCGACGTGCTCAGCCACCGTGTCGGCCTGCCCTACAACGCCTACGACCGCGACATCGAAGGCAACGCTGAGTACTACTCGCTGACCCAGAAGCTGGCCAACACCGGCCTGAAGTGCCTGCCGGGCGACTGCTACGCCTACCAGAACGTGGCCTTCAGCCTGATCGGCGACGTGGTCTATGCCGCCTCGGGCAGCTTCTACGAGCAGTCGGTCGAGCGCCGCATCTTCAAGCCGCTGGGCATGAACGATGCCAGCCTCGGCCTGGCCGGCATCCAGGCCAGCTCGCGCTGGGCGCGCCCGCACGTGCGCAGCCGCAACGGCTGGGTGTCACTGACACCGAAGCCGACCTATTACCGCGTCGCCCCGGCTGCCGGCGTCAACGCCAGCGCCAGCGATATGGCGCAGTGGCTGCTGGCCCACACCGGCCACCGTCCGGACGTGCTACCGGCGCCGCTGCTGGCGACCCTGCATTCCAGCCTGATCAACACCCCGGGCGAGATGCGTTCGGGCTGGCGCCGCGAGCGCCTGCACTCGGCCGGTTACGCGCTGGGCTGGCGCACCTTCGACTACGCCGGCCACGACGTGGTGTTCCATGCCGGTGCCGTGCAGGGCTATCGCGGCCTGGTCGCGCTGGTGCCGGAACGCGATCTCGGCATCGCCATCATGTGGAACGGCGAAAGCGGCCTGCCCAGCGGCCTGTTGCCGACCGTGCTCGATTCCGCGCTCGGCCTGCCGACGCAGCGCTGGCTGGACGTGGACACCGACTTCGGCAGCGACAACCTGATGGCCGAAGGCGCGAGCCCTGCGCAGCAGGACAAGCGCAAGGGCAAGGGCGCTTCCAGCAACCGTGCCGTGGCCTCGCCGCGCTGATCTGGCGGACTCGACGGTGAGTACGAAGGGCGGCCTGCGGGTCGCCCTTTTTGTTGGCTCGACTCTACAGATGCGAAGGGCAGTCGAGCATGGCTCGACTCTACAAACGCCGGGCTAATGCGCGAAGTAGTGCATGCCGCCGTCCACCGGAATCACCGCGCCGGTGATGTACCCGGCCAGCGGCGAGGCCAGAAAGGCCACCAGCGGCGCCACCTCCTCCGGATCACCAAAACGCCCGATCGGAATGTTGCGTTCGATGAACTCACGCCGGCTTTCCTCGGTGGGATGCAGGCGGTCCCGGATCTGCGCGCTGTTGATCCGTCCCGGCGCGATTGCATTGACCGTGATGCCCTGTGTGGCCAGCGCCGACGACAGCCCTTTGCTCCACAGATGCAACGCGGCCTTCGCCGCCGTGGCAGCGTTCACCGCGCGCGGCTCCATCGAACCACTGAGGTTGATCACCCGCCCCCAGCCCTGCGCCTGCATCGCCGGCAGCAGTGCCTGGGTCAGGCGGCGTGCTGCAGAGAAGTTCAAGGCCATGGCTTCCTCCCAGACCTCGTCGCCCGCATCCACCGTGGTCGGCCGGCCTCCTCCAGCCGCGTTGACCAGGATGTCCACGCGCTGCAGCGCCGCCAGCGAGGCATCGGCGATGCGGCGCACATCATCGGCATCGGTGACATCACCGAGCACGATGACCGGCGCGGGCGCGCCACCGCTTTCGATTTCCGCCGCCAGCGCCTGCAGCGGCTCCGCGCGCCGTGCACTGATCACAACACGCACACCCTGCGCCGCCAGCAACCTGGCGACACCGGCACCGATGCCACTGCCTGCACCGGTGACCAGCGCGGTGCGTCCTTCGAGGTTCAAGTCCATGGTGTTCTCCTGTGAGCATGGCCGGCACATCCGGCCCGTGCAGCGCATGCTCTTTGATCACCACTGATTGATAAACTCCGCGCAGGTTTCAGCATTCAACACCCGGGGTGTCAGATGAACCTGCTGGAGAGCATGCAGGTCTACGTGCTGATCGTGGACAGGGGCAGCCTCAGTGCTGCAGCAACGGCGATGGATATCTCCGCGACGATGGCCGGCAAGCACCTGCGTGCGCTGGAAGCACGCCTGGGCATGCAGCTGCTCAGCCGCACCACCCGGCGCCAGCACATGACGCCGTTCGGCGAGGACTACTACGCGCGCTGCAAGGAGATCCTGCGCCTGGTGGACGAGACCGATGCGCAGGCCCAGCATCAGCAGCTGGCACCCGCAGGAACGCTGCGCATCAGCGCCCCGGTAATCTTCGGTACCCATGCACTGGTGCCGGCGCTGGCCGAGTACATGGCCCGCTACCCGGACGTCCGTGTCGAGGCGACGCTGACCGACCGCGTGGTCGACCTGACCGAGGAAGGCTTCGAAGCAGCGCTGCGCATCGGCACGCTGGCCGGCAGCAGCGAGCTGGTGGCACGCGCACTCACCCCGTATCGCCTGATGATGTGCGCCTCGCCGGCCTACCTCGCACGCCACGGCACCCCGGATACCTTGCCGGCGCTCGCCTCGCATCAATGCCTGTCCTTCGAACCCAGCGCGCTCGCGCAGTGGCTGCAGGCCGGCGCTGGCGAGCTCGACCGAACGCCCGATGGCCGGCTGCAGATCAACAACGGCGAAGCACTGCGTTCGGCCGCACTGCATGGGCTGGGCATCGTGCTGCAATCGACCCTGCTGCTGGCTGCGGATGTCGACGCCGGGCGCCTGGTGCAGCTGTTCCCCGAGCACGGTCAGGCCGGTCGGCCGATGCACGTGGTCTACGCCCACGACCGCTACCGCTCAACCCGCCTGCGCAGCTTCCTCGACTTCCTGGTGGAGCGTTTTCCGCCCTTGCCGACCGCGTTCGCAACCGACATCCGAGCATAAAAAAACCCCCTCCCTGCTGGGCAACAGGGAAGGGGTTTCAGGATGCGGCTATCGGGAAGTACTTAGATCAGCGGCGCCGGGGTTGCCGGCAGAGCGACCGGAGCAGCCTTCTTCTTGCGGGCGGCCGGCTTGCGCTTGGCAACCTTCTTCGCTGCCTTCTTCGGGGCAGCCTTCTTGGTGGCCTTCTTCGCGGTCTTCTTCACTGCCTTCTTGGCGGTCTTCTTTACCGCCTTCTTTGCAGTCTTCTTTACTGCCTTCTTGGCGACCTTCTTGGCCGGCTTGCGGGCAGTAGCCTTTTTGGCAGTCTTCTTGGCAGTCTTCTTGGTGGCCTTCTTGGCTACCTTCTTGACGGCCTTCTTCGCGGTCTTCTTGACGGCCTTCTTGGCAGTGGACTTCTTGGCTACCTTCTTTGCCGCCTTCTTCACTGCCTTCTTCGCAGTGGTCTTCTTGGCGACCTTCTTCGCAGCCTTCTTCACTGCCTTCTTGGCGGTCGCCTTCTTCGCGACCTTCTTCACTGCCTTCTTGGCAGCGGCCTTCTTAGCGACCTTCTTCACCGCTTTCTTGGCGGCGGGCTTTTTCTTCGCAGCTTTCTTGGTTGCCATGGGATGGCTCCTCGTCAGTGATAGGGAGTTGAAACGCCCAGGTGGATCAAACCCGCGGATGCTGCGTGCGGGGACCGCCGGCGCGTCAGGCGCGCCGTTACGGATGCGGCAATGCCCGCCTCGATCGGCGGAGCGGGCATCGGAACGGGAGGTACCTTGCATTTCTCCGGGGGAAGCGGGGCCATGTCCACCGTCATCAGGGTCGCGGTGGTCTTGAAGGGGCTGCTTCGCATCGGACGATTGATTCTGCGCACTCGGTTGGGCAGGCAAGGTCTGCTGAGGCGAAACCTAATCACGGTTTTTTTTACTGTCAACAACCCCCGCGAAAAATTTTCACATCCGCGCCGTCCGCGGTGGCGCCTGCACGGTCGCTGCGGCCCGCCTGCAGCGACCGCCGAAACGCCGCGCACGCACGTTGCCTGCAACAACGCAGACGCAATCGTTGAACAAAAAGCACTTGAAATAAGCACTCTGCGCAGAAGCATGCATGTTCGTCGCCACAGCATCCATGCATCGCAAACAAGCATCACCGCTGCCGCCAACGCCAGCACAACGGCGCCGCAACGGGGGATCAAAAGTTTTCACATCCGGACACGCCAACGCGGGGTGGAAACGCGGATTTGCGCAAAACTGCGCATGCCATTCCGTGCCGTTCGTCTGCCCGCTGATGCCATGCGGAGGGTCGGCAGCGAACCCGTCGTCATGAGTCAGGCACGGTCGCCAAAACAAAAACGGCCACCCGAAGGTGGCCGTGTCCGAACCCGGAAGTGACGACTCAGTGGTCTTCGTCTTCCAGTGCTTCGGCGTACGCGTCCGGATCCAGCAGCTCGTTGAGCTCATCGGCGTTGGACAGTTCGACCACGTACATCCAGCCGTCGCCGTAGGCATCTTCGTTGATGGTTTCCGGCTTGTCCGACAGCGCCGAGTTGACCTCGACGATGGTGCCGCTGACCGGGCTGTAGACGTCGGAGGCGGCCTTCACCGACTCGACGACCGCGATCTGCTCGTTGGCCTTGGCGGTCGCGCCGACTTCGGGCAGCTCGACGTAGACCAGGTCACCCAGCAGGCCCTGGGCGTGGTCGGAAATACCGACGGTCACGCGGCCATTGCCTTCGACACGGGCCCACTCATGGGACTTGAGGAACTTGAGGTCGCCGGGGATCTCGCTCATGGGACTGCTCCAGAGATATGCAGGGGTGGAAAAAACGGGGCTAGTGTAACCAACCGGCCGCCACTGCTGTCAGTGACGACCGGCATGTTTGGATCAGGCGTCGCCAAGCACGCCGGGCTGGGCCTGGCCTTCGCGCACGAACGGGAACTTGACCACGCGCACCGGCACCTGCCGGCCGCGGATGTCGACAGTGACCTGGCCCAGTTCGCCGGCCGGAACACGGGCGAAGGCGATGCCCTTGGCCAGAGTCGGAGAGAAGGTGCCGGACAGGATCTCGCCCTGGCCACCGGCGGTGGTCACCGCCTGGCCATGACGCAGCACACCCTTCTCGTCCATCACCAGGCCGATCATCTGGCGTGCGTTGCCAGCGGCCTTCTGTGCTTCCAGCACGTCGCGGCCAATGAAGTCGCGGCCCTCGTCCAGCGACACGGTCCAGGCCAGCGCCGCTTCGTACGGGCTGATTGCTTCGTCCATGTCCTGGCCATACAGGTTCATGCCGGCTTCCAGGCGCAGGGTGTCGCGTGCGCCGAGGCCGGCCGGCTTCACGCCCGCCGCCAGCAGGCGATTCCAGAACGCGACCACGGCGTCCTGCGGCAGCAGGATCTCGAAACCATCTTCACCGGTGTAGCCGGTGCGGGCGACGAACAGCTCGATGCCATCGTCGGACTGCGCCTGCAGCGCGGCGAAGCGGCCCAGCTTGGTCAGCGCTGCACGGTCGGCTTCGCGGGCCAGGCCGATGACGATGTCGCGCGCCTGCGGGCCCTGCACGGCGAGGATGGCCAGGTCCGGGCGCTGCTCGACGGTGACGCCGAACGGCGCAGCCTGCTCGCGCAGCCAGGCCAGGTCCTTCTCGCGGGTGGAGGCATTGACCACCATGCGGAAGAAATCGTCGCCCAGGTAGTAGACGATCAGGTCGTCGATGACGCCGCCGCGCGGATTCAGCATGCACGAGTACAGGGCCTTGCCGGTCACCTTCAGCTTGTCCACGGAGTTGGCCAGCAGGCGGCGCAGGAACGGCTTGACCTGGTCACCGCGCAGGTCGACCACGGTCATGTGGCTGACGTCGAACACACCGGACTCGCGACGCACCAGGTGGTGTTCGTCCAGCTGCGAGCCGTAGTGGATGGGCATGTCCCAACCCCCGAAATCGACCATCTTGGCGCCAAGGGCGCGGTGGGTATCGTTGAGCAGCGTCTTCTGGGTCATGACCGGGTCCGGCAGCAGAGGAAACAAGAATCCCCATTATCCCAGATCGGTCGCCCGCAGGTGTGCCGCAGCGCAGCGCCGGAGCTGTAGAGCCGAGCCCATGCTCGGCTGCTCTTCGTGTGGAAGCCGAGCGTGGGCTCGGCTCTACAGGGGGCGGCCTGCGGCCTCGACCACCAGCACCGTGCCCTGCACGCTGAGCACCTTCACCCACGCGCCTGCAGGCAGTTCCGGACCAGTCACCTGCCAGGACGCGTCGTCGATGCTGACCCGCCCATGGCCATCAACGATCCCCTGCTGCAGTGCCACCACCCGGCCGATCAGTTGTTCCGTGCGGCGGTTGAGCAGCGGCGCATCGCTGGGCCGGGCGCGGGGCCGCCCCCAGCGCCGGTAGCATTGGATCGAGACAACGCTCAACAGCACGAAGGCAACCACCTGCCACAGCAGCGGGATATCGCCGAACACCGCCACCAGCACGAACACCGCCGCCGCGCCGATGCCGATCCACAGCATGAACGCCCCCGGTGCCAGCGCCTCGGCCGCGAACAGCAGCAGTGCCAGGGCGCCCCAGCCTACGACTTCCCAGCGCATGTCAGCCTCCGATCGGTGGTGGCCGCTTGCTGGCGGCCTTGCTGTCCTGGTCGGCCAGCGCCTGCTTGGCCAGCTCAGCCACGCCGGCAATCGAACCGATCACCCCGCTGGCCTCCATCGGCATCAGCACCAGCTTCTGGTTCGGCGAACTGGCCAGTTCCTTGAAGGCTTCCACATACTTCTGGGCGACGAAGTAATTGATCGCCTGCACGTCACCCTCGGCAATCGCCACCGACACCACCCTGGTCGCCATGGCCTCGGCCTCGGCCAGGCGCTCGCGGGCCTCGGCATCGCGGAACGCCGCTTCACGGCGGCCTTCGGCCTCCAGCACCGTGGCCTGCTTCTCGCCTTCGGCGCGCAGGATCTCCGACTGCCGTGAACCCTCTGCCTCAAGGATCTGCGCGCGCTTCTCGCGCTCGGCCTTCATCTGCCGCGCCATCGCATCCAGCAGGTCGCGCGGCGGCTGGATGTCGCGGATCTCGATGCGGTTGACCTTCACGCCCCACGGGTTGGTGGCATGGTCGACCACGCTCAGCAGCTGCGCATTGATCACTTCGCGCTGGCTCAGTGATTCATCCAGGTCCATCGAACCGATCACGGTCCGGATGTTGGTCTGTACCAGGGCGATCATCGCCACTTCCAGATTGGCCACTTCATAGGCGGCCTTGGCCGCATCGAGTACCTGGAAGAACACCACGCCATCCACGCGCACGGCGGCGTTGTCCTTGGTGATCACTTCCTGGCTGGGCACATCCAGCACCTGCTCCATCATGTTCACCTTGCGGCCCACCCCATAGACGATCGGGATCAGGAAGTGCAGGCCGGGCGTCATGGTGTGCGTGTAGCGCCCGAAGCGCTCGACGGTCCATTCATACCCCTGCGGCACCATCCGCACCGCCTTGAACAGGATCACCACGGCCACGAAGGCCAGTACCACGGTGAAGAACATGGTCGGGAACATCGCGCTTTCCTTATCTATGACGTCCAGGCCCCAGCATAGCGCGTGGGGGCGGCGGGCACAGCGAAGCTACCAGGGCACCCGCCCGCGCAGGATGTCGACGAACATCACCCAGTCGCCCATGAATGAATACAGCGGATGCCGGAAAGTGGCCGGGCGGTTCTTCTCGAAGAAGAAATGACCGAACCAGGCGAACCCGTAACCGCAGAACAGAGCGCCGATCAGGAGCAGCGGCTGGCCGCGCAGGATCGCGGCAGCGACCAGCAGCAGCACCCCGCAACTGCCGATGAAATGCAGCCGGCGCGACACCGGGTGGCGGTGCTCGTCCAGATAGAACGGATAGAACTCACGGAAGCTGGCGAAACGGGACATGCGCATGCTCCGGGGGCCGTGGTCACCGTCATCATGCGCCTTTCTGGGAGGGAAAGCGGCTTGGACGGCGTGGCCGATTCTGACAAGGCAGTGCATGATCCGGTGGCGCTGCCTTTGTAGAGTCGAGCCATGCTCGACTGGCCCTCTCAGTTGCAGTCGAGCATGGCTCGACTCTACATAGGATCAGAAGCAGTCGAGCATGACTCGCCTCTACACCGAAGGCGCGCGCGGGCCGAACATGATCACCGCCATCCCGGCCAGGCAAAGTGCGGCACCGAGCAGGTCCCAGCGGCTGGGGCGGATGCCATCGACCAGCCACAGCCAGAACAGCGCGGTGCCGATATAGACGCCACCGTAAGCGGCATAGACGCGGCCACTGGCGGTTGGATGCAGGGTCAGCAGCCACGCGAACAGGGCCAGACTGGCTGCCGCCGGCAGCAGCAACCAGATGCTGCCACCCTTGCGCAGCCACAACCACGGCAGGTAGCAGCCAACGATTTCGGCCAGCGCGGTCAGCAGGAACAGCGCAAGCGTCTTCACGCCTTCTCCGCCGCCTTGGCGTGCTGCCACAGCGCTTCCTGCGCATCCAGGTCCAGCGCGGACAGCGCTACCCCCTGCACTTCGGCCTGTGCTTCCATCGCGCGGAAGCGGCGTTCGAACTTGTGGTTGGCGCCACGCAGCGCAGCACCCAGGTCGATGTCGGCGTGGCGGGCCAGGTTGGCGCAGACGAACAGCAGGTCGCCCAGTTCTTCCTGCAGGCGCGCCTTGTTGCCGGCAATGTCGCCGCGCTCGAACTCTTCGCGCAGTTCCTGCAGTTCCTCAGCTGCCTTGTCCAGCACCGGCAGCGGGCCCGGCCAGTCGAAACCGACCTTGGCCGCGCGCGACTGCAGCTTCACTGCCCGCTGCCATTCCGGCAGGCCGCGCGAGATGCCGGCCAGCGCGGAAGTGTCCTGCTCGCCTTTGGCCACACGCTCGGCGCGCTTGATCGCATCCCAGTTGCGCGTCACCCCGTCGGCGTCATCGACGCTGACATCGGCGAACACGTGCGGGTGGCGGCGCTGCATCTTGTCGCTGATCGCGCGCGCGACCTCGGCGAAGGCGAAGGCGCCCTGCTCCTCGGCCATGCGCGCATGGAACACCACCTGCAGCAGCAGGTCGCCCAGCTCATCGCAGAGATCATCGAGGTCGCCCCGATCGATGGCATCGGCCACCTCGTAGGCTTCCTCGATGGTGTACGGGGCGATGGTCGCGAAGTTCTGCTCCAGGTCCCAGGGGCAGCCACCCTGCGGATCGCGCAGGCGCGCCATGATCGACAGCAGGCGTTCCAGTTCGTTGCTGGCGGCACTGCCGGTGGTGGGGGTGTCGTGCGCGCTCATGCAGTCTCCAGGGTCAATCGGACAACCAGTCGCGCCAGGGCAGGCTGGTGTCACCAAGGGCAATGAAATCACCGTTCAACAGGGTCTCGCGGCGGTTGTAGCGGAACGGCTTGCCGGTCGCCGCCGACAGCACCGCGCCACCGGCGGCGTGCAGCACGCACTGGCCGGCGGCGGTGTCCCATTCGGAGGTCGGGCCCAGCCGGGGATAGACATCCAGCCCGCCTTCGGCGATCCGGCAGAACTTCAGCGATGAGCCCTGCGCGATGGTTTCGATGCGGCCCATCCGCGCCAGCAGCGCTTCGGTTTCCGGCGAGCAGTGCGAGCGGCTGGCGGCGACCCGCAGTGGTGCGGTGGCCGGCGTACGGGTACGCAGCACGGTGTCGTGCAGGCCCTGGCGACGGTATGCCAGCTCACCGCGCATGGCATGCCAGACGATGCCGGTGACCGGCGCCAGCACCACGCCGAAGGCCGGTGCGCCCTGGTAGATCAATGCAATGTTGACGCTGAACTCGCCGTTGCGCTTGATGAACTCGCGGGTGCCGTCCAGCGGGTCGACCAGCCAGTAGGCGCCCCAATGACGGCGTTGCTCCCACGTGACCTGGGCCGACTCCTCGGACAGGATCGGCAGATCCGGGGTCAGCTGCTGCAGGCCCTGCTCGATGACCTGGTTGGCGGCCAGGTCGGCGGCGGTGACCGGGCTGTTGTCGTCCTTGAGCTGCACGTCGAAGCCATCGGCATACACCTGCATGATGGCCTGTCCGGCTTCCTGGGCGATGGCGATGGCGGTCTCGCGCAGGTCCGTGGTCAATTTGATCATCGCGTTCCCTGCAGCCACTGCCGGGCGATGAACAGCGCCGCCAGCGAGCGTCCCTCGGAGAAGTCCTCGCGCAGCATCAGCTGGTCCAGCTCGGCCAGCTTCCACGGCACCACTTCCAGTTCTTCCGGCTCATCGCCGGCCAGCTTTTCCGGGTACAGGTCGCGCGCCACCACCAGCCACGACTGATGGCTCATGTAAGTTGGGGCCAGGGTCATTGCGCGCAGCACGTCGACCCGGCGTGCACCGTAGCCGGCCTCTTCCTTCAGCTCGCGGTCGGCCGCCTGTTCGGGGGTCTCGCCACCGTCGATCCGGCCCTTGACCAGGCCCAGCTCGTAGCGGTGCATGCCAGCAGCGTATTCACGTACCAGCAGCACGGTCTCGTCATCGAGCATCGGCACCACCACCACCGCGCCGTGGCCCCGGCTGACCAGGCGCTCGAAGCGGCGGCGTTCACCATTGGAGAACTCCAGGTCCAGGTGCTGGCGCTGGAAGGGACCGTTCTCTTCATCGGTGATCCGATGGATGATCGGCAAGCGACGGCCGCCACGGTCATCGTTCATGCGGAATCTCCGCGGCGGCCGGCGCCTGCGCCGGGGCCGATAGAATGTGCAGGCAGCAACATGTTCATGAGCCCGAAATGCTAGCAGACCCAACCCCCTCCCCGCTGGTCGAGCACTGGCGGCAACGCGACCTGAAGGTGCTGTGGCACCCGTGCACGCAGATGCGCGAGCATCCACATACCCTGCCACTGGTCCCGATCGCACGCGGCCAGGGTGCCTGGCTGTTCGACCACGACGGCAACCGCTACCTGGACGCGGTCAGCAGCTGGTGGACCAACCTGTTCGGCCATGCCGAGCCGCGCATCGGCGGCGCCATCGCCGCCCAGGCCGGGCAGCTGGAACAGGTGATGCTGGCCGGCTTCGGCCACGAGCCGGCGATCACCCTGGCTGAACGCCTGCTGGCGCTGGCACCACACCAGCCCGGCCGCGAACCGCTGGCCAAGGTGTTCTATGCCGACAACGGTTCAGCCGGCGTGGAAGTGGCGCTGAAGATGGCGTTCCAGTATTTCCAGAACCGCGGAGAGCCGCGCCGCACGCGCTTCATCGCTCTCGAGAACGGCTACCACGGCGAGACCCTGGGCGCGCTGGCACTGGGCGACATCCCGCTGTACCGCCGCGTCTATGCGCCACTGCTGGCCGAAGGCCTGTTCGCGCCCTCGCCCGATGCCTATCTGGCCGAACCAGGGCAGAGTGCGGCCGACCGCGCCCGGCAGGCCGCTGATGGCCTGGCCACGCTGTTCGACCAGCACCCGGGCGAGATCTGCGCGGTGATCCTGGAACCGCGCCTGCAGTGCGCCGGCGGCATGCGGATGCACGACCCGGTGTACCTGCAGCGCGTGCGCGAACTGTGCGATGCGCACGGTGCATTCATGATCGCCGACGAGATCGCCGCAGGCTTTGGCCGCACCGGCACCCTGTTCGCCTGCGAGCAGGCCGGGGTGATGCCGGACCTGATGTGCCTGTCCAAGGGCCTGACCGGCGGTTTCCTGCCACTGGCCGCCGTGCTCGCCACGCAGGCGCTGTACGACGCGTTCCTCGACGACTCGCGCGAGCGGGCGTTCCTGCATTCGCACAGTTACACCGGCAACCCGCTGGCCTGTGCGGCCGCGTTGGCGACGCTGGACATCTTCCGCGACGACGATGTGATTGCCCGCAACCGCGGCATCGCCTCGGTGATGGGCACGCTGGCGGCACCGTTCAGCGACCATCCGCACGTGGCCGACGTGCGCCAGGCCGGCATGGTGGTGGCCTTCGAGCTGTCGCGCGATGGCAACAAGCGCACACCGTTCGACCCGGCCATGCGGCTGGGCCTGCACGCCTACAAGGCCGCGCTCAAACGCGGCGTGGTACTGCGCCCGCTGGGCGATGTGCTGTATTGGATGCCACCGTACTGCGTGGACGATGAACAACTGGAGCTGCTGGCACACACCACGCTGGCGGCCATTGACGAGGCGATTGCATGCGCGTGACCCGCTGCCCCATCGACCTGGCGCTGCACAGCGGCCAGACCGTGACCCTGCCGGAAGAGACCGCCAACCACCTGGTACGGGTGATGCGCCTGCGCGAGGGCGATACCTGTGTGCTGTTCAATGGCGATGGCCACGACTACAGCGCGACGCTGACCGTGGCCGGCAAGCGCGAAGTGCAGGTGCGCATCGACGCCGTGCAGGCCATCGACACCGAATCGCCGCTGGCGATCACCCTGCTGCAGGGCATCGCCCGCGGCGAGAAGATGGACCTGATCCTGCAGAAGGCCACCGAGCTGGGCGTGGCGGCGATCGTTCCGGTCAACGCCGAGCGCACCGAGGTGAAGCTCGATGCAGCACGCGCGGAGAAGCGCGTGGCGCACTGGAACAACGTGGTGACCTCAGCCTGTGGCCAGTCCGGGCGCGCGCGCATTCCGCAGGTGGGCCCGCCGTTGTCGCTTGCGCAGGCGGCAGCGGCACTGCCGGTGGATACGCTCCGGTTGACCCTGGATCCGCAGGGTGCGCACCGGCTGTCGACGATGGACGCCACACCTGCCGGGGGCATCGTGATTGCAATCGGTCCGGAAGGGGGATGGTCGCCACGCGACCGTGATCAACTGGCGGACGCTGGCTTCCAGGGCCTGCAGCTGGGGCCGCGCATCCTGCGTACAGAGACCGCCGGGCTGGCCGCGATCGCGGCGCTGCAGGCGCGGTTGGGCGATCTGGGGTAAGGCCCGATTTCTGGTAGTGCCGGCCGCTGGCCGGCATCCACGGAATCATGCGGTTGCCGGCCAGCGGCCGGCACTACCAGGAATTCAAAATGCCCGGCGGATGTCCGATCAGGCCGCCAGCGAATCCAGGGCGGCTTCCAGCGCGTCCAGGTTCGGCAGCAGTGCGCTCTGCTCGCCCAGCAGCACGCGCATGTGCACGATGTCCGGCAGGGTTTCCTCCGAGGCATCGGCCAGCAGGCCGTCGCGCGGCACCGAGATCAGCTGCGGGAAGTTCTGCGTCAGCAGCGCGTAGTACGGACGCTGCGCGTTGCCGCTGAGCGCCTTCAGCACCACCACCTTGTTGTGGCCGCCCACGGCTTCTTCGCCCAGTCCCGAAAGACGTGCGAACGACACCAGCGGCACCTGCCAGCCGTGCCAACCGATCTCGCCCACCAGCCAGCGCGGCGCATCGGAGACCGGCTGCACCGGCACACGCGACATCATTTCAGCCACGGTGGCATTGGGCAGCAATACGCGCGCGTTGCCTGCCTGGATCAGGACGCCGCGGATCTCGTCATTGCTGGCGTAGCTCATGGTGCCTCTCCGTTGTCGTCATCCACGCCCCAGCGTGCGGCAATCGCCTGCGCCAGTTCCTGCGGTTCGCCCGCGACCATACCGGCGGCAACCACAGCGGTGGCTGCGGCGGGGTCATAGCAGCCCTCGCCCACCTGCCCGGCCACCCAGGCGCCGGCGGCAGCCAGGTCCAGCGCCGGGCCGACGTGGTCCAGGTCGGCGCCGCTGAGCAGCACCAGCGCCGTGTGTTCCGCCGGCAGCGCGGCAATCGAGATGCCCTGTGCGTCGCTGATGAAATGCAGGCCATCACCGGCCGCCTGCACGCCGATGTCATCGGCCAGCACGTGCACTTCACCGGGCGTGGCGCGCTGACCAGCTTCAGCCAGCTGCACCGGCAACGGCGACACCCGTGCCATCTGCTTGACCAGGTTGCCGTAACGACCACCATCCAGCCGCATGTGCACCAGCACCGGCACGGCCAGCGACGCCGGCAGTGCGCCGAGCAGGCGCCGCAGCGCATCCGGGCCACCGATGCCGGCCAGCACCAGCAGCGATCCGGCGCGCGCGCCGACCGGCGCGGCAGCGTCCAGATCGACCAGGCTCAGGTGATCGGTATCGAACGAGGGCGGTGCCGCTTCGACCGCAGCGATGTTGGCAGCAGCGGCCGGTGCATCCGCCACGTCATCGACCAGCGACCACGCCGTGTGGTCGAAGGAGACCAGCGGTGCGGCAGTGGCAGGCTCGGCCATCGCTGGCGGCAACGACGGCGCCTGCAGCGATTCGGGGACGATCGGCTGCAGCGCGGCCAGTGCCTGCTCCAGCGCGATCGGCTCGTGCAGGTGCGCGGGGGGCGAGTACAGGCTGTCGGCCGGGACGTCGTCGGCCCAGCTCAGCGCCTGTTCCAGGTGCGGCTGCAGTGCTTCTTCGCGTGGCGCGGGCGGCGGTGCCGGATGGCCCGGTTCCAGCTGCAGGCTGGGTTCTTCCTCGGCACCGGGCGGCAGCACCTGCTGGTGGCCGTGCAGCTTGGCGGCCAGATGGCGGCCCCAGCGCTGCACTTCCCAACCATCACGGCGCGCGGCCAGTTCGGCCTCGTCGAACACCAGGGTCAGGCCAGGTGCGGACAGCACAGTGTCCAGCCGTTCCAGCGCGTCCTCGATGGCCGCCTCCAGGGCGATCACCACGAACTGCGGTCGCGCCTGCTGCAGGACCTGCGGCTCCAGGCTGTTGGGGTCTTCTTCCAGCACCAGCTGCACATCGGCGTGCGACAACGCCTCACGCAGGCGCTCGCGCGCGGCGCCGGGGCGGGCCAACAGGGCAACGGCCGGGGCCGGATGGGCTTCACTCACGGACACGGGCGATCCCCAGCAGGTCGTACACGTTACGCATCAGGTCCAGTTCCTGGTACGGCTTGCCCAGGTAACGCTGGACACCGATCTCGAAGGCGCGCTGGCGGTGCTTGTCGCCGCTGCGCGAGGTGATCATCACGATCGGCACGTCCCTGTAGCGCGGGTCGGCACGCATCGCGGTGGCCAGCTCGTAGCCATCCATGCGCGGCATCTCGATATCCAGCAGCATCAGGTCGGGTACGCGCTCTTCCAGCCGCTCCAGCGCTTCCACGCCATCGCGGGCGACGCTGACCTCGAAGTTGTGGCGCTCGAGGATGCGGCCGGTGACCTTGCGCATGGTCAGCGAGTCGTCGACCACCATCACCAGCGGCACCTGGCGCTCCTGCCGTGGTGCATTGGCCAGTACCGGCAGCGTCGGATTGGCGAGGAAGCGGCGCACCAGCGGCGCCACGTCCAGGATCACCACCACGCGGCCATCGCCGGTGATGGTGGCACCGTAGATACCCGGCACCGAGGCGATCTGCAGGCCGACCGGCTTGACCACGATTTCGCGGTTGCCCAGTACCTGGTCGATCGCCACGGCGGCGCGCAGGTCGCCGGCGCGGACCAGCAGCAGCGGCACCTGGTCCTGGCCATCGGCACGCGCCGGGGCCTGTCCGACCAGGCTGCCGAGGTCGTACAGCGGGTAGTCTTCGCCGCTGTAGCGGTAGCTGCTGTCGGCGGCTTCAAAACGCTCGCGCGACAGGCGGCCGATACCACTGACCGAGGCGACCGGCACCGCGAAGGTGGTTTCGCCGATCTGCACGAACACCGCCTGGGTGACCGCCAGTGTCTGCGGCAGGCGCAGCGTGAAGCGCACGCCCTGGCCACGCACCGACTGGATGTCGACCGAGCCGCCCAGCTGGCGCACTTCGTTGCGCACCACGTCCATGCCCACGCCGCGGCCGGCCAACTGGCTGACCTGATCGGCAGTGGTGAAACCGGAGGCGAAGATCAGGTTGTCCAGCTCCTGCTCGCTCGGCTGCGCATCGGCAGCCAGCAGGCCACGGTCGAGAGCGCGGCGGCGGATCGCTTCGCGATCCAGGCCAGCGCCGTCGTCGGCCACATCCAGCACGATTTCCGAGCCTTCGCGGTGCAGGCGGATGGCAATCTCGCCCTCCTCCGGCTTGCCGGCGGCACGGCGCTGCTCCGGCGCTTCCAGGCCATGGGCCACGGAATTGCGCAGCATGTGTTCCAGCGGCGCGACCATGCGGTCGAGCACGTTGCGGTCGAGTTCGCCGTGGGTACCTTCCAGGGTCAGGTGGACCTGCTTGCCGGTGTCCATGCCGGCCTGGCGGACCACGCGGCGCAGGCGCGGCACCAGACCATCGAACGGCACCATGCGCGCGCGCATCAGGCCATCCTGCAGTTCCGAGCTGACGCGCGACTGCTGCTGCAGCAGCGAATCGTACTGGCGTGACAGATCATCGAGCACGCCCTGCAGGCCGCCAAGGTCAGCCGCCGATTCGTTCAGCGCACGGCTGAGCTGCTGCAGGGTGGAGAAGCGATCCAGCTCCAGCGGGTCGAACTTCTGATCGGCCTGGTCCTGCTCGCGCTGGTAGCGGGCGACGATCTGCGCCTCGGTTTCCAGATCGAGGCGGCGCAGCTGATCGCGCAGTCGCGCGTTGGTACGTTCCAGCTCACCCATGGCGCCACGGAAGGCACCCAGCTGCTGCTCCAGCCGCGAGCGGTAGATCGCCACTTCACCGGCATGGTTGACCAGGCGGTCGAGCAGATCCGCGCGCACGCGTACCTGTTCCTGTTGCGGGCGTGCCAACGCGTCTTCATCGACCACGCCTTCGGCCGGCAACGGCGCCGACAGCGGCGCATCGGCCAGTGCGGTGACCGGAGCTGCGATCGTTGCCGATGCGGCTTCGACCATGCTGGCGGCATTGGCCGCAGCGGCAGCCGCGGCGATATCGGTGGTGGTGCGGACCTCGAAGGCCTCGACCAGATCCTGTGCAGGTTCCACCACACGGTGGGCACCGGTGCGGGTCAGCAGCTGGTGCAGGCGGTCGAAACCACGCTCCAGCAGCTGCACGTCGCGGCGTTCGATCTCGGTGCGGCCGGCGGCGACAGCTTCCAGCAGCGATTCGATGCTGTGGCCAAGATCGCCGATGGCATTGATGCCGGCCATGCGTGCACCACCCTTGAGGGTATGCAGGTCGCGCTGCAGGCCGGACAGCGCCTCGCGATCCTGTGGCGCATCGCGCAGTTCGCTGATCAGGCCATCGCAGTGGTCGAGCAGGTCCTTGCCTTCCTCGACGAAGATGTCGACCAGCTCGCGGTCGTACACGCTGAAGTCGAGTGTGTCTGCACTGTCTTCGGTTTCTTCTTCGGCTGCTGCGGCCGGCATCGCGTCGATGGCCAGGGAGCTGGCTTCGGCTTCGGCGACTTCGGCATGCACCGTCCCTTGACCTGGTGCGTCTTCGAGTTCGAAGAAGCGCACCGGCTCATCAGTGGCCTGCGGTGCTTCCGCAGCGATCTCCTCATTCACCGTCGCCGGGGACGGCTGATCGGCGCTCTCTCCTTCACCGACCGCCGCCTCCCCGCCGACGTCCGCATCCTCGGCAAAGGCTTCCGCCTCGCCCGGCGCGAGTTCGCTGGCCTGCAGGCCGAGTACGGGCCAATGCCCGTCGTCGGCCAGGGTCTGCTCTTCGTCGATCACGTGCAGGCCGGCCTCGAGCGCGGCTGCCAGCGTGACCGGTTCTGCAAAACCCGGCGCAGCCATTTCATCCTGCAGGCTCGACAGCTCGCTGTCGAGTGGCAGTGCAGCAGGTGTGTCGAGGAAGCTGTCTTCAACGACATCGGCGTCATCGGACAACGTCGCATTCAGGTTGATTGCGTCAGCTTCGCCGAACGTCGCTGCCTCATCAGCATCACGGTCATCCACCGGCAATGCGCTGGCATCCAGGTACGGCGACAGATCATCGGCCACGGTGAGATCGGCGGCGTCGGCCAGCGACGATGCGGGCTCCGCGTCCGCGTCCTCCGTGGCAGGGATTGCCGCGATCGCGTCCACCTGGACCGATTCAAGTGCGTCCGGGGCGATCACGGCGGGCTCGCCTTCGCCCGGCACCGACGGCCATCCCGCATCGAAGTAGCGCGAAAGATCATCGCTGGCGGTCAGCTCGGCAACGTCCAGCCCACTGTCGGCGGTGGCGAGGGCCGCTGCCACGTCCACTTCGGCCGGAATCGGTTCCAGCACCGGCTCGGACGGGGCTTCGAGAGCTGCCGGCACTTCGGCATCGTCCTCTGCGTCCAGCGCCAGGTCTTCGTCTTCGTCTTCGTCTTCGTCTTCCAGCCCGACCATCGGCCAGCGCGCTTCCGGCAGTTCGCCGGCGAGCGCCTGCAAACGCTGCACCAGCGCGTCCTGCGGTGCGATGCGTGGCTGTTCGGCCTGCAGCGCGTCCATGGTCGCAGTGATCGCCTGCGCGGTCGCATCCAGTGCGGCCAGGCCTTCTTCACACGGCACCACGTCAGCGGCCAGTGCACGCTTGATGTAGGACTCGGCGCCCCCGGTGACGGCGGTGATCTCCGGCACTTCGGTCATCGCGAAGGCACCGTTCATGGTGTGCACCGCGCGCAGCAGTGCGTCGCTGACCGGCTGCGGTGCCTGCTGCGCCGAGCGCAGCCAGTCCTGCAGGGTCGCCTGGTGGACTTCCACCTCGGCCTCGAGGATCTCGCGCAGCACGCTGTCGATGTTGGCCGGCGTACCGATCGCTTCAACCACCGTACCAGCGTCGGCCTGCACCGATGCCACCGCTTCGGCCTCAAGGATGCGGCTGATCTCGTCTTCGCCTTCGGCCGCAGACGGCGGCACTGCCGGTGCGGCAGCGACCGGCAACGGTACGTAGAACGTTTCCTCGCCGGCGCCAACGCGGTCGGCGATGGCCTGCATCGCCTGCAGGTCGACGCTGATGCGCTGGCCATCGCGCAGCGCGGCGTTCAGCTGCGGCAACGCGGCGTGGGCGTTGTCGACCATCGCCAGCACCGCCGGCGAGGCCGCGCGGCTGCCATCCAGCACGCGGTTGAGCATGCCTTCGATCTTCCACGCGAACTCACCCAGGGTGCGCGCACCGACCAGGCGGCCACTGCCCTTGAGGGTGTGGAAGATGCGCCGGATCGGCCGCAGCCGGTCCATGTTGTCCAACTGCACGCGCCATGCCGGCAGCAGCGTGCCGAGGTTGGCCAGTTCGTCGTCGAACTCTTCCAGGAACACCTCGCGGATGTCCTCATCGATGTTCTCCGCGTCGTCATCGAAGCCGGCCTCGAAGCCGGCGTCGGCAGCGACCACGACCGGCGTTTCCGCAGCGGCGGGAGTGGCTGCCGCCTGCGGATTGAAATCGGCGGCCGCCGCGCTCAGTTCGGCGAAGAACTGCGCATCGGCTTCGCTGAAATCGATGGGTGCGATGGTGTCGATATCAATCACCGACACCGCCGGCGCCGGTGCATCGGAGGCCGGCGTCAGCACCTCGGCCATCGTCGCGGGCACGTCCTCCGGCACATCCGCCGGAACGGCGTCGACTTCGGCAACCACAAGGCTTTCGTCCACCAGCACGGGCGCGGCGGTATCGACGATCTCCAGCGACGGCGGCAGGCCGGCATCGTCGTCCAGCGACAAGGTCTCCATCGCGTGCAGCGACAGCACGTCGTCGGCGTTGTCCAGCGCATCGGCATCGAAGCGGAACACCACATCATCGTCCGGCAGTGCGCCAGCCTCATGCTCGGCTGCAACCGGATCGAACACCGGCGCGGCATCGAAGCCGGTGTCGATCGATACCGCAACATCGCCAGCGTCATCATCGGTCAGCGTGGTGGCATCCGCCAGGTCATGCGACGGCGCCCCGGACAGCGCCCACTGCGGCGCAGCGAACTGTCCGGCATCGGCCTGTTCGAAGCCGACCGGATCGAAGCTGGCGAAGGTCGGGCTGCGTTCGTCATCGGCGACCGCCAGCGGATCGGCGTCCGGATGGAACGGCGCCAGGTCCCACTGCGGAACCTCGGGTGCCGGTGCACTGGAGGCCGCGAACACCAGCGGCGCATCCTCCCCGTCATGAAGTGACAAGGGCGTCGCGCCGGCGCTGCCGGCATTGACCGCAGCAGTGACTGCCGCGGAGCCCAGCGCACCAAACATCAGGCTGTTGTCGGCAACCTCTGGCGGCGCCACCGGCGGTGGATCGAAGGTGAAGTCCGGCAGCGGCACCGGTACGGTGCCAGCGGCGGGTGCGGCGGGCTGCACCGCGATCTCGACAGGTTCCGGCTGCAGCGGCCCGGTCTCCACCGCGACCGGCTCGCGCTCGACCAGCAGCGATGCGAACACCACCGGCTCGGCGGCGGCAGGCATCGCCGCATTGCGGTCCGGCAGCGGCCAGTAGCGCAGCGCTTCCAGGCTGCTGCGGGTGATCTCGAGAATGTCCTCGCGGCCGGGGCGACGGTCGCGCAGCGCCTCCAGGTAATACTCGAGGCTGGCCATGGCATCGGCCAGGGTATCCAGCTGGCGGCCACTGGGCACGCGCTGGCGGCCGACCAGTTCGGCTTCGATGTACTGCTGCACACCGCGCAGATAGTCGGCAGCGGTGCCCAGGTCGAGCATGCGCAGCGCGCCGGAGACATCGCCCAGCAGGCGCGGCACATCCTGCAGCTCGGCATGGTTCCAGCTGGTTTCAATGAAAGCGACGAAATGCTCACGGGCCGCCGCGAAGTTGGCGATGGCTTCATGCGCCAGCACTTCCACGGTGCGCCGGTTCTCGACCGCGCTCGGATCGTCCTCGCCACTGCCACCGGCGCCCAGATGGGCCACCTGGTCGTCCAGCGAGGCATCCACGTACAGCAGTGCGCCGGCGATATCCAGCAGCAGGTTCTCATCGATCTGCTGGCGGCCTTCGACCACGCCACGCAGCGCATCGCGCTGCTGCACGACCACGCCGCGGGCCACGCCCAGGCCCATCATGCCCAGCGTATCTGCCACGGCGCCAAGTTCGTTGGCCTGGGTCTGCAGCTGCTCCGGTGCGCCGCCGGTGCGCAGGTGCAGGTCCAGCGCATCCTTGATGCGCAGCAGTTCTTCCTTCACCGCGCTGCCCACGGTATCCAGCAGCTCGCGGTTGCGCCCGCTCAGGCTGCCACGGGCATGGTCCAGCTCGGCCTCGGTGGCACTGACGCTGTCCGGCGCGAACGCCAGCAGCACGCTGTCATGCACGCCTTCTTCGCCTCGCGCGGCACGGATCTCGTTGAGCAGCGGCATCAGCACGATCGGAATATCGCGATGACCGTTCTGCAGGCGCTCCAGGTAATCGGGCAGCAGCACGCTGCCGCGCATCAGGGTTGCACAGGCCTCATCGCGATCGGCCACACGGCCGGCACCGATGGCGTTGGACAGCTGTTCCAGCTCCTCGGCCACCATCGCCGGGGCATACAGCTCGACCATGCGCAGGGTGCCCTGCACCTGGTGCAGGTAGCCGGCGCAGATGCGCATGCGGCTGGCATCGCTGGGATCTTCCGCGTAGTACTCGACCTCGTTGCGCACCTGGCGCAGGGTCTCGTCCAGCTCGGGCTTGATCCAGCCCAGCGCTGCGTGGCTCATCGCATCGCGCAGACTGCTCATGGACGCGCTCCGTTCGCCGCCGCGCGGTGGCCGCGCGAGTTCTGGCGTGGGAAATGGAAATGCTTCATCGACTGGTTCCTTGCTCGCCGCCCTGTCCGCGTCACGCCGGCAGCTTGAAGTCGGCGACCGAACGACGCAGGTCGGCCGCCAGCTGCGCGAGGTGGCCGATCGATTCGGCGGTCTGCCCGGCACCCTGCGAGGTCTGGCCGGTGATCTGCCGGATCACGCCCATGGTGCGGGTGATGTCCGAGGCCGCAGCGGACTGCTGCTGGGCGGCGATGGAGATGTTCTTGATGAGGTTGTTCAGGGCGTTGGACACGCGCTCGATTTCGGTCAGGGCGGTACCGGCGTCTTCGGCCAGGCGCGCACCGGACACCACTTCGGCAGTGGTCTGCTCCATCGAGGTGACCGCTTCGTTGGTATCGGCCTGGATCGCCTGCACCAGGTTTTCGATGCGTCGGGTCGCCCCCGAGGTGCGTTCTGCCAGGCGCTGCACTTCGTCGGCCACCACGGCAAAACCGCGGCCGGCCTCACCGGCCGAAGCTGCCTGCACCGCCGCGTTCAACGCCAGAATGTTGGTCTGTTCGGAAATGTCGTTGATCAGTTCCACGATCGAGCCGATTTCCTGCGACGATTCACCCAGGCGCTTGATGCGCTTGGAGGTTTCCTGGATCTGGTCGCGGATCTGGTCCATGCCCTGGATGGTCTCGCGGACCACGCCGGCACCCTCGGCGGCGATGACCACCGAACGCTGTGCCACGTCGGCCGATTCGGCCGAGTTGCGCGACACCTGCTCGATGCTCGCCGCGATTTCGCCGATGCGGTCCGAGGCCGAGGTGATCTGGTTGGCCTGGTGGCCTGCCGCCTCTGCCAGCTGCATGGCGGTAGCCTGGGTTTCCTGGGTGGACAGCGCGACCTTGGCCGAGGTGTCGTTGATGGTGGTTACCAGGTGGCGCAGCTCGTCAACCGCGTAATTGATTGCGTCGGCGATGGCGCCGGTCATGTCCTCGGTCACCGAGGCCTTCACGGTCAGGTCGCCCTCACCCAGCGAGGAAATTTCGTCCAGCAGCCGCATGATCGCCTGCTGGTTGCGGCTGTTGAACTCCACCTGGGTCTGGTAGCGCAGCTCCTGCTCGCGCGAGCGGCTGCGCACGTTGGTGGAGACGAAGCCGATGATCGCGATCAGCGACAGCGCACCGGACACCACACCAATCCAGAAATTCGGGAACAGGCGGGTATCGGACACCGAACCGAACGAGGAGAACGCTTCGAACAGCTTGCGGCTGTCGTCCAGCATGTGCGCCGAACCCTGGCCCAGCGCGGTGGCGGCGGACTGTGCGGCGAACAGCTGGCGCGAGCTGGCCAGGATCGCGTCGGCGTCCTGCTTCATCGCTTCCCACTTCTGCTGCGACTGCTCCAGCGCAGCGACGGCGGCGGCACCGCGCACGGCGGTGATGCCCAGTTCCTCGTTGCCATTGCGCAGGCCATCGAGCACCTGCGAGAACACGGTGATGTCACGTGCCAGCGCATCACCGGCAGTGGCCGCACCACTGCCACCGGCCCGCATTTCGGTCACGCGACGGGCCATCGAACCGGCCACCACGACCTGTTGCAGCGCGCTGTACACCTGCGCCGACGGTGCGCCGGAGGCGGACATCGCACGCACCAGTTCATTCAGCTGGGCCTGCAGGCCCGGTACCGCGCCGCTGAAGTTGTTGGCGTTGCCAGCCAGGGCCAGCACCGCCGGCTCACTGGCGACCAGCTGGCCGGCCTGCTTGCCCAGCGGCGCCCAGGTTTCACCCAGCGTGGAGATCGCGCCGGACACGCCCGGCTCCTTGCCGTAGCGCCCCTGCAGGGTCGACACGTTCTGTTCGATCGCGTTGCGGGTGGCCTTGAAGGCGGTGAACGCCTGCGCGTTGCCACCCACCGCGTCACGGCCCTGGTTGGCCAGCTGCTGCGACAGCACCTGCAGGTCGGCGGCCTTGGAGCCGGCATCGGCCAGGCGGCTGCCCTGCCAGGTGGCGACGCCGGTGTTGACGCCGAACAGGATCATCGATGCCAGCAGCAGGAACAGCCAGAGGTTGCTGCCGCCCAGCCGCAGCTTGCCGGTCTTGGTGGCGCCCGAAGCAGTACTCATCGTTCAACCTCGTTCTTCAATGCAGGGGGCAATGCCCGGCCTCAGGCCGCGGCTTGCCGGAATTCAGGGGTGCGCGACAGCAGCGAGAGCGAGAACACGCCCCAGTCCTGGCCGTCGGCATGAAAGGCGCGGTCGACAAAATGGCCATAACGCCCATCGGCCAGTGCACCGGCCTCGATCTGCTGGGCCAGTTCGAAGCTGCGCTGGCCGAACAGTTCATCGATGGTCAGCGCGACGTCGCCGCCGGCCTGGCGCATGATCAGCACACGCTGGCCTTCCTGCTGCACGGTGCGCGTGCCTTCCAGGAAGTACTTCAGGTCGACCACCGGGAACAGGTTGCCGCGCAGGTTGCCCACGCCCAGCAGCCACGGTTGTGCGCACGGCACCGGCGTTACCGGCGGCATCGGTACGATTTCCACCACTTCGCGGAAATCGGACACCAGCCGGCGCTGGCCGACGCGATAGCCGACGCCACGCCACAGGTCCTGGGCGAACTGCCGTTCGGGCAGCTGCACCGCATGGGCCAGGCTGCGCCGTTCGTAGGCTTCAAGAATGTCGAAGGGCGAGCGCATCAGGCCACCAGTTCGTTGATCCGCGCGATCAGTTCATCCTCGCGCGGCGGCTTGACGATGTAATCGGCCGCGCCCTGGCGCAGGCCCCAGGCCTTGTCGGTTTCCATCGCCTTGGTGCTGACGATGATCACCGGGATGTGCTTGATCGCCGCATCACGGGCCATCGCCCGGGTCGCCTGGAAACCGCTCATGCCGGGCAGCACCACGTCCATCAGCACCAGCTGCGGCGATTGGTCGCGGACCAGCTGCAGGCCATCCTCGGCGTTGTCCGCTTCCAGCACCTCGTGGCCGGCACGGCGCAGCCACTGGGTGAACACCGCGCGGTCGGTCGGTGAATCCTCGATCAGAACGATACGAGCCATTGTGCCTTTCCCCCCTGGTCAGGCGTTGACGTATGTGCGGATGGCACCCAGCAGTTCTTCACGCGTGAAAGGCTTCGTCAGGTACTGCTCCGAGCCGACGATGCGTCCCCGCGCCTTGTCGAACAGGCCATCCTTGGACGAGAGCATGATGACCGGGGTCGCCTTGAACAGCTGGTTGCCCTTGATCAGCGCACAGGTCTGGTACCCGTCCAGGCGCGGCATCATGATGTCGACGAAGATGATCTGCGGTTGCTGGTCTGCGATCTTCGCAAGCGCTTCGAAGCCGTCGGTGGCGGTGACCACCTCGCAGCCTTCGCGCTTGAGCAGCGTTTCCGCAGTCCTGCGGATGGTCTTCGAATCATCGATGACCATCACCCGGAGTCCTGCGAGTTCCCCGCCCGCAGTCGTGTTTTCAGTCATTGCCTATCCCCAAGCGCACGGCCCGATCTCTGGCGGGGGCCGCTACGAAAGCGTATCTATATCGCACTTTCCGCGCCCGCTTCAAGGCCGCCCCATGGCGCGGGGCATGGCGCCCTCCTGAACGTGACGGGTTTCGCAATGACTGCGCGGGCGCCGGGCGGACGCAGCGTTGCAGTACGGCGGGGAGGCGCGCGACCGGCGTTGCCGCTACCATCAACGCCTTGCCAGACAGGTGCGCCCATGCCGTTGAACGTCATCGTGGTGATGGATCCCATCGCCCACATCAAGATCGCCAAGGACACCACCTTCGCCATGCTGCTGGAAGCCCAGCGCCGCGGCCATGCCCTGCACTACGTGCGACCGGGCGGGCTGGCTCTGGAAGGCGGCGTGGCGGTGGCCCAGACCGCGCCGCTGCAGGTGCGCGACGACCCGGCTGGCTGGTATGAGCTGGGCGCGTTCAGCCGCGCCGAATTCGGTCCCGGCCAGATCGTACTGATGCGCAAGGACCCGCCGGTCGACGCCGAGTACATCTACGACACCCAGGTGCTGGACGTGGCTGCGGCGGCCGGTGCCTGCGTGGTCAACAACCCGCAGGGGCTGCGCGACTACAACGAGAAGCTGGCCGCCCTGCTGTTCCCGCAGTGCTGCCCGCCGACCCTGGTCAGCCGCGACGCCAAGGCGCTGAAGGCCTTCGCGCTGGAACACGGCCAGGCCGTGCTGAAGCCGCTGGACGGCATGGGCGGCCGCTCGATCTTCCGCAGCGGCCAGGGCGATCCGAACCTGAATGTGATCCTGGAAACGCTGACCGACGGCGGCCACAGGATGGCGCTGGCACAGAAATTCATCCCGGACATCACCGCCGGCGACAAGCGCATCCTGCTGGTCGATGGTGAGCCGGTCGATTACTGCCTGGCGCGCATCCCGCAGGGCGATGAATTCCGCGGCAACCTCGCCGCCGGCGGTCGCGGCGAAGGCCGCCCGCTGAGCGAGCGCGACCGCTGGATCGCCGCCCAAGTCGGGCCGGAGATGAAGCGTCGTGGCATGCGTTTCGTCGGCCTGGACGTGATCGGTGATTACCTGACCGAGGTCAACGTGACCAGCCCGACCTGCGTGCGCGAACTCGACGCACAGTACGGCCTGAACATCGCCGGCACCCTGTTCGACGCGCTCGAGGCCGGCCTGCGCTGATGCCCCCCGCACCTGCCGTCCTGCCCCCGCCGCCGCGCGAAGCGCAACGGCTGGGGGCGACCATCGCGCTGTCGGTCCTGGTCCACGCCCTGCTGATCCTTGGTGTGGGCTTTGCCGTGAAGGGCGATGCGCCGCTGGTGCCGACGCTGGAAGTGATCTTCAGCCAGACCCGCACCGCACTGACGCCCAAGCAGGCCGATTTCCTTGCCGCGGCCAGCCAGGAGGGCGGTGGCGAGCACGACCGCGCACAGCGCCCGCGCGACAACCAGGCCGGCATCGTGCCGCAGGCCCAGTCCGGGCTGAGCCCGGTGCCGCAACAGCAGCAATCGGCCGCGCCCGTGCCACCGCCGCAGGCGCGGGTGGTCAGCAGCCGCAATGGCGAGGACACAGTGGTGCAGGCGCAATCGCGCCCCACCCCGCTGGAGCCGACGCCGGATGCGCCGATGACCGCGCGCGAACAGCGTGATGCGGAAATGGCGCGCCTGGCAGCGGAAGTGCACCTGCGTTCTGCGCAGTACGCCAAGCGCCCGAACCGAAAATTCGTCTCCGCCAGTACGCACGAATATGCCTATGCCAATTACCTTCGCGCGTGGGTCGACCGCGCCGAGCAGGTGGGCAACCTGAACTATCCGGACGAGGCGCGGCAGCGCCGTCTCGGCGGCCAGGTGGTGATCAGCGTGGGCGTGCGCCGCGATGGCAGCGTGGAAAGCAGCCGCATCCTGCGTTCGAGCGGGACGCCGTTGCTGGACGAAGCTGCGCTGCGGGTGGTGCAGCTGGCACAGCCGTTCCCGCCGCTGCCGAAGACCGAAGACGAGATCGATATCCTGCAGGTCACGCGTACGTGGGTGTTCCTGCCGGGCGGCGCCCTGCGCGACGATCGGTAGGGGTTTGTTGCCCGGGCCTGCGGCCCGGGACCCGCAGAGGCAACGGCCACAGCCGAAGCAACAGCAGAAGCGGCGGCAGAGATGCCGGACCTGGCGGGGCGGTGTGGGCTTGCAGGACACGCCGTAAACCCCCAGACCGGCCCAGCCGCTGGCGGCTGTGCGTTCGGGCGCTTGCGAAGCAGTGCTTCGCAACCAAAGCGCCCTCACCCCTGGGGGCTCGATGGCGCCTTGCTCGTGCGCGCCGTCCTGCGCACACGGCAAGACCACCTCTGACAGATCGCGGCGCATTTTTGCTGTTGGTAGGTGTCGACCTTGGTCGACACACATCCACGCCACGCGTGGATGCGAGCGAAGCGACCCGCTTTTGATTTTGATTTTCTTTTTTGATTTTCCGTGGCGGACGCACACGGGAACTATCCGTGGCCGGGCGGCTGGGCTGCGCAGGGGCGTGAGCCGCATGGATGCGGCGACCGAGCTTACATGGACGTACTTGCAGCGCCCCCTGCGCAGCCCAGCCGCCCGGCCAAACCATGGCTTTTGATCTACGCCCCCGCCACGAGGGACTCAGCCGTTGGCCTTCACCTTCGCCTCGCGCGCGGCCTGCTGCTCGACCAGGGTCAATGCCACGTTGTCGCGCAGGTACGCCGGTTCCACCTTCTCCGGCGCAATGGCTTCGCCACGTGCGAAGGCTGGCACCGCCAGCGTCAGCAGATCCGACGCGCGCGGCAGTGCAGTGGCATCGAATCCGCGCAGGCCAGCACCGAGCTGCGCCACCAGTGCGCCCTCGGCCGCACCGAAACCGGTGCCGACGCCGTAGGCAGCCAGCCCTTCCGGCAACGCCACCACAGCAGGTGCGCACACGCGTTCGGCATCGCGTGCCACCGGCAGGCCGTCCACGCGCTCAAAGCGCGCGACGTACAACTCACCCATGCGCGCGTCGATTGCCGAAACTATCTGGTTTTCTTCGACCGGCGCGCGCAGCGCCAGTACCTGCAGCGTCGAGACCGGCAGCAGCGGGCGGTCCAGCGCCAGCGCGATACCCTGCGCAATGGCGATCGCCAGACGCACGCCGGTGAACGCACCGGGGCCACGGCTGAGCGCGATGCCGTCCAGTTGGCGGCGGCTGATGCCGGCTTCGGCCAGCAGCGCCTCGGCCCATGGCAGGCTCAGTTCGGCATGCCGGCGCGGGGCGATCTCGAAACGTTCCAGCACCTGCCCATCCACATGCAGGGCAACGGAACAGGCTTCGGTGGCGGTTTCAAAGGCGAGCAGTTTCATCGGATCAGGTCAGAACAGGGGGAACGTGGCGCCGGGTGCCGGTTGCGGGCCCGCCGCAACAGCGGACGGAGCAGCAGCATCGGCCACGGGTGCCCATTGTGGCGTAAAGAAGGCCTGCACATCGGCCAGGCTGCGGGTACGCCGGAACGGCGGCAGCGAATCGAGGAAGACCCGGCCATAGCCCCGATTGAGCAGGCGCGGGTCGCACAGCACCAGTACGCCACGATCGCTCTCACTGCGGATCAGGCGGCCGACGCCCTGCTTCAGCGCGATCACGGCCTGAGGCAACTGCTCGTCGCGGAACGGGTTGCCCCCCTGGCTGCGGATCGCCTCCAACCGCGCCTCGTACACCGGGTCATCCGGCGCCGCGAACGGCAGCTTGTCGATCATCACCACGCTCAGCGCTTCGCCGACCACGTCCACACCCTCGCGGAAGCTGGCCGAGCCGAGCAGCACGCCGTTGCCGGATTCGCGGAAGCGCTGCAGCAGCGTCGCGCGTGGCGCCTCGCCCTGCACGAACAACGGCCATGGCCCGTCGCGCAATGCCTCGGCCGCCTCACGCAGGGCGCGATGCGAAGCAAACAGCAGGAATGCCCTGCCCTGCGACGCCTGCAACACTGGCCGCAGGCTCTGGATCAGTGCGGTACCGAAACCGCGCGCGGCGGGATCGGGCAGGCCCTCGGGCATGTAGCACAGCGCCTGCTCAGGCCAGTTGAACGGACTCGGCTGCACCAGCGTGTGCGGATCGTCCAGGCCCAGGCGGGTGGCGATGTGATCGAAACCACCGCCCACGGTCAGCGTTGCCGAAGTGAAGATCCACGCGGCACGGCTGCGCTCGCGATGCTCACGCAACGGACCGGACACATCCATCGGCGTGCGCTGGCAACGGAAACCACGCGGCGTAAGCTCGTACCAGAGCACATCGGCCGCACTGTTCGCTTCCGACGGATCGGTGTCGAAATCGAGAGTGGGTTCGTCATCGCCCAGCCAGCGGCTGAGCCGCGAGACCGCCTCGCGCGCCCGCGCATGGCAGGCATCCAGGCCGGCCGCCGCTTCGCGCAGCGGCTGCAGTGCCTGCTCCAGCATCACCAGGCCCGCCATCACCGTATCGAAGCCGTCACGTACCTGCGGCATCGCCAACGCACGCCACTGCGTGCCACGCGACGGCAGCCCTTCCATCGCCGATCGCAACGCCAGCAGCGCCTGCTGCAGCTGATCGACCGGCTCCTGCAGGGCCGACTGTGCGCCACCCACGCCACGTGCTTCGGCCAGGCAGTCGCGTCCCAGCTCCTGCCACGGGCGCATGCCGAAGCCTTCGCCAAAAAACTGCGCGGCCAATTCGGGCAGCTGATGCGCCTCGTCGATGACGAAGGCCTGTGCACCGGGCAACAGCTCACCGAAGCCGTCCTGCTTCAGCGCCAGATCGGCCAGCAGCAGGTGATGGTTGACCACCACCACATCGGCGGCCTGCGCGCGTTGCCGCGCGCGCACCACGAAGCAGTCATCCCAGAACGGGCAATCGGTGCCCAGGCAGTTGTCGACAGTGGAAGTGACCATCGGCAGCAATGGGGAGTCGTCGGCCAACCCGTCGAGCTCGGCGATGTCACCGAACTCCGAGCGACCGGACCAGGCCAGGATCCGCTGGAACTGCGCTGCCTGTTCGGGGCTGGAAAAACGCGGCTCTCCACGCGCCTGCTGCAGGCGGTAGCGGCACAGGTAATTCGCACGCCCCTTCAGCAGCGCACTGCGCAGGCCGACCCCGAGCGCCTGGCGCACGCGCGGCAGATCGCGGTGGTAGAGCTGGTCCTGCAGCGCACGGGTGCCGGTGGAGATGATGGTACGCAGCCCGGACAGCAGCACCGGCACCAGATAGGCGAAGGTCTTGCCGGTGCCGGTACCGGCTTCGGCCAGCAACAGATCACGCTGCTGCAACGCGTCGGCGATCGCTTCGGTCAGGCGCAGCTGTGCGGGACGCGGGACGAAGGCATCCAGGTGCGAGGCGAGCGCGCCGCCGTCGCTGAGGGCTTCGCGGCTGGCATGGACAAGGTCGGACATCAGAGGGAAAGGATACCCGGCCGGGCGCTGCCCGGCACCCGTTTCAAGCCAGAGCACCAGCAACAGCAACAGCGGTGTTCATGGCTCTGGGTTGTACTGGGGACTGGCAGGGGACTGTGGGTTTGCGGGGACGCCGTAAACCCACCCCGCCCGGCCCAGCGCGGCTTTTGCTTCTGGCTTCAGCGATCAACCCACAGCCACGAGGGGCTGCGCCGTTGGCCGGAAACTCAGTACCGCTTGATCCCCGGCACAGTGCAGCCTTCAATCTGCGCATGCGCGGACACCGCGTTCTCCTTCTCGCCGCGCGCCAGACGCGACTGCTCGATCGTCGCCCAGTGCCGGCGGCACAGCGGCCCGGTCTTCGAGCCCAGATCAACGGCCTTGCGCGCGAACGTCTCCGCCTGTGCCCATTGGCCCTGCAACAGCGCCAGCTCGGCACGCTCCTGCAACACTGCCGGGTCACCGGCCACGATCTCCAGCGCATGGTCCAGGCTGCTGGATGCGCCAGCCAGGTCGTTGGCCTGGCGCTGGGCCTGCGCGGCCAGGCGCAGGTCTTCCACCTGCGAATCACGCAGCGGCTGCACCGACAGTTCCTTGTCGTCCGGGCCTGCTGCGGCGTCGACTGCGGCCAAGCGCTGCGCCGGCGTCGTGGTATCCACCGGCTTGACCACCGGCGGCGGGCTGCTCACGCAGGCGGCCAAGGCCAGGCTGAGGCCGGTCAGGGCCAGGGGCTGCAGCAGGGATCGGATGTTCATCGGCATCATCGGCTCGGAGGAGGTGTGGCCGCGGCGGGTGCCGCGGCAGGTTCAGCAGGCGGCTCGGGCTTTCGGTCCAGGCCGAACCAGCTGCGCCAGCCGCCGCCCTCACCTTCGGCCCCACCCTGCCCATCCGGCGACACCGCCGGCGCACACGGCGCATAGGCCGGTGCATAACCCACCACGAACGGGAAGCGACGCGCGCCCGGGCAACCATCGTCGGTAGTGTTCATGCCGGTGGCGGCCACCGACTGCCAGTCCAGGCCCTTGTTGCTGACCCGCAGCGGGGCACTCGGCAGGCGCTGGAAGATGCCCGACCACACCCGCATCGCACCGGTGGCACCGTACAGGCCGGCCTGCTCGTTCTGGTCGTTGCCCATCCAGATCACCGCCAGGTGGTCACCGGTGTACCCGGCGTACCAACTGTCGCGACCATCGTTGGTGGTACCGGTCTTGCCCGCCGGCTGCAGGCGGCCGAGGCCATCGGCGTTCAGGCGCTGCGCGGTGCCGCTGGCGACCACCTGCTGCAGGCCGACGCTGATCAGATTGGCGGCGATCGAGTCACCTTCCTGCGCCGGCGCCGGGGTCTTGTCGTAGCGCTTGAGCAGCTTGCCCTGCGGATCGAGCACGCCACGCACCGCGTGCAACGGTTGGATCTCGCCACCCGAAGCCAGGAACTGGTACAGCTGCGCCATCGCGTAGGGGCTCTGGTCGGTCGAACCGAGGATCACCGCCGGGTTCGCCTCGGCCTTGATCCCGGCCAGCACGTGGATCAGCTGGGTCACACGCTCGGGACCGACCTGCATGCCAACGCGCACCGTGGCCTGGTTGTACGAATGGGCCAGCGCATCGATCAGGCGCACCGTGCCATGGCTGCGGTTGTCCGCATTGCCGGGGTTCCAGTTGCGGCCACGGCCGAGCTGCACGGTCACCGGCGAATCATCGACCCAGCTGGCCAGCGAGTAGCGGTCCGGCTGTGCCAGCGCCAGCAGGTACACGAACGGCTTGAGCAGCGAGCCGACCGGGCGCTGTGCCTCGATGGCGCGGTTGAAGCCGACTTCGGAGACCTCGCGGCTGCCGATCACCGCCAGCACGTCGCCGTTGTGCACATCGGTCAGCACCATGCCGGCCTGCAGCTCGGGCCGGCGCTTGCTCTCCAGCGACTTGATGGTGCGGGTGACCGCACCTTCGGCATAGGCCTGGGCGGACGGCGACATGCCGCTCATCACGCTCAGGCCCGCGCCCTGCAGTGCCGATTCCGGATAGTCATGGCCAAGCTGGCGACGGACCAGATCGACGTAGGCCGGGAAGCGGTTGGCAGCGACCAGGCCCGGGGTCTTGGGCACGCCGAGCGGCGCCTTGAGGGCGCGCTGGTACTCGGCATCGTCGATCAGGGTTGCCTCGTGCAGCTTGCCCAGCACGAAGTTGCGGCGATCCAGCGCGCGTTCCGGGTTGCGACGCGGATCGTAGAAGGAGGGGCCCTTGACCAGGCCGATCAGCAACGCGATCTGCTCGGTTTCCAGCGACGACAGGTCGCGGCCGAACCAGAATTCGGCACCGGAGGACATGCCGTGGATGGCCTGGCTGCCGCGCTGGCCCAGGTACACCTGGTTGAGGTAGGCCTCGAAGATGGTGCGCTTGTCGTAGCGCGCTTCCATGATCAGCGCGTAGAGCACTTCATTGAACTTGCGGGTGACCGTCTGTTCCTTGCCAATACCGAGCAGGCCGCTGCGGGCCAGCTGCTGGGTCAGGGTGGAAGCACCCTGGCGGCTCTGGCCGCCGGAACGAATCGTCACCCACACCGCACGCGCGATGCCGGACAGATCGATGCCGTGATGGCGGTTGAAGTCCTTGTCCTCCACCGCCTGCAGGCCGGTCACCAGCAGGTCAGGTGCCTCATCCATGCGGATCAGGCGGCGCTCTTCCTGCTTCTGCCCGTACAGGGTGGCGATACGCGCCGGATCCAGCCGCGCGGCCTTCAGCGCCTTGCGACTGCCAGCGTCACGCAGCGAGGCGATGCCTCCATCGGCCAGCGACAGCTCGACACGACGCGCGGCGACCACGCCATCCACGTCGTTGTAGCCACGGCTGGAGATGACGAAACGGCCGCCGTTCACGGCGTAGGTCGCCGGCTCCTTGCCCTGCCCGTCATCGCGGTAGGCGGAGGCGGCCAGCTCGGTCTTCAGGGTGGACGCGTCCATCGCCTTGCCGGGCGTGAGCACCAGCGGGCGTGCATAGACCCGCGTCGGGATCTGCCAGCGCAGTTCGCCGAAGCGCTGGGTCACCTGCTGGTTCAGGTACAGCGTATAGGGAATCAGGAAACCCAATCCCAACGCGACCGCTGCCATGCTCCAGGTGATCAGGCGGCGCCGCCACAGGGGGCCGTTGTCCTGCTGGTCGTCGTCGTCGAAATCGTCGATGTCGTCGGAATCGTAGCGTCGGGGCACGGGAATGCTGGAAGGTAGGGTCTGGCGAGTCTAACGCAGGCACTGCGGTGGCTGGCAGGCGGTGGCCCGCGGTTTCACTGCAGTTCAAGCAGCACGAGGCTTCCGCCAACCGGTTCCGGCCCCCGCCAACGCCGCCCATACACCCTTCCAGCCGGCTCCGGCCAGGCAGACGTTGGCCAGCCTTGCGATCAAGCGCGGCGCGTCATGGCCGATCCAGCGCAGGCTGACATCTGCCCGCCGATACAACTGCAGCCGTGACCAGGCCATGCGCCAGGCCAGCGCGTGAAGGCCCTGGTAGTGTTCGGGTGCCACCACCACACCGCGCTGCCGCAGCAGGTCCGCCAGGGCGAGCAGGCGCCCGGCCGTACGCTGGCGGGCCTGCGCGTCGAATAGATCAAGATGACGCAGGCGCTGCAGGAAACCGCGCCGGCTTGCGCCGATCTGGTTGTTGCCGTGCTGCCGGTAATCGATGGTTGGCTCGGCCAGCATGTCCAGCCCTCCACGCAACGACGCATTGACTGCCAGCCACTCGTCATGGCTCCAACCGGGCGGCACCGGCAACGCGCTGGTCAGCAGGGTGCGACGCACTGCACAGGTGGCCCCGGTGATGAAATTGCGCAACAGGATCGCGTCAATGGCCTGGCCCGAGCGCTCCAGTTCCACTTCGGCCGGATGTACCACCAACACCTCCAGCAGTTGCTGGCCCAGCGGCGCTCCCTCTGCGTCCACCAGCCGCGCATCGCTGTGCAGCAGCAACAAGCCCGGATCGGCGCTGAAGCGCTGGGCATAGGTGCGGACCCGCCCCGCATGCCAGACATCATCCTGGTCGCACAGGAACAGGATGTCGGCCTGGCAGCGTTGCAGCGCATCGGAGAAATTGCGTACATAGCCAAGATTGCGCGTGTGCTGGACAATCTCGACCCGGACCCCCAGAGCCTGCGCACGCGGCACGAAAGCCTGAAGCAGCTCCAGTGTCTGGTCGCTGGAGCCGTCATCACCAATCACGACTTCGTGCACCCGCGGGTCCTGGCTGAGGATGCTGTCCAGCTGCGCCTGCAGGTAGCGAGCCCCGTTGTAGGTGCACAGCGCGACACCAATGCGCTCGGCAGGGGCCGATCGGGATGGCGCGTCAGGCATCGAACGTACTCGCGGAAAACCAAGGCCGGGGGATGGTAGCAGAGCCCTCCAGCAGATGGATTCAGGCCCCGGCTAACTGTTGCCGGGATGCGCCGCGATCCGCTGCAGGGCCTGGGTGGCACTCATCGGTTGCCACGTGCCTGCATCGGGCTGGAACGGCCGCGGATGTACGCCCAGCAGCGCCTGCAGTGGTCCGTTGTCCGCAATCAGGTCCTGCTGCAGACGCGACACCGGACCGCGCGCGCGCGGCAGCACCGCCGCCAGCCCGCGCAGTGCACCCGCCGGCAACGGCAGCGCCAACGTCGGCTGCACCAGACTGGCATGTACGCGGCGGAACATCGCATGGTATGGCAGGCGCTCACCGCCCCCGATCTCCAGCACCCGCGCCGACGCCGCGCCGGTGGTGATGGCGGCCAGTACGGCACGCGCAATATCGTCGGCGTGTACCGGCTGGCGCAGGCCATCCGCCAGCGGAATCGGGAACACGCGCAGGCGCAGGGCACGCTGCACGATCGGGGTGATGCTGCGATCGATGCCCGCGCCATAGATCAGCGTCGGTCGCAGGATCGTCCACTCCATGCCCAGCCGTTCAGCCTGCTCGATCAGGCCACGCTCGCCCCGCTGCAGCATCGCCACCACACCCTGTTCGTCGGCCTGGGCCGAGCCCTGCTTGCTCAGCACGCTCATCGAACTGGTCGCGATGACCCGTCGAGCCGGTGCCGAGGCCTGCCGCGACAGCCAGTGCGCCAATCCTTCCAACGGACCGAAGCTTGCGATGGCCTGCCAGGACGGAGATGGCACGCTGTCCAGCGCGGCAGCCAGATCACCGCACAGCCACTGCACGCCGTCCTGCGCAGGTTGTGGCTGCCGGCTCACCGCCTGGACCTGGCCATGCGCCTGCAGCAGGCGCGGCAACAGGAACCGGCCGATCTGGCTGGTCGCTCCGGAAACAAGGACGGTCATCGGACATCCGTGAGGCGTGGTTGACAGGGTCGCTACTATAACGGCCACGGCAGCAACACCGGGCTCAGGGTGAAGACGTTGCGATGTCGCGCAGGCGCTGCTGCAGTTGAAGATACTCTGCGCTGGAAGCACCGACACCGAGTTCTGCCGCGTGCTGCAATGCACGTTCGGCAAATGCGATATCACCATTGCCCAAGCGTTCGCTGCCGATCGCCAACCAACGTTGCGCCAGACGCTGACGCGCAGCAGGCAGCCCCGCTGCAGTCGGCGACAGCGTCTGCCAGGCCTGCAGGCAAGCCCCTGCAGCCTGTACCCGGTTCTGTCGCAGATTGTCGTCGAAGCAACGACGGCTGGCCGGCAGCAGGCGCGCGGCAGCCGCTTTCACCCGGGCATCGCGCGGTGCCAGTGATTGCGCCTCACGCAACGCATCAAACGCACTGTGGCCCGGCGGACTGATCCACTGACCGGCGCGCTCGGCGCGTTCGATCCTGCGCAGATGATCGCGCAGTTGCCGTTCACGCTGCGCATTGCTGACGCTTGGCAGCTGCAATGCCTGCTGTGCCTGTTGCGCACGCTGCAGGCGCTGCGCCAGTTGCTGCTGCGCAGCGGGCGACGCCCCCAGTTCCTGCGCCAACGCCGCGTCACGCTGTGCGGCCTCGAACTGGAAGTCGTCGGCCTGTTTCTGGCTGCGTGCCAGCACCGCCTGCAACGACTGCTCGCGGCCGCGCTGGGCGTTGGGATCGTCGGGGGCTACGGCCAGCACGGCCAGGAACCCGTTTCCTGCAACGTCCAACTGCTGCCGCTGCAAAGCGCGCTGTGCCTGCCGCAAGCGCTGGTCCACCGCCTGTGCCAACGCTTCCTGGCTCGCCGGCAGATCGGCATGACCTGCATCGAACTGGCGTGCGCGCTGCACAATGCCAGCGGCCGCGGCCAGCTCACCGCGCCCGGCCAGTGTGCGCGCATGCTGCAACAGGTCGCTCAGTGCATCCTCGCGCCCTTCCAGCGCCGGCAGATTGTCCGGCTGCAATGACAGGATGCGTTGGAACAGTGGCAGCGCACTGCTGTCGCCATCATCCAGGCGGCCGGCGGCAAAGGCATTGCGGGCCTGTGCCAGCAGCGCGCCGATACCGGCTCCGGCGCTGCGACGTGCCTGCAGCTGGCGCGCCACGGCATCGCCTTCAGCCTGTGGCACCTGCAGCTCACGGGCCAACGCCAGCGCCTGCGCGCTTCCGTTCAGGTCATTGACCTGCAGCTTGTCCCGGGCCTGCTGCAGCGCTGCGGCGCCTGTACGGGCCAAGCCCTGGCGCGCCTGCGGGCGGTCGCCATCCAGTGCCAGCACGGCCTGGTAGCGTTCGCGCGCACCACTGCCATCGTCCGCACTCAATCGACCCGCCGCCAATGCGCGATCACCTTCAGCCAGCAGCTGCTCGATCTGCGGCTCGTCCCAGAACCAGTCTGCCAGCGGCTTGCGCAGCAACACCAGCAGCACGAACACCGCAAGCGCGGCGACCAGCGACCAGCGCCAGACCCGGCGTGCATGGCGCGCCTGCAGCCACCACCAACGGCCTTCGCGGCGGACGCGGTCCAGCGCAGGATGATCAGCGCCATGCGGGCGATGCGGGGGCTCGCGTTCCATGCGTGCAGGGTAGCCGGGGCAGCGTGAAGCCTAGCCGAGGCGACGCGCCTCGCTCACGCCCGGCAGCGCGTCCAGCTTGCCCAGCAGGTTGGACAGCTGGCCGTAATCGCTGACCTTCAGCCGCAGCCGCAGATGGGCGCGGCCACTGTTGCGCACGTTGTCGCTGTGAATGTCGAGCACGTAGGCGTCTTCCTGGGCGATCAGATTGGTGATGTCCTTCAGCAACCAGCGGCGATCGACCGCATCGACCACCACGTCCACTTCGTAGCCGCCGCCGGCCTGCCCCCATTCCACCGGCAGGATGCGCTGCGGGCTGGTGGCGGCCAGCCGGGCCAGCGCGACACAGTCTGCACGATGCACGGTGACACCGCGGCTACGGGTCAGGTAGCCGACAATCGGTTCGCCGGCCACCGGCTGGCAGCAACGTGCCAGCTGCACCAGCAGGTTGCCCACGCCCTGCACGGTGAACTTGGATTTACCCAGGTTCTCGCGGCGCGCGGTCGGCCGCGGCAGCGTCGGCGCGGGTGCCGGCTGGTTGGCCGCACGCTCCGCTTCCAGCAGCGCACGGCTGACCTGGTTCGGGCCGGTGTCGCCCAGCGCCACCTGGATGTACAGGTCATCGACGCTGTCGGCATGGAATTTCTTCGCCGCCACCGCCAGGTCCGAATGCTGCAGGCCCAGCCGCTTCAATTCGCGCTCCAGCAGCTCGCGGCCGGCCTGCACGTTGCGCGCACGGTCCAGCTTGTGGAACCAGCTGCGCACCTTCTCGCGCGAACGGTTGCTGGCCAGGAAACCCAGGGCCGGCATCAGCCAGTCGCGACGCGGGTCGGCCTCCTTGCCGGTCAGGATCTCGACACGGTCGCCGCTGCGCAGGCGGTAGGTCAGCGGCACGATGCGGCCGTTGACCTTGGCGCCACGGCAACGGTGCCCCACCATCGTGTGCACCTGATAGGCGAAATCGAGCGGCGTGGCGCCCTGCGGCAGGTCCAGCACCTCGTCCTTCGGGCTCAGTGCATAGACACGGTCTTCGGTCAGCTCGGCATCAAGCGCGCCGGCCAGCTCGTTGCCCTGCCCCTCCTGCGCCTGCTCCAGCAGCTGGCGCATCCAGGTGATCTTGCGGTCGAAGGACTTTTCCGCGCCCTTGCCGCCTTCCTTGTACTTCCAGTGCGCGGCTACGCCCAATTCGGCCTGCGAGTGCATCTCGTGGGTACGGATCTGCACTTCGATGGTGCGGCCTTCCGGCCCGACCACGGCGGTATGCAGCGAACGGTAGTCGTTGGCCTTGGGCCGGGCGATGTAGTCATCGAATTCGCTGGGCACCGGCGCCCACAGTGCATGCACCACGCCCAGCGCGGCGTAGCAGGCGGCGACATCGTCGACCATGACGCGCACCGCACGGATGTCGTACAGCTGGTCGAACGCCAGCCGCTTCTTCTGCATCTTCCGCCAGATGCTGTAGATGTGCTTCGGGCGGCCACTGACCTCAGCCCTGATGCCCTGCGCGACCAGCTCGCGCGACAGCACCTTCTTGACGTTCTCGACGTAACGCTCGCGCGCGATGCGGGTTTCGTCCACCTCACGGGCGATGCGCCGGTAGGTCTCCGGCTCCAGGTGGCGGAACGCCAGATCTTCCAACTCCCATTTCAGCTGCCAGATGCCCAGGCGGTTGGCCAATGGCGCATGGATGTCGCGGGTCAGCTGCGCCAGCGCGCGGCGCTGTTCGTCGTCCAGCTTGTCGGCGGCACGCATCCGCGCCAGCTGCCGGGCCAGCAGGATCGGTACAACCCGCAGGTCGCGGATGATCGCCAGCAGCAGCCGACGCAGGCCTTCACTGTTGCGCCCTGCTTCACGGCCGGCATGCAGCGCCCACACCGGATCGGCGGCATCCTGGCCATCCAGCAGGCCGATCACGGCCGCCCTGTGGTTGCCCAGCGGCAGCTGCTCCAGGCTGGCGCGCAGACCCGGCAGGTCGAACAGCAGGGCTGCGGCCACCGCGCCTTCGTCGGCAGAGAGCATCGCCAGTGCGTCGAGGGTGTCACCCAGCACCGACCAGCTGGCGCGCATCTGGTGGTCGCACTCGGGCGCTTCCCAATGCTCGCGCAGGGCCTGGCGCAGCGGAGCGGGCAGCACCGCTGCCGAGGGACGGTTCAACAAGGCATCCAGGCCGGGGACGGAAGCGCGGTTCACAGCATCGAGCAGGCAAGACAGAGGCCTCTACACTAGCGCCGGCGCCGTTCAGGGACAATCACTGCGGCCACCATCACCCGGCATGAAGACATGCCGCTACACTCGCGGGCAAACCCAGGAGAGTCCCGACATGTCCTCGATCGTCCCGCGTTTCCGCCTACGGCTGCTGGCCGGTGCCGCGCTGTTGCTGTCCCTGTCGGCGCCCGCGCTGGCCCAGCGCGTGGTGGAAGGCGACCTGCAGCAGCAGATGTCACCGGCCGAATTCAAGTCGGCTGGCCTGGACAAGCTCAGTGCCCAGGAACTGGCCGCGCTCAACCGCTGGCTGCAGGGCAAAGTCGAAGCGGCCACCACCCAGGCGGTGGCCGCGGTACGCGAGGAAGCCCGTGAACAGGGCCGCCAGGAAGTGATCGTGAAGAACCGCGGTTTCTTTGATTTCGGCAGCAGCGAACCGATCACCGGTGCCCTGCAGGGTGAGTTCCGGGGCTTCGGCAAGGGGCGCGTCTACGTGCTGGACAATGGCCAGGAATGGGAACAGACCGACACCACCAGCGTGGTCGGCGTGCGCAAGCAGTCGCCCAAGGTCAGCATCAAACCCGGTGTGATGGGCGTGTGGTACATGAAGGTGGAAGGCGTGAACAGCCAGCCGAAGGTGCGCCGCTCCAAGTAACGGTGTGAGGGAAGCCGCCGGGCATGGCCCGGCGCTACCGCATCACAGCTGGCGCAGCGCGGTCACCCGCTGCGCCAGTTTCTTTGCAGAGATGCCGGTGCGTGCACCCAGCTCCTGCGCGAACAGCGACACCCGCAGCTCTTCCAGATCCCAGCGCAGTGCCTGCCATTGCGGCCGCTCGCGCAGGCCCTGCTGCTCACCCGCCTGCAGCGCCTCCAGGAACGGATGCAGTTCCAGCATGCGCGCCTGGTCACGCGGCGGGTCGCGCTTGGCGCGCTCGGTGCGCAGGATCATCGCCTTCAGGTAGCGCGGGTACTGCGCCAGCGCGTCGGCCGGCGTATCGCGCAGGAAGCCGGGGTGGATCAGCCCGACCAGCTGCGCCTCCATGTCATCCAGATTGCCGCGTGCCCAACCCATCAGCGGCGCTTCCAGCATCGGCTTCAGTTCCGCCACCAGGGCCAGGATCGCCTCGGCCAGCTTCAGCCGCTGCATGGCCTCGCCAAACAGCGCCTTGGCCGCTTGCTCGCGGCGTTGCTCGAACGCCTGCGCATCGCGGATCTCGCCCAGGCCATCGGCCAGCACCGCGTTCAATGCGGCGTCGACCAGGTCACCCCGCAGGCGCTCCTGGGTTTCGATCGAGGCGTACAGCAGGCCGGTCTTGGCCGCTACCGGCAACTGCTTGCGCGCCTGCTTGATCTTCTCGCCAAGGCCGATTTCCAACAGTCGGCGCACGCCAAGCGGATGTGCTTCTTCGGCCTGCTGGCGGTCCGCGAAGATGCGCAGGGCTACGCTGTCGCCCTCGTCCAGCAGCGCCGGGTAGGCAGGAACACCCGCCTCGCCAGGCACCTGCAGCGGAATCGGCGTGGCCGGGAACGTACGCAGGCCATCGGCGGCCATCTCGCGCCCCGCGCGCGCGGCGAAGGCATCGCCGGCTCGGCCACCGAACGTTGCACGCAGCGCGTCCAGATCGCGCGAGGTCGCAAGTACCTTGCCGTTCTCGTCGCGCAGGCGCAGGTTCATGTGCAGGTGGGCTTCGATCGAATCCGGCTCGAAGTCGGTGGCTGCCACCTTGGCGCCGGTCGCGCGCGACAGGAAGCGCGCCAGCTCGCCGGTGATGGCGTCGGCGCCGGGCTGCGGGAATGCCTCGAAGAATGCACGCGCGAAGTCCGGCGCAGGCACATAGTTGCGGCGCATCGCCTTGGGCAGGCTGCGGATCAACGCGGCCGCCTTGTCGGCAACGAAGCCCGGTGCCAGCCAGCCCAGCTGCACGGCGTCCAGCGCGTTGAGCAGGTGCAGCGGCACCTCCAGGGTTACCCCGTCATCGTCGGCGCCTGGCTCGAAGCGGTAGTGCAGCGGCAAGCGCGCCTGGCCCAGCGCCAGGTACTTCGGGTAGCGCTCCTGCTCGCTGCCTTCGCCCGGCAACAGATCAACCAGCGACCAGTGCAGGGGCTTGCGCTGTTCCGGTGCCAGCCCCTTCCACCAGGTATCCAGTCCCGCGGCAGAATGGATCTGCGGCGGCACCCGGTCCAGGTACCAGCGCGCCTGCCAGTCCTCGTCGGCGACGATACCGGCGCGGCGCAGCTTGGCTTCTTCCTCGCGGGCGATCTCCAGCACCTTCTGGTTGTCGGCCACGAAGCTGGCGCGTGTAGTGATCTCGCCGGTCACCAACGCCTGGCGCACGAAGATGTCATGCGCTTCGCCGGGGTTGATGCGGCCGTAGTGCACTGGTTTTTTCGGCGCCAGCACCAGCCCGAACAGACTGATCTGCTCGGAGGCCAGCACCTGGCCCTGCGCGCGTGACCAGTGTGGATCGAAATGTTTGCGCAGCAGCAGGTGCGGCAATTCGGCGATCACCCAGTCCGGTTCGATCGCAGCCAGGGTCATGCCCCAGACCTTCTGCGTATCCAGCAGGTTGGCCACCAGCAGCCACGGCGGCGGCCGCTTGGACAGCGTCGAGCCGGGGAATGGCAGGAAGCGGCGCTGGCGTGGCGCCTGGAAATCACCTTTCTCGGTGCGGTGGCCGATCTGCGTCGGCAGGCCCGCCACCAGCGCCCGATGCAGGGTCTGGTAGGCGGTAGCACGCACGCGCTCGCTGAAACCGCCGCCAACCGGCGCCTGTTCCTTCTGCGCGCGCACGGCCACCGGTGCCGGCGCCGCCTCGGCCTTGCCTTCGCGGGCCAGGCGCGCCGCACGGTGCAGCTGGCCACGGGTGGCCTTCACTGCCGCCGCATCGTCGCGCGCAGCGGCCGGCGCACTGCTGCCCGCCAGCAACGGCGCCATCGAGGCCTCGTTGGCTTCTTCCTTCCAGCCCAGTTCCTCGCACAGCAGACGCAGTTGCCGATGCAGCTCGCGCCACTCGCGCATGCGCAGGAAGCCGAGGAAATGACGGCCACACCAGTCGCGCAACTTGGATTGGGTCAGGTCTTCGTGGGCCTGCCGGTAGGCATCCCACAGGCGCAGCACACCTACAAACTCGGAGCGCCCATCGGCAAACTGCGCGTGCGCGCTGTCAGCCGCGCCGCGCGCTTCGGGCGGGCGTTCGCGCGGGTCCTGGATGCCCAGGAACGAGGCGATCACCAGCATCGGCCGCAGGCAGCCGGCGGCCTGCGCGGCCACCAGCATGCGTGCCAACTTCACGTCCACCGGCAGGCGCGACATCTGCTTGCCGATCGCGGTCAGGTGACGCTCGCTGTCAATCGCGCCCAGTTCGGTCAGATGCTGCCAGCCATCGGCCACGGCACGTTCGTCGGGGGCCTCCAGGAACGGGAAGTCCTCAATGCGGCCCAGGCCAAGCTGCAGCATGCGCAGGATCACCCCGGCCAGGCTGGAGCGCCGGATTTCCGGATCGGTGAATTCCGACCGTGCCTGGAAGTCGGCTTCGGCGTACAGGCGATAGCAGATACCCTCGGCCACACGGCCGCAGCGGCCCTTGCGCTGATTGGCGCTGGCCTGCGAGATCGGCTCGATGTGCAGACGGTCAAGCTTGTTGCGCGGACTGTAGCGCTTGACGCGGGCAAAGCCCGGATCGACCACGTAGCGGATGCGTGGCACCGTCAGCGAGGTTTCCGCCACATTCGTGGCCAGCACGATGCGGCGGTTCGGGCCGGGGTTGAACACCCGGTCCTGGTCCTGGTTGGACAGGCGCGCGTACAGCGGCAGCACCTCGGTATTGCGGTACTTGCGCCGTTCCAGCGACTGGTGCGCATCGCGGATCTCGCGCTCGCCCGGCAGGAAGATCAGCACGTCGCCGCGCGAATCCAGACGGGTGATCTCGTCGATGGCCGACACGATGGCGTCGTTGACGGTGCGCTCGCCCTCCTGCTCGCCCTCGCCTTCCAGCGCGCGGTAGCGCACCTCCACCGGATAGGTGCGGCCTTCGACGCTGATCACCGGCGCATTGTCGAAATGCTGGGCAAAGCGTTCGGTGTCGATGGTGGCCGAGGTCACGATCAGCTTCAGGTCCGGGCGCTTGCGCAGCAGCTGCTTCAGGTAGCCCAGCAGGAAGTCGATGTTGAGGCTGCGTTCGTGCGCCTCGTCGACAATGATCGTGTCGTAGTTCGACAACCAGCGGTCACTGGCGATCTCCGCCAGCAGGATGCCGTCGGTCATGAACTTGATGCGGCTGTCTTCGCTGACCTTGTCGTTGAAGCGCACCTGGTAGCCGACCAGCTGGCCCAGTTCGCTCTGCAGTTCCTGCGCCACGCGGCTGGCCACCGCACGTGCGGCAATCCGTCGCGGCTGGGTGCAGCCGATCATGCCGGCCTGGCCACGGCCTGCGGCCAGGCACAGTTTCGGCAGCTGGGTGGTCTTGCCCGAGCCGGTTTCACCGGCGATCACCACGACCTGGTGGTCGCGGATCAGCCCGATGATGGCGTCGGCTTCACGCGCAATCGGCAGCTGCGGGTCCAGAGTAATGGACGGCTGCTGTTGCGCCCGAGCCTGCCGGCGCTGCACCGATACCTGCAAGGCCTGCTCGAAGGTGGCGGCCAACGCCGCATCCTGTGGCTTGGCCTGGCAACGCGAGAGCATTCCCAGCAATCGTCCACGGTCGCGGCTCATGGCACCGTCAATGGCGGCACGCTGTTGGCGCTGGCGGGACTGCGGCATTTTGTCGATAGCGTTCATCAATCGGTTCGTTCAAAACTTTGAAAGCGACCAGTCATCACGACCGGTTTATTGTGAAGGCCAACGATTCCACAAGGAGGAACCCCATGGCGAAGACCAAGAGCACGACCAAGCCCAAAACCGGCAAGCAGAAGCTTGCAGCGGCGGCACCGTCGGCACCGAACATCGATATCGGGATCACCCAGGGCGACCGCAAGAAGATTGCCGACGGTCTGTCGCGCTTCCAGGCCGATGCGTTCACGCTCTACCTGAAGACGCACAACTTCCACTGGAATGTGACCGGGTCGATGTTCAACTCGCTGCACACCATGTTCGAGACGCAGTACACCGAGCAGTGGGCGGCACTGGACGATGTGGCCGAGCGCATCCGCGCACTGGGCTTCAATGCCCCGGGCTCCTACCGGGAATTCGCTGCGCTGACCTCGATCGCCGAGGAGCCGGGCCTGACCGACAGTGCGGACTGGCGTGAAATGGTACGCCAGTTGGTGGTCGCCAACGAAGCGGTCTGCCGTACGGCACGTGAAGTGCTGGAGGTGGCGGCCAAGGGTGACGACGCCCCGACCGAGGATCTGATGACCCAGCGCCTGCAGACCCACGAGAAGTACGCCTGGATGCTGCGCTCGCTGCTGCAGTAAGGGTTGGGGGTGTTCGGCAGGGCTTGCAGCCCTGCACCTGCCGAGGCAACGTCAAGTTCAACGTCAACGTCAAAAGCGGGTTTCCTGAGGGTTGGCGGGGTGGGTCCGGTTGAGGGGGACGCCGTAAACCCGTCCATGGGGGCTTGGTCGCGGAATCCATGCCGCTCACACCCCCTCAACCGGACCCACCCCGCCTTCGACAGTTTCCCGCGATCTGCCAGCAAAGCCTGGGGTCAGATCCGTTTTCCGCAGGAAAACGGATCTGACCCCATTTTGTTTGTCGATATCTGACAGATTCCATCCACGCAACGCGTGGATGGCCCCACCGTCACCGGGAAACTGTCGAAGGCGGGGCGGTGTCGGAGTGCGGGGTGTCCGCGGCATGGATGCCGCGGCCAAGCCCCCATGGACGGGTTTACGGCGTCCCCGCACTCCGACACCGCCCCGCCAAACTACGGATCACTTCAGAGCCGGCTGTCGCTTTTGACGTTGCTCTGGCTTGAAGGCTTCTGCAGGTGCAGGGCGCAGCCCTGCCGAACCCCCGCCGGGGTAAACTAGCCGGATGGCTTCCCGTCCCGCGCACGACCTGCTCCAACGCGTCTTTGGTTACGACGATTTCCGTGGTCCCCAGCAGGACATCGTGGAGCATGTGGCTGCCGGTCACGATGCCCTGGTGCTGATGCCCACCGGCGGCGGCAAGTCGCTGTGCTACCAGGTCCCGGCCCTGCTGCGTGACGGATGTGGCATCGTCATCTCGCCGTTGATCGCCTTGATGCAGGATCAGGTCGAAGCCCTGCGCCAGCTCGGCGTGCGTGCCGAGTACCTGAATTCCACCCTGGATGCCGAGACCGCCGGCCGCGTCGAGCGCGAACTGCTCGCCGGCGAGCTGGACATGCTCTATGTCGCTCCCGAGCGCCTACTGACCGGTCGCTTCCTGTCGCTGCTGTCGCGCAGCCGCATCGCCCTGTTCGCCATCGACGAAGCGCACTGCGTGTCGCAGTGGGGCCACGACTTCCGCCCGGAATACCGCCAGCTGACCGTGCTGCACGAGCGCTGGCCGGAGATTCCGCGGATCGCGCTGACCGCCACCGCAGACCCGCCAACCCAGCGTGAGATCGCCGAGCGGCTGGACCTGCAGGAAGCACGCCACTTCGTCAGCTCGTTCGACCGCCCCAACATCCGCTACACCGTGGTGCAGAAGGACAACGCCCGCAAGCAGCTGGGTGACTTCCTGCGCAGCCATCGCAGCGAAGCCGGCATCGTCTACTGCATGTCGCGTCGCAAAGTGGAAGAAACCGCCGAATTCCTCTGCACACAGGGCTTCAACGCCCTGCCCTACCATGCCGGCCTGCCGTCGGAGGTGCGCGCCAACAACCAGCGCCGCTTCCTGCGCGAGGACGGCATCGTGATGTGCGCCACCATCGCCTTCGGCATGGGCATCGACAAGCCGGACGTGCGCTTCGTGGCGCATACCGACCTGCCCAAGTCGATGGAAGGCTACTACCAGGAAACCGGCCGCGCCGGCCGTGATGGCGAAGCCGCCGAGGCCTGGCTGTGCTACGGGTTGGGCGATGTGGTCCTGCTCAAGCAGATGATCGAGCAGTCCGAGGCCGGCGAAGAACGCAAGCAGCTGGAACGGGGCAAGCTCGACCACCTGCTGGGCTACTGCGAATCCATGCAGTGCCGCCGCCAGGTGCTGCTGGCCGGATTCGGTGAAACCTACCCCAAGCCCTGCGGCAACTGCGACAACTGCCTGACGCCGCCAGCGTCGTGGGACGCGACCATTCCTGCCCAGAAGGCGCTCAGCTGCGTGTACCGCAGTGGCCAGCGTTTCGGCGTCGGCCACCTGATCGATGTCCTGCGCGGCAGCGAGAACGAGAAAGTGAGGCAGCAGGGCCACGACAAGCTCAGCACCTACGCGATCGGCCGCGACCTCGACGCGCGCACCTGGCGCAGCGTGTTCCGCCAGCTGGTGGCCGCCAGCCTGCTGGAAGTGGACAGCGAGGGCCACGGCGGACTGCGCCTGACCGATGCCAGCCGCGACGTGCTGACCGGCCGCCGGCAGATCAGCATGCGTCGCGACGCCGTCAGCACCAGCACCGGCCGTGAGCGCAGCGCGCAGCGCACCGGCCTGTCGGTGCTGCCGCAGGATCTGGCGCTGTTCAATGCCCTGCGCGGCCTGCGTGCCGAACTGGCACGCGAACAGAACGTGCCGGCGTTCGTGATCTTCCACGACAGCACCCTGCGCAACATCGCCGAACAGCGCCCGACCAGCCTGGATGAACTGGCCAGGGTCGGCGGCATCGGTGGCACCAAACTGAGCCGCTATGGCCCGCGCTTGGTGGAGATCGTGCGCGAGGAAGGTTGACCGCCACGCGTTGCTGCTCGGTAGCGCCGGGCCATGCGCGGCGAGCGCGAAGCGCGGCTGATCCACGGGCCGCCGGGCATGGCCCGGCGCTACCCCTGCGCTGGCGCCCTTGTAGAGCCGAGCCCACGCTCGGCTGCTTCTGCGGGGACGACAGCCGAGGATGGGCTCGGCTCTTGTGTCTTGGATCGTGCCCTGATCAGGCACAATCCCCCGGTGACCCGGGAGGCTCCGATGACGCTGCCTCGGCTCTTAAGCCTT
>NZ_JBXAWS010000011.1:0-150778 GCF_057292075.1 Stenotrophomonas sp. 1L-E-5-B-C3
GCTGCACCACTACAACTGGCACCGTCCCCATATGGCGATCGGCGGCCAGCCACCTATCTCAAGAGTACGGCTGAACAACGTAGTGGGTTTACACAACTAACAGTCGACTCTACATGGTCGCCCTTACCCGGTCGCGTGACCGAAGGTCACAGCACGGCAGTGAGTGGGCAGTCGCCACGCTCGCGGCAGGCCTGCAGTTCGCACTCCTGTGCGGCCTCGTCGTCATCAAGCGCGGTCAGGTCGAAGGTCTGCTTGTCTTCCCCCAGCACGTACATCACCGGGTAATCCCATACGTCATCGCTGCGGGTGCCCTTCACGAACAACCGACCATGCGCATGCGGTCCTTCAAGGGCCACGGTCAGGCCAACATCACGCTGGCCGTTGATCGCGGTCTGCATGCTGCCCAGTGGCATCGATCCGGTGCGCAGCGGCTCGCCGAAGGCTTCCACCAGTTCGATGCTGCAACCGGCGCGGCGCAGTGCTTCGCGCATCGGTGGGCTCTCGCGTGCCGCCTCGCTCCAGCGCAGCACGCTCCAGGTCACCACGCCCCCCACCGCGCCCAGCACCAGCACCACCATCAACGGCATCGCCCAGCGCCAGTGTCGGCACCACCAGCTGGCAGGCCTCTGGCCATGGGCGGGAATCGGCGGTGGCAGGGTCATCGGCGGGCTCCTTCCCGGCTGGCAATCAAGGCTTCAGGCAACGTCCCAGGAAGGCTTCGGCGACGCGGTAGCGATGCAGCGCATCGGCACCGGACAGGCCATGCTTGGCGCCCGGATAGGTCATCAGTTCGAACGGCTGTGCACGCTTCTGCAGCGCACTCATCAGGCTGGTCGAGTTGGTGAACAGTACGTTGTCATCGGCCATGCCGTGGATCAGCAGCAGCGGCGAGCGCAGGCCTTCGATATGGGTCAGCACGCGCGCTTCGCGGTAACCCGCTTCGTTGCGCGCCGGCAGGTCCATGTAGCGTTCGGTGTAGTGGCTGTCGTACAGGCCCCAGTCGGTCACCGGCGCACCGGCCACGCCACAGGCGTACTGGTTCGAGGCCTTGGCCAGCAGCATCAGGGTCATGTAGCCACCGTTGGACCAACCCTGCACGCCGATGCGCGCCGGGTCCACCCACGATTGCTGCTTCAGCCAGGTCACGCCGCGCAGCTGGTCGGTCACTTCCACCGTGCCCTGCTTGCCGTACAACGCGCCCCCGAAGTCACGGCCACGGCGCGGGGTGCCGCGGTTGTCCAGCGAGAACACCACGTAGCCCTGCTGGGCCAGGTACTGGTTGAACAGGTGGTCACCACGGCCGGGCCAGCTGTCGGTGACGGTCTGGCTGGCCGGGCCACCGTAGACGTACACCGCCACCGGGTAGCGCTTGTTCGGATCGAAGCCGGCCGGCTTGATCAGGCTGTAGTTGAGCGGGGTCTTGCCGTCGGCCGCGGTCAGCGTGCCGAACTCGATCGGGCGCTGTGCATCGCGGTAACGCGCATAGGGATGCTTCGGGTCCGCCAGATCGTTCTCGAGCAGGGTGGCTATCTTCTCGCCATTGGCGCGGAACAGCTCGATCTGCGGCGGCGTGGTGCTGTTGGACCAGCTGTCGACATAGACGCTGGCATTGCGGGCGAAGCTGGCGCTGTGCATGCCCGGCGCCTTGGACAGGCGCTGCGGCTCACCGCCCTGCAGCGACACCGCATAGATCTGGCTTTCGCGCGAGGTCTCGATGCCGGCGCGGAAGTAGGCCTTGCCGGCCTTCTCATCGACCGCCAGCAGTTCGTCCACCGGCCAGTTGCCGTGGGTCAGCGCAGTGGCCTTGCCCTTGCTGTCGATGCGGTACAGATGCTGGAAACCGGTGCGCTCGGACGACCACAGCACGCTGCCGTCATCGAGGAAACGCAGGCTGTTGTGCAGCGGCACCCAGGTCGGGCTGGTCTCGTGGGCGAGCACGCGCTGGCGGTTGGAATCGAGCGCCACTTCCACCAGGTCCAGCTGCCTCTGGTCGCGCGACTGGCGCTGGAAGCTCAGGTGCTGCGCATCGCGCCAATCGACACGAGCCAGATAGATGTCCTGTTCCTTGCCCAGGTCGACCCAGCGCGGCTGCGCATCGGCGGCCGGTGCGATCACGCCCAGCTGCACGCGCACGTTGGCGTCGCCCGCGGCCGGGTAACGCTGCTCGATCACGTCGGTGCGGTCGGCGTAGACCTCGTAGCGCTTCTGCACCGGCACCGGTGCCTCGTCGATGCGGGCGAAGGCGATGGCCGAATCGTCCGGCGCCCACCAGTAACCGGTGTGGCGGTCCATCTCCTCGTCGGCGACGAACTCGGCCACGCCGTTGCCGATGGTGGTGCTGCCGTCGCGGGTCAGCTGCAGCTGCTTGCCACTGGCCAGGTCGATCACCCACAGGTTGCGGCCGCGGATGAAGCTGACGAAACCGCCCTTGGGCGACAGCTTGGCGTCGGTGGCGAAACCTTCACCGTGGGTCAGCTGACGTACCGCCGCCTGGCCCTGCTGCTTGAGGTCGTACAGGTACAGCTCGCCGCCGAGCGGAAACAGCAGGCGCTGCGCGTCGGGCGACCACTGGTAATCGACGATGCCGGTCATCGCGGCGATGCGCTGGCGCTCGCGGCGGGCCTTTTCCTCGTCGCTGAGGGTCTCGGTGCCGGGCAACACCACCTTCGAATCCACCAGCAGGCGGGTCTGGCCGCTGCCGATGTCGTAGGTCCACAGGTCCAGCTGGTTGCGGTCGCTGTCCTTGCCGCGCAGGAAGCTGACCTGCGAACCGTCGGGAGCGACCTTCGGCTTCATCAGGGTCGGGCCGGACAACGGCAGCGGGCCGGTGATGGCTTCCAGGGTCAGCTTTTCAGCGTGGGCGGCAGTACTGGTGGCGAGCATGAGGGCGAGCGAAGCGAACAGGTGGCGCATGAAGGGTCCCGGCAAACGGCAGGTCCGCCCCCGGTGGGTGCAGGGCGGTCGTCCCCCATCCTAACCAAGCCCGTGCGGGAAGACAGCATGACCTTCTGCCCATGCTGCGGTGCTGGGGTCAGAGCCCTTTGCGCTGCAAAGGGATCCGACCCCTGGACCACCGTCCTGGGTCAACGCTGGCCGAACAGGTGCTTGCGCTCTTCGTCGCTGAGCGGCTTGCCGGCGTTGGGGTTCACCTGCTCACGCAGGGCATAGGCGCGCTGGGTCGCCGGGCGTGCGGCAATCGCTTCATGCCAGCGCTTGAGGTTCGGGAACGCGGCGAAATCCACCGGCAGCTTGTCGTAGGCGCCGATCCACGGGTAGCTGGCCATGTCGGCAATGGTGTACTCGTCGCCGGCCAGGAAGGCGTGCTGGGCCAGGCGCTTGTCCATCACCCCGTGCAGGCGGCGTACTTCGTTGTCGTAGCGCTCGACCGCGTAGGGGATCTTTTCCGGCGCGTACACATTGAAGTGGCCCATCTGGCCGCTCATCGGGCCCAGGCCAGCCATCTGCCAGAACAGCCATTCCAGGGTGGTGACGCGGCCGCGCGGGTCGCTGGGCAGGAACCGGCCGGTCTTCTCGGCCAGGTACAGCAGGATCGCGCCGGACTCGAACACGCTCTGCGGGGTGCCGCCATCGGCCGGGGCATGGTCGACGATGGCCGGCATCTTGTTGTTGGGCGAGATGGCGAGGAATTCCGGCTTGAACTGGTCGCCCGAGCCGATGTTGACCGGGTGGATGCGGTATTCCAGGCCGGCTTCTTCCAGCAGCAGGGTCACTTTGTGGCCGTTCGGGGTGGGCCAGTAATACAGGTCGATCATGGCGGCGGCTCGGGGTGCGGAAAGGAACCCGAAGTCTAGTGCGAGAGTTGGGTTGGCACCGTCACGGCGGGCCGGTAACCTCGCCTCTCCCCCGCAACGCAGCATCCTCCGCATGAGTGCAAACCGCCCGCCGCTCTCCCCGCTGTCCACGCTGATCTTCGCCTCGCGCTGGCTGCAGCTGCCGCTGTACCTGGGCCTGATCGTGGCGCAGTGCGTCTATGTGTTCCTGTTCGGCAAGGAACTGTGGCACCTGATCTCGCATTCGGCCTCCATGGGTGAACAGCAGATCATGCTGATCGTGCTGGGCCTGATCGACGTGGTGATGATCTCCAACCTGCTGGTGATGGTGATCGTGGGTGGCTACGAGACCTTCGTCTCGCGCCTGCGCCTGGAAGGCCACCCGGACCAGCCGGAATGGCTGAGCCACGTCAACGCCAGCGTGCTGAAGGTGAAGCTGGCGATGGCGATCATCGGCATCTCCTCGATCCACCTGTTGAAGACCTTCATCGCCAGTGGTGCGCTGGGTGGCATTCCGCTGTGCACGCCGGAGCAGATGAGCGTGGCCGCCGCCAACATCGGTGTCGCCCGCTGCTCGATGCTGACCCCGGACGGCGTGCTGTGGCAGACCATCATCCACTGCGTGTTCATCCTGTCGGCGATCGGCATCGCCTGGACCGACAAGCTGATGTCCAACAGCCACAGCAAGGCGCACGACAAGGCGCACGACCACTGATGTAACGGCCACCAGCGACGCATTGCCGCTGCCCTGTTCCGGCCATCGCCCTTGTACGCGGCGGTGGCCGGGATGCTAGATTGCTCCCTCGCCGTTGCCGGCGGTGGCGTCGGGAAACGTCACCCTGCCGCGCCCGGACCGCTGGTCCCGGCCATGCATATCAATGATTTACGTCACGTCGTCTTCTAGAGGGGAGCAGGATGTCGCACGTCTCAACGATCACCGCCGCGCGCCGGTGGCTGCCGGTTGCCCTGGCACTGGCACTGGCCGCCTGCTCGGGCAAGGAAGAAACCCCGGCGCCCGCACCCGCCACGACGCCCGCCGCGGCTACATCGACAGCACCGGTGGTCGCCGCCAAGGTGCAGTCGATGGGCACCGAACAGCTGCGCGAATCGGCCAGCCAGGCGCTGCGCGAGAACCGCATGTATGCACCGGCCGGCGACAACGCCATCGAGTACTACCTGGCGCTGCGCGACAAGACGCCGGACGACGCCTCGGTGAAGAGCGCGCTGACCGATCTGCTGCCCTACACCCTGATCGCCGCCGAGCAGCACCTCGGCCGTGAGGACTACCCCGAAGCGCAGCGCCTGGTGGCGCTGATCGAAAAGGTGGACGCCTCCGCCCCCGCCCTGCCGCGCCTGAAGGAAGGCCTGGCCAAGGGCGTGGAGAACGCGGCCAAGCGCACCGAGACTGAAGCCGAGAAGGCAAAGAAGGACGCCGAAGACCGGACCAAGCAGCAGGCCGAACAGCAGCGCCTGACCGAGCAACGCGCCAAGGAAGCCGATGCGGCCAAGCAGATCGCCGCGCAACAGGACGCCGCGCGCCGCGACAGCGAGCGCCAGGAAGCCGAGCGCCAGGCCACCGCCCGCCGCGAGGCCGAGCAGAAGCAGCAGCAAGCGGCCGCCCAGCAGGCCAGTGCCGCACGCCAGGCCACGGCAGCGGCGGCACCGAGCCTGCGCCCGGTCAGTACGCCGGCACCGCGCTATCCGGCCGAGGCGCTGCGCGCAGGCACTTCCGGCGAAGTGCTGGTGGAGATCACCGTCGGCACCGACGGCTCGGTAGTCAACGCCCGAGTGCTGCGCGCGACACCCGGCCGCGTCTTCGACCGCGAAGCCCTGAACGCGGTCAAGCGCTGGCGCTTCGAGCCGGTCAACGCACCGGTCACCACCCGCCGCACCCTGGTGTTCGCACCGGGCGGCGGCTGACCGCCAAAAGGGGACGGAGGGGATTAAGTCGTTTCCGCCCCCTCCATGACGCCAAGGCCCGGTCCGTCCGGGCCTTGTCCGTTTCAGCAGACGCTGTCGATCAGGCGTTGCAGCGCCGGATCACGCGCGGCCAGCACCTGGAACAGGCCCAGCGCATGCAGACCCGGCAACAGTGCGCGCAGGTCGGCCTCGGCGGTGGTGCGGAGGGTGGGATCACTGGCCGGGTCCTGCCAGTCGCGGACACTGGCCAGGAACGCGCCAACGCTGCCCTTGCGTACGGTGAGGCCGTTCACCTGCACGTCGTTCTGGTGATCGGGGAGGATGTCCTGTGGCTGCATAGGGAAGCGCTCCGTTGAAGTTGGCTTCAGTGTCGGGGCCCGGACGCGACGTTTCTGCCGTATAACTGCCAATCGATATGGCAGATCAGACAACCACCGTATTACTCGACCCCGCGTTGGCCGATGCCGCCGACGGACCGGTGGTGCTGGCGGCCCGGCTGCGCCAGCACGGTATGCGTCGCACGGCCCGCCACCAGCATGCACGCGGCCAGCTGCTGGGTGCACAGCAGGGGCTGCTGCGGATCGCCGCCGACGACCTACACTGGCTGCTGCCCGCAGGTCACGTCGCCTGGATACCGCCCTTGCTGCCTCACGCGCTGCTGAGCGCAGACGGGTTCGATGGCTGGAGCCTGTACTTCAACGCCGAGGCCTGCCTGGGTCTGCCCTCCACACCGCGCATTTTCCAGCCCAATGCACTGCTGCAGGCGGCGACAATACGTGCGCTGCGATGGCCCCATCGGCCGCTGGATGCTGCGCAGGCACGACTGGCCGGTGTGATCGCCGATGAGATTGCCGCCAGCACGCCTCTGCCGCTTGCCCTGCCACAACCACGTGACCGGCGACTGCAGAAGATCGCCGCCGCACTGGCGCGCGCACCGCACGACAACCGCAGCATCGAGGACTGGGCCACCCGCAGCGGTCTGTCCAGCCGCAGCCTGGCGCGCCATTGGCTGGCCGAGACCCACATGACGCTGAGTCAATGGCGGCAACGCCTGCGGGTGCTGCTGGCACTGCCACGCCTGCTGTCCGGCGAGCCGGTGATCAGCGTCGCGCTGTCCATGGGCTACGACACACCCAGTGCCTTCATCGCCGTGTTCAAGCGCGAGATGGGGGTGACGCCTGCAAGGTATGGAAAAGGGGACGGAGGGGATTAAGTCGCTTCTGCCCTACCCCACACCATCTCGCGGCATCGCCTGATGCCCTCCGCAGTTACAGCCGCGGCACGCTGGTTGCTCCTCGGACCCGTGAGCTCCCATGCCTCGACGAGCACGCCTGATGCTGGCCGGCCAGCCTTACCATGTAACCCAGCGCGGAGTGAACAAGGGGGCGATCTTCGTTGACGATATAGACCGCCAGTTGTTTCTGCATCTGTTGCACGGCGCCTTCCTGAAACACCATGTCGCGCTGCACGCATACGTACTGATGGGCAATCACGTCCATCTATTGGCCACACCCTCCACTCAGGTCGGCTTGGCCAACGCGATGCGGATGCAGGGCAACAACTATGTCCAGGCGTTCAATCAGCGGCATGAGCGCAGCGGACCTCTCTGGCAGGGCCGATTCCATTCTTCGATGGTGGACAGTGATGCCTACTTGCTCAGCGTCTATCGCTACATCGAACTCAATCCCGTTCGCGCAGGCATGGCAGCCCATGCGGAAGATCACCCATGGTCGAGCGTGCATGGAAACCTGCAGCGCCGCGATGATCCGATGCTGACGGAACATCCCGCCTTTCAGGCACTGGCCCCGACCAAGCGACAGCGGACGACGCTCTATGCGCAGTTCCTGCGGGATCTGAATGCGTCCGCCGACCTGCCTGCAATCCGCGCCCACAGTACTGCGCAACATCCATTGGGAAATGCGACGTACTTGCAAATGGTGGAAGAAACACTGGGGCGACCGGTGGTGCTGCGCAAGCGGGGACGCCCCCGAAAGGCGGGGATGGGAGAGGCAGAAACGACTTAATCCCCTCCGTCCCCTTTTTCCGGTCAGCCGGAGATCGCCAGGCGCTCGTTGTGGTAACGGCGCACGGCGGCGAACCACAGCAGTGCGGCCAGGCCGAGGCTGGCACCGAGATAGATGGCCCACACCGCCGGCGTGATCGTCTCATGGCGGATCACCTTCAACAGCATCTGGTTCTGCGACAGGAACGGCACGGCGTACTGCCACAGCTCGCTCTTCAGCGGGTACGCCACCAGTGCGTAGCCAGGCATCATCGGCAGCAGCATCAGCCAGGTCATATGGCTCTGCGCTTCCTTCATGCTCTTTGCCGCGGCCGACAGGAAGGTCAGCAGCGAGGTGCCGATCATCAGCATCGGCAGCATCACCAGCAGCATCTGCAGCATCGAGGCAACGTTCATGTTGAACTGGCGGCCGATGTTGCCAGGCGCGATCTGCGCGCTCACCTTGAACGCCACCAGGGTCAGCAGCAACGACACGAAGCCGACCACGCAGGCAGCCGCGATCTTGCCGCTGACGATCGCGCTGCGCGAGCCGGGCGTGGCCAGCAGCGGTTCCAGTGACTGCCGCTCGCGCTCGCCGGCGGTGGCATCCATCACCAGATAGGCGCCGCCGATGAACGAGGTCAGCGTGAGCAGCACCGGCAGCAGCATCGACAGGATCATGCCGCGCTTGGCCTCGGCACTGGCCAGGTCCTGGCGTGCCACGTCCAGCGGCCGCGCCACCTGCGCGTCGATGCCACGCGCCATCAGGCGCAGCGCGCCGACCTGGCCGTTGTAGGTGACCAGTGCCGCCTCCAGACGTGCGCTGGGCACTTCGGCGGCACGACGGGTACTGTCCTTGATCACCTCCACCAGCGCCGGCTTGCCATCGGCCCAGTCCTTGCCGAAGTCATCGCTGATGCGTAGCGCCACGTCGATCTCCTGGCTGCGGATGGCCTCGGCCAGGTCCTTCGGCGCCGGTGCGGTATTGAGCCCCTGCGCGGCGAGGAAACGCACCAGATTGGGGGCGTTGTCCGCACCGATGGTGGGAATCTGCAGCGGTTGCTCGATCTGGGTGCGTACCCGGCTCTCGGCCAGCTTGCCCATGCCCAGCAGCAGCACCGGGTACAGCAGCGGCCCAAACAGCAGGGTCAGCAGCAGCGTGCGGCGATCACGGGAAAGATCGCGCAGTTCCTTGCGCATCACCGTCATCAGGGTCGACATCATGCTCATGCGTGCAGGCCCTCTTCGCTGCCGATCAGTTTCACGAACGCGTCTTCCAGGTTGGGTTCGCCGGCCTGCGCGCGCAGTTCATCGGCGCTGCCGTCCGCCATCACCGTGCCTTTGGCGATGATCACGATGTGGTCGCACAGCGCGGCGACCTCCTGCATGATGTGGCTGGACAGGATCACGCAGCGGCCCTCTTCGCGCAGGCCCAGCAGGAAACGGCGCAGCGCGCGCGTGGTCATCACGTCCAGGCCGTTGGTGGGTTCATCAAGAATGACGTTGCGCGGGTCGTGCACCAGCGCGCGGGCGATCGCGGTCTTGGTACGCTGGCCCTGCGAGAAGCCATCGGTCTGGCGGTCGAGGATGTCACCCATGTCCAGTGCATGCGACAGCACTTCGATGCGTTCGCGGATGCGCTCGGCCGACAGGCCATGCAGCTCGCCGAAGTAGGCGATGTTCTCGCGCGCGGTCAGGCGCTTGTAGACGCCGCGCGCATCGGGCAGCACGCCAAGGTGGCGGCGTACTTCCACTGGATTGCGCGCCGCGTCGATGCCATCGACGCTGATGCTGCCCTGGTCGGGGGTCATCAGCGTGTACAGCATGCGCATGGTGGTGGTCTTGCCGGCACCATTGGGGCCCAGCAGGCCGGTGATGCGGCCATCCTCGGCGCGGAAGCCGACGTTGGACACCGCCTGGATGCGGCCGGTACGGGTGTCGAAGGCCTTGTGCAGGTTGTCGGCGACGATCATGGTTCCCATCCGTTGAACGAGGTGAACGCCGGCACATAGCTCAGCGTGTCCAGGCAGCCGGCATCCAGCGCCTTGGCATCGGTCTTGTCGATGAACTGGCCGAGCAGGCGCGGCATGCAGCCGGCACTCAGCGTGCCGTGGCCCTGGCCGCGGGCGACCAGTGCACGGCCATTGGGCAGGCCCTTGAGGACCTGCTCGGCGTAGCGCGGCGGTGTCACCGGGTCGAGTTCACCGGACAGCAGCAGCGCCGGTACGTCACTGCGCAGCGGCATGGCATTGGCGGCTGGCGCCGGCTGGTGCGGCCATACCGGGCAGGCCGCGAAGAAGGCACTGGCCACGTCGTTGCCGAACAGTCGCTCCGGGTCCTCGGCAGGCGCCTTATAGCGCGGCGCATCCTCGCTGCAGATCACCGACCACTGCATGCCACGATTGATCTGGAAATCCATGCTGCGGTTCGCACCGCGTGCCAGCGACGCCAGCGGTGCGTAGCGGCCGTGCGCGGCTTCATCGAGAACCAGCGGCAGCAGCGAGGAATACTGCGGCACATAGGAGAAGGCGAACGCCAGGCCGATCACGCTGTCCGGACTCAACACATCCTGTCGGGTCTGGTTGGTGCCGGGGTCGCGATACTCCACCGAGACCGGCGCACGGCGCAGGGTCTCGACCACGCTGCGCAGCTGCGCGCGGGTGTCGGTCGGGAAGCGTTTGCTGCAGGCGGCATCCTTGCGGCACTGCGCCGACTGCAGGGCGATCGCATCCTCGAACGTCGTGGCGAAGTCACCGCCCACCACCAGTTCATTGGGCACTACGCCATCGATGACGATGCTGCGGGTGTGTTGCGGGTAGGCGCCGGCATAGCGCTGGGCCACGCGGGTACCGTAGGAGCCGCCGACCAGGTTGAGCTGGTTCACACCGAGCGCCGCACGCACTGCATCCAGATCAGCAATCGCCTCGGTGGTGGTGTAGAAGCGCGCATCGGCGCGCCCCTGCAGCGAAGCGGCGCAGCGCTCGGCGTAGGCGCGCAGCGACGCTTCAGTGGGTGCGGCATCCTCGTCCATGGCCAGTTCCTTGCCATCCGCGCCAAGGCAGCTGAGGGGGTTGGAGCCGCCGGTGCCGCGCTGGTCGATCAGGAACACATCACGCTGCTTGCGCACCTGGCGCAGCGCGGTATCGACGATGACCGCCACTTCGCTGGCCGCCTGGCCGGGGCCACCGGCCAGGAAGAACACCGGGTCGGGCTGGCTGGAGCCGCTGCTGCCCGATTCCAGCCAGGCAATGCGCAGGCCGATACGTCGGCCATCGGGCTGGGCCCGGTCCTCCGGCACCTGCAGGGTGGCGCACTGCGCTTCCACGTTGGCGCTGGCGCCTTCTGTAGACAGCGTGCAGGGCTGGAAGTCGATCGTGCCGAAATGGCGGCTGGGTGCATCGCTGGCGCCTTCGGCGCCGGGTGATGGTGACTGGCTGCAACCGGCAAGCATCAGGCTGGCTAACGCTGCGGCCAACGCGAGGTGGTGTCTGTGCATCGTGCTCGTTTCCCCTGGAGGACGTTCCTGGCAACCACGACGGGCTGCCGCGGAAGATGTGACTCAACTTACACGGGCACGGCGTCGTCGGCGATGGGCAGACGCGAAATCTCCGCCGGCGTGGCGCAGACCAGGCGATCGCGGCCCGCGGCCTTGGCCCGGTACAACGCGGCATCAGCCGCTGCCAGCAACGTCGACAGGTCACCCTGGCCCTCGTCCATGGCCAGGCCGATGCTGGCGGTGACGCTCACCGGCCCACTGGCCAGCAATGCAGGGTACTGCTGCAGGCGGGTGCGGATTGCCACTGCCCGCTCCATCGCAGCGCGTTGCGTGCGTCCCTGCAGTACCAGCACGAACTCTTCGCCTCCATAGCGGCCCAGCAGGTGATCGTGGCCCTGCACGCAGTGCTGCAGCAGGTCAGCGAAGTGGCGCAGTACCTGGTCTCCGGCCAGGTGGCCGCAGCGGTCATTGACCTGCTTGAAGTGGTCGACGTCGACCAGCAGCAGGGCCAGCGGACGGCCCTGCCGGCGCGACCGCTGCAACTGCACCTGGCCATCGGCCAGCACCGCGCTGCGGTTGAGCAGGCCGGTCAGGCCATCGGTGCGCGCGGCATGCCGCAGATCGACCAGCATGCGCTCGACCAGCAGCAGCACCATCGCGAAGCAGCGCGCCAGTTCCAGCATCACCCCGGCAATGTAGGTGACGAACATCGGCGAGCCGGTACGCATGATGTCCTCGCCCGCATCGGGTGCCACCGGCAGGAACAGGCGCACGGCGTACAGCGCAGCCTCGGCCAGGAACACCGCCGCCGCGAGCCGGCAGCTGGTGCGCTGCTGCGCCGGTGCATGTCGCAGCAGCAGCCATGCGATCCAGCCATCGACGATCAGCGCGAACACACTGAACACCTGCAGGCGCAGGTGCAGGTTCGGCCAGAGCACCAGGAAGGCGAAGATGCAGGCCATGAACGCAGCTGCCATCAACAACGGCCGCCACAGCGGCAGCGGCTGTTCCAGATGCAGCGCCACGCCGCGCAGCATCAACACCGCGCAACCGGCCATCGCCGCATTCCCGGCCAGTATGGCCGGCGCCAACGGCAGGTAGGGTCGCAGCGCCAGCAGGGTCACGCCCAGGGTCAGCAGCCATAGACTTGCGGTCCACAGGCGCAGCACTGGTTGCCCGCGCAGCACCACCAGCAGCAATGAGAACCCCACGGCGATGCCGATGCAGAGCAGGAAGCCAAGCACGGTGATGGTGGGGAAATCCAGGGACATGCGGCGCTCGTCGACCGGGGCGGCGCGCGCATCTTAGCGCCTTGTGGTGCAGTCCCCATGGCGCTGTCCGGTCCGGGGGTGATGCGGGGTCGGAGAACGGCGAGCAGGTCCGGCGACGCATGCGCAGACTCCGTAGGAAATCCAAGGAGACCTCCATGCACACCTGGTACCTCGGTGGCCTCGACCACCGCCCCTTCCAGCACCTGTTCGAGAAAAGTGAGCGCGAACTCGCAGCGCTGGGCATCCAGCGTCGCTGGGCCGGCGAGAGCGGCGGCCATCCCTGCCGGATCAGCCTGAGCGATCCACCCAGTGGCAGCGAACTGCTGCTGTTGTCGCATGTCCATCTGCCCCTGCACTCTCCCTATCACGCCTCCGGTCCGATCTTCGTGCAGCGCGGGGTGACCCGTTGCGTGCTGCCAGCGGGCGAGGTACCTCCCTATGTGCAACGGCGGATGATCTCGCTGCGCGCCTATGACCACGCTGCGCTGATGCTGGCTGCGCAGGTCTGCGCCGGCACCGACGTCGCCACGCAGCTGGACACCCTGTTCGCCGACCCAGCGGTGGCCTTCGTCCAGTTGCACAACGCGGCACATGGCTGCTTTTCATGCCAGGCCGATCGGATCGACCGCGAGATTGCCCAGCAGGTTCTCCACGACGTGATCGATGCCACGCCTGTCGCGTGACCGCCAACGCATACGTTCAGCCCCACGTGAAGCTGGCGGGAAGGGCTTCACACCCACAGTCACGGATCGGCGCTTCCGTGGTTCCTCAGCCTGCATCGCGACTCGATACTCGCCGTGGTGCCGCCGAAAGTCCGCCGTGCAGCGCAGCTCCTGCGGTCACCGTTCTCTTTCGACGACCACAAGGAAGCGCCATGTCATTCCGATCCACACCGCTGTTGCTGGCCACCTCGTTCGCCGCTGCGGGCCTCTGCCTGGCAGGCAGCGCGTTCGCCCACGGTACCATGACCACGCCGATCAGCCGCGTCTATGCCTGTTTCCAGGGCAACCCGGAGAATCCGACCAACCCCGCGTGCGCCGCCGCCAAGGCCGTCGGTGGTTCGCAGGCGTTCTACGACTGGAACGGCATCAATCAGGCCAACGCCAACGGCAACCACCAGGCCGTAGTGCCCGACGGCAAGCTGTGCAGCGGCAACAACCCGACCTTCCGCGGGCTGGATGTGAACCGCAGCGACTGGCAGACCACTCCGATCCAGGCAGACGCCAACGGCAAGTTCACCTTCGTATTCAAGGCAACCGCACCACATGCCACGCGCGACTGGCGCTTCTTCGTCACCCGCGACGGCTGGCAACCGGGCAGCCCATTGCGTTGGGCCGACCTGCAGGAATTCTGCACGCTGGGCAACACGCCGCTGTCGGCCGATGGCACCTACAAGCTGCAGTGCACGCTGCCGCAGCGCAGTGGCCAGCATGTGATCTACAACACGTGGCAGCGCTCGGATTCGACCGAAGCGTTCTACACCTGCATGGACGTGCGCTTTGAAGGAAGCGGCGGCAGCACCCCGCCGGCAGCGCAGTGGCAGGACGCCGGCCCGGTCACCGCGCGCGGCGAGCTGCCGGTTGGCACGACCCTGGCGCTGCGCGTGTTCAATGCCAACGGCAATGATGTCGAACGCGTGGAAGCGATCCTGGCCAACGGCCAGACCGCGGCCGCGCAATGGCCGTTGGCGCTGGCCCGCAAGGTCAATGCCAGTGCCCAGCATGCGCGCGTGGGCGTGCTCAACAACGGCGTGATCACGCCCTCCGCTTCGGCCACCGACAATCGCGTGTACCTGAAGAACGGCAACCGCTTCCAGCTCGACACCAAGGTGCCGGACCCGGGCACGCCGTCACCGGGCGGCGATTTCGACCACGTATACCCCGCCGGCATCGGCAGTTACGTGCCGGGCCAGACCGTGGTGAAGGGCAGCGATGGCAAGCTGTACGCCTGCCGCCCGTTCCCGGAAGGTGCATGGTGCAACGTCAACGCCGAAGCCTATCGGCCGGGTGCAGGCGCGGCCTGGCGTGATGCGTGGATCGCGTACTGAGGCAGTGATGCGGGAGGCGGTGCACAGTGCACCGCCTTTCGCCCGGATGGCGGCACAGTGAGCACCGTGTTGCAGATCGATCACGGCCTTCATCGATTTCAAACTTGTCCGATGTTGCCGACGGCCCTGCATGTGAAGACTGCGCGAGGTTTCCAACACTTCGCAAAGGAGTTCCTGCATGCACCTGTCCCACCGGGCAGTCCTCGCTCTGTCCGTCGTTGCCGGCCTGGCCTTGTCCGGCAGCGCCCTCGCCCACGGCACCATGTCCAAGCCGCTCAGCCGCGTGAAGCAGTGCCACGAAGGCAATCCGGAAAACCCGACCAACCCGGCCTGTGCCGCGGCCAAGGCCATCGGCGGCGCGCAGCCGTTCTATGACTGGAGCGCGATCGCGCATGGCAACGCCAATGGCAACCACCGCGACCTGGTGCGCGATGGCGAGCTGTGCAGCGCCAGCATCCCCAAGTACCGCGGCCTCGATCTGAATCGCAGCGACTGGCCGACCACGCCGGTGCGCGCCGATTCGCGTGGCCGCTACACCTTCGAGTTCCTGGCGCCGGCGCCGCACGCCACCCGAGAGTGGAAGTTCTACGTGACCCGTGACGGCTGGCAGCCGGGCAGCCCGCTGCGCTGGGCCGACCTGCAGGAATTCTGCACCCTGGGCAACGTGCCGCTGTCCGAAGGCGGTGTCTACAAGCTGGACTGCCCGCTGCCCAAGCGCAGTGGCCAGCACATCATCTACAACACCTGGCAGCGCTCGGATTCGCAGGAAGCGTTCTACACCTGCATGGACGTGCGCTTCGAAGGTGGCGGTGGCGTGGTTCCGCCGCCGCAGTGGCAGGATGCCGGCGCGGTGACCGCCAATGGCGCACTGGACGTGGACAGCACCGTGACCCTGCGTGTGTTCAATGCCAACGGCAACGACCTGGAGCGCGTGGAAACCAAGCTGGCCGCTGGCCAGACCAGCCCGACGCAGTGGCCGCTGGCCCTGGCCCGCAAGGTCAACGCCAGCGCACAGCACGCGCGCGTGGGTGTGATGAAGAACGGCGTGATCACGCCGGTCGCCTCGGCCACCGACAACCGCGTGTACCTGAAGCCGGGCAACCGCTTCCAGCTGGAAACCCAGGTACCCGGTCCGGGCCCGATCGATCCGGTCGATCCGCCGGGCGGCGACTTCGACTTCGTGTATCCGGCCGGCCTCGGCAGCTACAAGCCGGGCGAGACCGTGGTGAAGGGCACCGACGGCAAGCTGTATGCCTGCCGCCCGTTCCCGGAAGGTGCATGGTGCAACATCAACGCCGATGCCTACCGCCCGGGTACCGGCTTTGCCTGGCGCGACGCCTGGATCGCGTACTGAGGCAGGGCACCGGGGGCGGCGTGATGCCGCCTCCGGTGAGCATTTCAAGGCGCCATGGGGTTGCCGGCCAGCGGCCGGCACTACCCTGGCTTACTTGCTGCTGACGTACTTCTCGCGGCGGATCTGCGGGTTGCCCAGGCCCGCGGCCTTGAGCAGCTCGGCACAGGCATCGACCATGTCCGGGTTGCCGCACAGATAGGCGATGTCAGTGGCCGGGTCCGGGGTGAAGCCGGACAGCGCCTGCTGGACGTAGCCGTGCTGCACGTCCGGGTGCGGATCGGCCGGCAGTTCGCGCGACAGGCACGGCACATAGCGGAAGTTCGGATGCTTTTCGGCGAAGCTGTAGAAGTCTTCGCTGTACAGCAGCTCACCCGGGCTGCGCGCGCCCTGCAGCAGCACGATCTGCACACCGCGCTCGGCCATGGCCTTTTCCAGCAGCGGTAGCATGGAGCGGTACGGGGTGACGCCGGTACCGGTGGCAATCAGCAGGTAACGGGCGTTGTGGTCACCGGGATTCAGGCAGAAGCGGCCGTAGGGGCCGGACGCGCTGATCTGGCCGCCCTGCTGCAGTGCCTCGAACAGGGCCGTGGCGGCGCCGCCGGGTACGAAACTGACCGCGATATCCACCGCCTCGCCCGGGCCCAGCGCGTGGTCGTGGATGGTCGCCAGCGAGTAGCTGCGCTTGGTTTCGGTGCCGTCGGCGTAGCTGAAATGGACCTGGATGAACTGGCCGGGCTGGAAATCCAGCGGCTGCCCATCGTCACGCACGAACTGGTAGTGGCCGACGGTCGGGGCCAGCATGCGGCAGCCGACCAGCTTGAGGGGGAATTGAACAGGCACGACTTTTCGGGACAGTGTGTAGCCGGGGCAAGCCCTCGGGGTCTTCTATAATAGCCCCTCCCCGCCCCTCTCCAGCGCCAGCCCATGGGCGCGAAGGCTTCGAGCTTGGCTTCCCTGAACGATACGGCGCCCGCCCTGCGCGTGCGCGACCTGCGCAAGACCTATGACAACGGCACCCAGGCCCTGAAGGGGGTTTCCCTGGAAGTGGCCCCGGGCGACTTCTTCGCCCTGCTCGGCCCCAACGGTGCCGGCAAGTCCACCCTGATCGGCATCATCAGCTCCCTGGTCAACCTCAGCGAGGGCCAGGTGGAAGTGTTCGGCAGCGACCTGGTGCGCAACCGCAGCGCCACCATGCGCCTGATCGGGCTGGTGCCGCAGGAAATCAACTTCAACCTGTTCGAAAAGCCCTTCGACATCCTGGTGAACTACGCCGGTTTCTATGGCGTGCCGCGCGAGGAAGCCGAGCAGCGTGCCGAAGAGGAACTCAAGCGCGCCCACCTGTGGGAAAAGGCGCAGGTGATGAGCCGCACGCTGTCCGGCGGCATGAAGCGCCGGCTGATGATCGCCCGCGCGATGATGACCCGCCCGCGCCTGCTGATCCTGGACGAGCCGACCGCCGGCGTGGACATCGAGATCCGCCGCGACATGTGGCGCGTGCTGAAGGAGATCAATGCCGCCGGCACCACGATCATCCTCACCACGCACTATCTGGAAGAAGCCGAGTACCTGTGCCGCCACCTGGCGATCATCAACCACGGCCAGATCGTCGAGCAGGGGCCGATGCGCACCCTGCTGGCCAAGCTGGACGTGGAAGGCTTCCTGCTGGACATCGACGGTGACCTGCCGGCGCAGCTGCCGGTGATCGAGGGCGCGACGCTGACCGCGCCGGACCCGCACACGCTGGACATCGACATGCCGCGCGCGATGGACCTCAACCGCGTGTTCGCCACGCTCAACGAGGCCGGTATCCGCGTGCGTTCGATGCGTACCAAGAGCAACCGCCTGGAGGAGCTGTTCGTGCGCCTCACCGGCAACCTGGAGAAACCCGCATGAGCACCACCGAGCTGACCGACGGCCAGCGCAACCGCGTCGCACTGATGACCATCGTGCGCCGCGAAGTCGCCCGCATCATGCGCATCTGGGGCCAGACCCTGGTACCGCCTGCGATCACCATGACCCTGTACTTCCTGATCTTCGGCGGCCTGATCGGCTCGCGCGTGGGTGACATGGGCGGCTACAGCTACATGCAGTTCATCGTGCCGGGCCTGGTGATGATGAGCGTGATCCAGAACAGCTACGGCAACATCAGCTCCTCGTTCTTCGGCGCCAAGTTCGGCCGCCACGTGGAAGAGCTGCTGGTCAGCCCGATGCCGAACTGGGTGATCCTGTGGGGCTATGTGGCCGGTGCGGTGCTGCGAGGCCTGATGGTGGGCGTGATCGTGCTGATCATCGCGATGTTCTTCACCCCGGTGCGCATTCCGCATCCGCTGGTGACGCTGACCACGGTGATCCTGGGTGCGACGATCTTCTCGCTGGCCGGCTTCATCAATGCGGTGTACGCGAAGAAGTTCGATGACGTGGCGATCGTGCCGACCTTCATCCTGACCCCGCTGACCTATCTGGGTGGCGTGTTCTATTCGGTGAAGCTGCTGCCGGGCTGGGCCGAGGCGGCGACGCATGCGAATCCGATCTTCTACATGGTCAATGCGTTCCGCTATGGCCTGCTGGGCAGCAGCGATGTGCCGGTGGTGGTGGCGTATGCGCTGATGATCGGCTTCGTGGTGGTGCTGACGGCGCTGGCGCTGTGGCTGCTGCGTCGCGGCGTGGGCATGCGCAGCTGAGGGTTGCCTGCAGGGCCTGCGGCCCTGCACCCGCCGAATCAACGTCAACGTCAACTTCTACGGCAACGTCAAAAGCTGGCATTCCGTGGGTTGGCGGGGTGGATCCGGTTGCGGGGGACGCTGCAAGTACGTCCATGTAAGCTCGGTCGCCGCATCCATGCGGCTCACGCCCCCGCAACCGGACCCACCCCGCCTTCGACAGGTTTCTGCGATCTGTCGGGACAGCGTTCTCCGCTGCTGCTGGTAGGTGTCGACCTTGGTCGACACGGTAGATCCACGCCATGCGTGGATGAAGCGTTCCTGTAGAGCCAAGCCGATGCTTGGCTCTTTTCGTTTCGGATTACGGCTAGGCTGTGGCGATGAAGATCACTTCCATTCCGTTGGACAAGGCCGTGTCGGATGGTCCGATCGATGCGTTCAGCCACGTCCTGCTGAGCGATTCGCCTACGCTGGATGAGGTGCTCGGTTGCCTGGCCTCGCTGCAGGCGGCTGATCCCCTTCATCGTTATCTATGCACGCTCGACGATGTCGGCCAGTGCCGCTACACCAGCATGCACGCGTCCGATGACGAACGCATCGCGCTGTACGAGGACGAAGACCCGGCGACGCCGGAAGATGCGTTGGCGGCACGCGGGCGGTTGCTGGCGCACGTCGTCGCGCAGCTTGAGCATTCCACGCATCGGCTGCAGTGGACAGCGCTGGCGGGTACGTTGATGTGCAGCGACGAAGACATCGAGGCGCTGGTCGCCGCCAATGCGAAGCCGGATCTCATCATCGATGACGTGGTCTGCGTGCAGCAGGTACCCGTGGCCCGCGATGACCTGCTGATTGCCGCCCTGCCCAACGGCTACTTCAGCGCGGACTGGGACCTCTTCCAGAACCACGCCCTGATCCGGCACCTTCAGCAGCGATACGGCTACCGCCTGTTCGGACTCGGTGCGTCGTGGCTCGGCTTCCAGCGCGACCGCGCACCGTCGCCTGCAGAGGCGAGCGCGTTGGTCGCGGACCTGCAGCGCGTCTACGCGGCCGGAACGCACGACACGTGGTCACAACTGGCTGCAACGCTGGCCAACCGCACCACACTGCTATTGGGCTACACCGAAGACTTCAGCGAACAACTGCCCTGAGCACCGCTCCACACGAGCGAGCGCAGCGAGCGACCCGCTTTCGCTCCTGATCTGTCTTCCGTGGTGGCCGCACCCGGAAACTGTCAGGGGTCGGGCGGTCCGGGTGCGCGGGGGTGTCCGCCGCATGGATACGGCGGCCAAGCCTACACGGACGTACTTGCGGCGTCCCCCGCGCACCCGGACCGCCCGACCAGGCACGGCTTGTGCTTCTTCCACCACGAGGGGCTCCGCCGTTGGCCGCAATCTCCGGCACAATCGCACTCCTGATTCCCCAGAAAACGGTGAACGTGCAATGCGCATCCTGATCCTCGGCGCCGGCGGTACCGGCGGTTACTTCGGCGGTCGCCTGGCTCAGGCTGGCGTGGACGTGACCTTCCTGGTGCGCCCCGCACGCGCCGCCCAGCTGGACCGCGACGGCCTGGTCATCCGCAGTCCGCTCGGCGACGCCAGCTTCCCGGTGCAGCACGTCACCGCCGACGCCCTGCCCGCGCTTGCCGCACAGAAGCCGTTCGATCTGGTCATCCTCAGCTGCAAGGCCTACGACCTGGACAGCTCGATCGATGCCATCGCGCCGGCAGTCGGTGCGAACACCACCGTGCTGCCGATCCTCAACGGCCTGCATCACTACAACGCGCTGGACCTGCGCTTCGGCCGCGACGCCGTGCTCGGCGGCCTGTGCTTCATCAGTGCCACCAAGGCCCCCGACGGCGCCGTGCTGCACTTGGGCAAGCCGGCCAAGCTCACCTTCGGCGAACGCGATGGCGGTGCGATCTCCACGCGCGTGCGTGCCTTCGCCGCCGCCTGTGCGCAGGCCAACCTCGATCACCTGGCCAGCGAGCATATCGGCCAGGAACAGTGGATCAAGTACACCTTCCTGACCGCGCTGGCCGCCGCCACCTGCCTGCTGCGCGCGGATATCGGCAGCATCGTCGCCACCGATGATGGCGAGGCGATCGTGCGTGGCCTGTACGACGAGTGCCTGGCCGTGGCCGAAGCCGCCGGTGAGCCGATTCCCGATGCCGCGCAGGACACCGCCCGCGGCACCCTGACCCAGGCCGGTTCGGCGTTGAAGGCCTCGATGCTGCGTGATCTGGAAGCCGGCCAGCAGGTGGAAGCCGCGCAGATCGTCGGCGACATGCTGGCGCGCGCGCGCAAGGCCGACCAGGAAGGCCTGTTGCTGCAGGTCGCCTACAGCAGCCTGCAGGCCTACCAGGCACTGCGCGCCGCGTGAGCGACACGATGCAGGCCAGCGCCCTGCCCACACGGATGTTGATCCTCGGCATGGGCTGGAGCGGATGCGTGCTGGCCACGCATCTGCAGGCGTTGGGCGTACGTGTGGTCGGCACGGTGCGCGACCCCGCGTCGGCACCGCACGATGGGCTGCTGCGCCATCAGCTACGCGCCGACGCCACGCCATCGACGGCCCTGCTTGATGAGATCGCGCAGGCCGAGGCCGTGCTGTGCAGCGTGCCGCCCGACGCCGAGGGTGACCCGGCGCTGAGTCTGCTGCTGCCGGCACTGCAGGAAAGTCCGGCACTTCGCTGGGTGGGCTATCTGTCATCCACGTCGGTCTATGCCGATCGGGCCGGCGGCTGGATCAACGAAACCAGCGTGGCCGATGCCACTGAAACGACCGGCATGCAACGCAGACGCGCCGAGGACCAGTGGCGTGCGCTGGCGGAGCAGCGCGGTATCGCCTCGGCAGTATTCCGCCTGCCCGGACTGTATGGACCGGGGCGCAATGCGCTGCTGCAGCTGGCGCAGGGACGTGCGCGCCACGTAGTGCGTCCTGGGCTGGTATTCAACCGCCTGCACGTGCAGGATCTGGCGGCGGTGATCATCGCCGCGATGCGGCGACCCGCCTTGAATGGCCTGTACCTGCCCAGCGACGACGAACCCGCACCGCCGCAGGATGTGCTCGCATATGCCGCGCAGCTGGGCGGCTTCGCGATGCCGCCTGCAATGGCGTGGGATGACCCGGCAGTAAGCCCGACGCTGCGGCGCTTCTACGAGAGCAGCAAGCGCATCGACAGCACCGGTACGCGCGGGGCACTGGGCTGGGAGCCGAGCTTCCCGACGTATCGGGAAGGGCTGCGGGCGCTGGCCGCTTCGCAACCTTGCGGCATCTGATGCGGTAGTGCCGGCCGCTGGCCGGCAATCAAGATGTGCTGCCGGCCAGCGGCCGGCACTACCCGATCAACCCGCGTCGGGCAGGTGGAAGAACGTACGCGTCGCCGCAGTCGCATTGGCTGCGGTTACCGCCACGTCTTCGCCCCGATCGCGCGCCAGTTCCTCGACGATGTGCGAGAGGAACATCGGTTCGTTGCGGCGGTCCTTCGGCATCGGCTTCAACGTGCGCGGCAGCAGGTACGGTGCGTCGGTCTCGATCATCAACCTGTTGGCCGGGATGTTCTTCACCAGTTCGCGCAGGTGCGCGCCACGGCGTTCGTCGCACAACCAGCCGGTGATACCGATGTACCAATCCTGGTCCAGGTAGTCGAACAGCTCGTCGCGTTCGCCGGTGAAGCAGTGCACCACCGCAGGGCCGATGCGACCCTCGAAGTTCTTCATCTGTGCCATGAAGTCGGCATGCGCGTCTCGCTGGTGCAGGAACAGGGGCTTGCCATTGTCCGCGGCCAGCTGCAGCTGGCGCTCGAACGCACGGTGCTGGGCCGGGCGCGGCGAGAAGTCACGGAAGTAGTCCAGCCCGCACTCGCCCACCGCCACCACTTCCGGGTGCGCATGCAGCGCGCGCATCTCGGCATCGCATTCCTCGGTGTATTCCACAGCGTGGTGCGGGTGCACGCCGGCGGTGGCATACAGGAAACCCGGGTGCTGCTGCGCCAGCTGCACGGCCAGCGGCGAGTGCTCGCGGCTGGCGCCGGTAATGACCATCTGCACCACGCCGGCCTGCCGTGCGCGGTCCAGCACGGCGTCGCGGTCACGGTCGAAGGAGTCGTGGGTCAGGTTGGCGCCGATATCGATCAGGTGCATGGTCATCGCGGGGGAAAAGTGCCCGCGCATTGTACCTGCGGCTGCCGTGGCCCTTTATCCTTTGCACATGAACGCCCCGCTCTTCCCGATTTCCCCGCTGTTGCCGCAGATCCAGCAGCACCTGGCCACGCAGCCGCGGCTGGTGCTGGAGGCCCCGCCCGGCGCCGGCAAGACCACCCAGGTGCCACTGGCGCTGCTCGATGCGCCGTGGCTGCAGGACCGGAGGATCATCATGCTGGAACCGCGCCGGGTGGCAGCGCGCAGCGCCGCACTGTTCATGGCGCGGCAGCTGGGCGAAGAGGTGGGCGGCACCGTCGGTTACCGCATCCGCTTCGAGAACAAGGTCTCCGCGCGTACGCGGATTGAAGTCGTCACCGAGGGCATCCTGACCCGCATGCTGCAGGACGACCCGATGCTGGAAACGGTCGGCGCGATCCTGTTCGATGAATTCCACGAGCGCCACCTCAGTGGCGACCTCGGCCTGGCCCTGGCGCTGGACGTGCAGGCGCAGCTACGCGAGGACCTGCGCCTGGTGGTGATGTCGGCCACGCTGGATGGCGAGCGACTTGCCCGCTTCCTTGATGCGCCGCGCCTGAGCAGCGAAGGCCGCAGCTACCCGGTGGCGGTCAGTCACTTCCCGGCGCGCCGCGATGAAGCGCTGGAACTGCAGGTGCGCCGCGCGGTGCAGCAGGCATTGGCCGAGCACCCGGGTGACCTGCTGGTATTCCTGCCCGGCCAGCGCGAGATCGCGCGGGTGCAAGCCGGGCTGCAGGAATCGCTGGATGCCGGCGTGGAAGTGCTGGCTCTGCACGGTGAGCTGCCAGTGGAACAGCAGGCGCGGGTATTGCAGGCGTCCAGTGATGGCCGCCGCCGCGTGGTACTGGCCACCAACGTCGCCGAGTCCTCGGTGACGCTGCCCGGCGTGCGCGTGGTGATCGACAGCGGCCAGGCACGCGAGCCGCGCTACGACCCCAACAGCGGCTTCACCCGGCTGGACGTGGTGGCCATCGCGCAGGCATCGGCCGACCAGCGCGCGGGCCGCGCCGGCCGTGTCGCCGAGGGCGTGGCGTGGCGGCTGTGGCCGCAGTCGCAGCGGCTGGAGCCGCAGCGCCGCGCCGAAATCGATCAGGTCGAGCTGGCCGGACTGGCGCTGGAACTGGCCGCCTGGGGCAGCAGCGACCTGCGCTTCCTCGATCCGCCACCGGCCGGCCCGATGGGTGCCGCCCGCGAACTGCTGCAGCGGCTCGGCGCGCTGTCCAGCAGCGGCGCGATCACCGCACTCGGCCGCCGCGTGCTGGCGTTGGGTACGCATCCGCGGATGGCGGCGATGCTGCTGGCCGCGCCCGATGCACGTGCGCAAGCCCTGGCCGCTGACCTGGCCGCCTTGCTGGAGGCGCGCGACCCGCTGCGCCAGGGCGGTGACGCGCTGGCGGCACGTTGGCGTGCGCTGGCGGCGTTCCGCAATGGCCGCGCACCGGGCGACGCCAACCGCAGCGGCCTGGCCGCGATTGATGCCGCCGCCAAACAGTGGCGACGTCGCCTGCGCTGCGATACCGCACCGCCGGCCAGCATCGAAGCCCATGAACTCGGTGACCTGCTCGCACACGCCTTCCCCGACCGCATCGGTGTCCAGCACCCCAGCGACCCACTGCGCTACCTGCTGGCCAATGGCCGCAGCACGCGCCTGCACGAATTGAGTGACCTGCGCGGCGAACCGTGGCTGGTGGCCAGCGAGCTTCGCTTTGAGGCACGCGATGCGCTGCTGCTGCGTGCCGCACCGGTGGATGAAGGCCAGCTGCGCAAGGCGTGGCCGGAGCGCTTCGTCACAGAAGACGTGGTGCGCTGGGACAGCGAGCGCCGCGCCCTGGTGGCACTGCGCGAGACCCGTTTCGACCGCATCGTGCTGGACAGCCGCTCGGCCGGCCGGGTCGATCCGCAGCACGCCGCACAGGCCCTGACCGATGCGGTCGCCGAACTTGGCCTGCAGGCGCTGCCGTGGACCGAGGGCCTGCGCCAGTGGCAGGCACGGGTGGAATCGCTGCGGCGCTGGATGCCCGAGCTCGGCCTGCCCGATTGCAGCGACGACGCCCTGCTGGCCACGCGCGCGCAATGGCTGCAGCCTGCGTTCGCCGGCAAAACGCGACTGGATGCGCTGGATGAATCCAGCTTCGGCGAAGCGCTGAAGTCGCCGCTGGAATGGTCGCAGCGGCAGCTGGTCGAACGTCATGCGCCCACCCGCATCACCGTGCCGTCCGGGCTGGAGCGGCCAATTACCTATGCGCTGGACAGCGAGAGCGGCGAACCGCTGCCTCCGGTGCTGGCGGTGAAGCTGCAGGAACTGTTCGGCCTGGCCGACACGCCGCGCATCGCCGACGGCCGCGTGCCGCTCACCCTGCACCTGCTCTCGCCCGGTGGTCGCCCGCTGCAGGTCACCCAGGACCTGCGCAACTTCTGGGAAAACACCTACGCCGAGGTGAAGAAGGAAATGAAGGGCCGCTACCCGCGCCATCCGTGGCCGGATGATCCGTGGACGGCGACGGCCACGCACCGGGCCAAGCCGCGCGGCACCTGACCGGTAGTGCCGGCCGCTGGCCGGCAATGCTCTCCACATGGTGCTCCGAGGTTGCCGGCCAGCGGCCGGCACTACCGGCTGTGGACCCTGCCTGATCCTGAATGGCTGCGGTAGAGTCACACCACGTGCGACCCCGACTGACATACCGTTTACGGGCAACGCGCGACACTGGACTTCGACCCGAGGCAAAGGACCCCCCGCATGAGCAAGCTGACCGTAATCACCGACCGCGCTCTGGAGCGCGCCCTGGAGCTGGCCCACACCGCCGGCGACGGCCTCAAGAGCGCCGGTGGCAGCCTGCGCAGTGCCGACTGGATCAAGACCGGTGCCGCCATTGGCGCGGTGAAGACTGGCGGCAAGGCCGCGACCAGGTTCGCGCGCCGCAACCCGGCAGTCGCCGTGGCTGCCGCAGCCGTTGGCGTCGGCCTGCTTGGCTATGCGCTGTACCGCAAGCAGCAGAAGAAGAAGGCCGCGCAGGGCCATGTGGTGAACGGCCAGGCCCAGCGCATCAATGCGCGCGACCGCCGCAACGACACCGTGGTCGACGAGCACAGCGACATCGGCAGCGACGCCTGAGTCTGCCGGGGTCAGAGCCCTTCCTGCGGAAGGGATCTGACCCTTGAAGCTGCAGGTCCACCGGGGTCGGATCCCTTCCGCAGGAAGGGCTCTGACCCCATCAGCTACATGAGGGCCGGACACCGCAAGGTATCCGGCCCTTTCTGTTTCAACCGATCTGCCGCCACTGCCCCGGCTGCAGGTCGTCCAGCCGGTACGGCCCCATCGACACGCGTACCAGCCGCAGCGTCGGCAGGTTCACCCCTGCGGTCATCCGCCGCACTTGCCGGTTGCGGCCCTCCCGGATCGTGATCGCCAGCCAGCTGTCGGGTACGGTCTTGCGGAAGCGAACCGGCGGATCACGCGTCCACAGCGACGGCGCCGGATCGAGGCGCTCGATCTTCGCCGGCAGGGTCGGCCCGTCATTGAGCACCACGCCCGTACGCAACTGCTGCAGCTGTTCGTCGCTGGGCATGCCTTCCACCTGCACCCAGTAGGTCTTATCCGCCTTGTGCTTCGGGTCGGTCAGCTTGTGCGCCAGCGTACCGTTGTCGGTCAACAGCAGCAGGCCCTCGCTGTCATGGTCCAGGCGCCCGGCGGCATACACGCGCGGCGGCAGGCCGAACCCGGCCAGCGTCGGCCGCGGCGGCACGCTGCGGTCGGTGAACTGGCAGAGCACGTTGAAGGGCTTGTTGAAGGCAATCAGCATTGCGGGCACGGCAGTCGGCAGGTGGGGCATTGTCCCATTCCCGCATCGCCGCCGCGATCACCGGCTACTCAGCCGAAGACCTTCCTTTCCATCAACAGCGCAACGAGCACCAGCACGACGCCGCACGTGGCGGCAGCGTTGGCGCGGTACCGCAGCCGCGCTACCGGTGGGCAGGTCCTGCGCGCGCGTTCGTCCAGCAGGCAACCAACCAGCAGCACCGCAAAACCTGCCGCCGCCACGAGGTCATGCACGTGACCAGCATGGAAGACGAAGTCGTACAACCGCGGCAGCGCCATCAATGCGAAGGCGAAGTACAGCACTTTCTTCAACAGGACACTCCATTGACGGCAGCGCCGGGCATTGCCCGGCAGCCACCCATTCCGTCCAACTCCGCGCTGCGTGCTCACCGGGCTGCGGCCCAGCCCCCCCCCTTACGGCTTGATGAAGCGCAGGGTCATGCGGTCGCTTTCGCCAATGGCCTGGTACTTCGCATCATCGGCCTTGTCATGCTGGTTGGTCGGCGGCAGCGTCCACACACCGTTCGGGTGGTCCTTGGTATCACGCGGGTTGGCGTTGACCTCGCTGCGTGCGTCCAGCCTGAAGCCGGCGGCTTCGGCCATCGCGATCACCTGCTGCTGGCCGACGTAGCCGGTGTCATCGTCGGCGGCCACGTCGGCCTTGGCGCGATGCTCGACCACGCCCAGCACGCCGCCCGGCTTGAGCACGTTGAAGAAGCCCTGGAACATGCCCTGCGCCTGGCCGGCCTTGCGCCAGTTGTGCACGTTGCGGAAGGTAAGCACCACATCGGCTGAACCGGCCGGGCCAAACACTGGCTTTGCCGGGTCGTATGCGACCACGGCGGTCTTGTCGAACTGCGCCGGGGTGCCGGCGTACTTCTTTTCCAGGCTGTCGCGGCTGCGCTGCTGGTAGTCACGGCCGCGGCCTTCGGCAACAGCCATCGGGTCGACCACGGCAGCGACGTAATGGCCCTTGTCGCGCAGCAGCGGCGCCAGGATCTCCGAGTACCAGCCGTTGCCGGGGGTGATCTCGATGACGGTCTTCTCCGGTGCGACTCTGAAGAACGACAGCGTCTGCGCCGGATGACGATAGCCATCGCGCTTGACGTTGTTGGCATCACGGGTCGACGCCTTCACCGCCGCATCGATGGCCGGTGACACCTGGATCTTCGCCGGCGCTACCGTGGCCGGTGCGGCGAACGCGGGAACAGCGGCAAGCAGGGCCGAAGCAAGCAGCAGGCGGCAACCACGCAGGGACGAAGCAGGCATCATCGGAGCGACTCCAGCGGAAGATGCGGCGAGACTAGCAGCCGCGGCGTCCCAGGTGTTCACAAAACGTTAGCTGCGTGCGCATCGCGGAACACTGTTTTGTGGTCGCCGCCGCAGCGCGGTCACACAACGCGTTCTATTCTGGAGCACTTCCCCCAAGGAGTCCGTGCCCATGACGGCAACCCGCGAACTGGGCCGTTCCGGCCTGCATGTACGTCCGCTCGCCTTCGGTGGCAACGTGTTCGGCTGGAGCGCCGATGAAAAGGCCAGCTTCGCCCTGCTCGATGCCTTCGTCGACGCCGGCTTCAACCTGGTCGACACCGCCGATGTGTATTCGGCCTGGGTGCCGGGCAATGCCGGCGGCGAATCGGAAACGCTGATCGGCAAGTGGTTCGCCCGCAGCGGCAAGCGCGACAAGGTGGTGCTGGCGACCAAGGTGGCCAAGTGGGCCGAGCGCCCCGGCCTGACCCCGGACAACATCAACGCCGCGGTGGAAGATTCGCTGCGCCGCCTGCAGACCGACGTGATCGATCTGTACCAGGCCCACGAGGATGACGAGTCAACGCCGCTGGAAGCGACCCTGGCCGCATTCGGCCGGCTGATCGAAGCCGGCAAGGTGCGTGCGATCGGTGCGTCCAACTACAGCGCCACGCGCCTGGCCGATGCGCTGAAGGTGTCCACCGACTATAAGCTGCCGCGTTACGAAACCCTTCAGCCCGAATACAACCTGTACGACCGCGCCGGCTACGAGACCGAACTGGAACCGCTGGTGCAGCGCGAACAGATCGGCGTGATCGGCTACTACGCACTGGCCAGCGGCTTCCTCAGCGGCAAATACCGCACGCCGGCCGATGCGGCCAAGAGCCCGGCACGTGGCGAGACGGTGGTGAAGCGCTATCTGAACCCGCGTGGCCTGCGCATCCTGCAGGCACTGGATGACGTGGCCAGCAAGCACAACGCCAGCGCTGCGCAGATCGCACTGGCGTGGCAGATCGCGCGACCATCGATCACCGCGCCGATCGTCAGCGCCACCAGCGTCGAGCAGCTGCACGATCTGTTGGCCGCAGCCAACGTGTCGCTGAGCGTGCAGGATGTCGCACAGCTGGATGCCGCCAGCGCGGAAGGCTGAGTTGTAGTGCCGGCTGCTGGCCGGCATTGCACAACAGCGAAGAAAATAATTGAACAAAATGGTTGCACGCGACTAAATCGTGGTTTATCGTGCGCACCTCGTTTCAACAACCACTGGAAACTTTCCTTGAACGCGCATTCCGTCGCCATCGCCAAACTGCTGCCATGCCTGCGCATGGACGTGCTGGCGCGCGCGTTCGGCAAGGAAGACCAGCTGACAACGGCCTGATACCCGCCCTGCGGAGATCGGCCACCCCGATCTCCGAGGCTTGACGACGCCCTCGGAACGCAAGTCCCGGGGGCGTTTTCGTTTGCGTCGGCACAAGGACCCGCGATGCCAGAACTGCACCCCGCGCGGCAACCCGCCGCTCACTGAGCCAGGTTTTTCCTGCCCCGTCGAAGGATTTACTTCGCGCGATCGGCAGCGCCTGGACATTATCTGCATCGCACCCAAACATTATCGCTCGCGATAATGTCGGTGGCCTGCACCCTCGATTTTCCAACGGTCCCGTTTCCACCACGGGCTGGTGCGCGCGGCGTTGCCGTGGCGTATGCCGGAGGTCGCGGACATGCCATCGCCTGGATCGCCTGCTGGAAGCAGGCGCCGGTTCGCCGGTACGCGGTTCGATTCCGCGCGATCCCCAACTGGATAGCTCAGCTTGGTCAGAGCAACGGATCCCTAATCCGTCTGTCGTGGGTTCGATTCCCACTCCAAACCACATGACCTGTCACGTCATGACTTGAAGCAACACCCGGGGCGCAAGCCCCAGCGGCCATCGTCGCCGTCCACGGACGTCGCCTGCGGGCAGGAACGTGGAAGGCAACGGACCGCACGCCGGGCCCCGGCCCGCCGCCACTGCCAGCCACGTTCCGCACCGGTGCTGCCTGCCGGGAACGACGATGGCAGCAGTGCCGGTGCGCCGAAGGCTCCGCGCGCGGACCGTCCGCCGATGGCCGCCCTCTTCCGCTGGCTGCACGTGGTGTGCAGGCGGCCTCGCCACGACCTGATCGACCCGGGTCATGGCGATCCATTCGCAACGGGTCGAACCACCAGAGCCATACAAGGAGAGACTCCCATGTTCTGGACCATCAAGGTCGTGATCGGCGACGGCGAGCGCGGCCTGGTGTATCGCAACCGTCGTTTCCAGCAGATCCTGCTGCCGGGCGTGCACCGCCTGTCGCCGTTCGGCGGCCGCCCGCACGTGGACATCCACACTGCATCGAAGGGCGCGGCCTACACCGGCAACGACCAGGACAGCCTGATCGAGGCGCTGGGCGCACGACTGGACACGCACTTCGTGCTGGCCAACGTCGGCGCCAGCGAGGTCGGCCTGTTGCTGCGCAACGGCCGCATCGATGAAGTCCTGCCGCCGGGCAGCCGCCGTCTGTACTGGCGGGGTTCGGTCGACACCCAGGTGCGCGTGATGGCGCTGGGTGACGAGCCGCGCATTGCGGCGGACGTGCAGCAACGCCTGGGCCAGCTGGGCGTGCTGCCGCGTGTGGCGGTGATCAGCACCGTGCCGAGCGAGTCGGTCGGCCTGCTGTTCATCGATGGCACGCTGCGGCAGACGCTGGACGCCGGCCTGCACGCGTTCTGGAACTTCAACGGCAACGTGTCGGTGGAGCGTGTGGAGCTGCGTGCGCGTTCGCTGGACGTGTCCGGCCAGGAACTGCTCAGCCGCGACAAGGTGACCCTGCGGGTGAACCTGGCCGCGACTGTGCAGGTGGTCGACCCGGTGCGTGCACACCGCACGCTCAGCAATGCCGACGAGTTCGTCTACCGGCAGCTGCAGTTCGGCCTGCGCCAGGCGATTGCCGCGCGCAGCCTGGACGAGCTGCTGGGCGACAAGGCCGCACTGGACGGCGAGATCGCCGCGCATGTGCAGGCCGCGATCGAGGGCCACGGCGTGCGCTTGCTCGGCGTCGGCATCAAGGACGTGATCCTGCCGGGTGAGATGAAGGAGATCCTCAACGGTGTGGTGCTGGCCGAGAAGCAGGCCCAGGCCAGCGTGATCCGCCGTCGTGAGGAGGCCAACGCCACGCGTTCGCAGCTCAACACCGCAAAGCTGATCGAGGACAACCCGGTGCTGATGCGCTTGAAGGAGCTGGAGGCACTGGAGAAGGTCACCGAGAAGATCGACAAGCTCACCGTGTTCGGCGGCCTGGATGGCGTGCTGAAGCAGTTGGTGACGATCAGGTAGGGGTCGCGGTGGCGCAGGGACGCGCCGCCGGCCCATCAAGGACAAACACAAAGACATGGACACTCAACACAACTATCAATGGCTGCACGCCGAGGGCACCACGCCGATCAAGGGCTGGGTCAACGGTGTGCCGCTGGAGGCGCAGGCGCATGAGCAGCTGCGCAACATCGCCGCGATCCCGTTCGTCGGGCCGTGGGTGGCCGTGATGCCGGACGTGCACCTGGGCAAGGGCGCGACCGTGGGCTCGGTGATCCCGACCCGCGGTGCGATCATCCCGGCCGCGGTCGGCGTCGACATCGGCTGCGGCATGGCCGCCGTGCGTACCACGCTGCGTGCCAATGACCTGCCCGATGACCTGCGGCAGCTGCGCAACAGCATCGAGCGCAGCATCCCGGTCGGCAATGGGCGCGGCGGCGAGCACCACCGCATGCCCGACAGCATCCATACCCGGTTGGTGCAATCCGGGCTGGCCGCCGGCCTGGAGAACATCAAGGACAAGCACCGGAAGATCCGTACCGACAAGCTGGATCGCCAGCTGGGTACGCTGGGCGGCGGCAACCACTTCATCGAACTGTGCCTGGACGAGACGGACACGGTGTGGGTGATGCTGCACAGCGGTTCTCGCGGTACCGGCAACCTGATCGGCACCTACTTCATCGAGAGGGCGCGCGAAGAACTTGCGCGCCGTGTGCTCGGCTTCCACCTGCCGGACAAGGACCTGGCGTTCTTCATGGAAGGCGAGCCGCTGTTCGATGACTACGTCGAAGCAGTGTCGTGGGCGCAGGATTACGCCAGGCAGAACCGCGAGGCAATGATGTCGCGGGTGCTGGCCGAGATGCGCCACCGGCTGCCGAAGTTCCAGCTGGCGGCGATGGCGGTGAACTGCCACCACAACTACGTGCAGAAGGAGACGCACCACGGCCAGGAGCTGCTGGTGACGCGCAAGGGCGCGGTCAGTGCCCGCGAGGGCGAGCTGGGCATCATTCCCGGCAGCATGGGCACGCGCAGCTACATCGTGCGTGGCAAGGGCAACGCGGACAGCTTCCACAGCTGCAGCCACGGTGCCGGCCGGGTAATGAGCCGTGGCGCTGCGCGCCAGCAGATCACGCTGGCCCAGCACCGCGAGGCCACCGCACACGTGGAATGCCGCAAGGACAGCGGCGTGCTGGACGAGTCGCCGGCGGCGTACAAGTCGATCGACGATGTGATGGCCGCGCAGCTCGACCTGGTCGACGTGGTGCACACCCTGCGCCAGGTGCTGTGCGTGAAGGGGTGATGGAACGGTGCCGGCCTCGGCCGGCACCTGCTCGACGGGCACGGGCGAATGGATGCCCGGGATCCGTAGCGTCGAGCTTGCTCGACTGCTCTTCCACGCCATGCGTGGATGCAAAGGCGCCGACCAAGGTCGGCGGCTATCAGTGCTGCGGTCAGCGCGGCACGCTGTCCTCGGCCACCAGCGCATGATGCACGCCGATCCCCGCGCGCACGCCTTCGGCGGCGGCCAGGGTGATGTTGCCTACTGTGGTCGCATCGCCTGCGGCATACACGTTCGGCACCGAGGTCTGCTTCATCATGTCGACCTCGATCAGCACGCCCAGCGGGCTCTCGACCAATGTGCACCCCAGCTGCTGCACCAGCGGCGTGGCCATCGCCTGGGTGGCCGGCACGAACAGCGCACGCTGTGCGATGCGGCGGCCGTCGGCCAGCTCCACTTCCAGCCAGGTCGGCTGGTCGCCCTGCACACCCAGCACGGGTGACGTCTCGATGTGCACGCCACGCTGCTGCATGGCGGCGCGTTCCTCATCGGTGATCTCCAGACCCATGCTGAAGAACGTGACGTTGCCCCAGTCGGCGAACAGCGGCGCCTTGCTGGCGGACATCGGATGGCCGCCGAGCAGGCCGATGGCACCACCACCGACTTCATAGCCGTGGCAGTAGGGGCAGTGCAGCACAGTGCTGCCCCAGCGCTCGGCCAGTCCGGGCAGTTCCGGCAGCTGGTCGGCGATGCCGCTTGCCAGCAGCAGCTTGCGCGCGGCCAGCACCTGGCCATCGGCGGTACGCACTTCCACGCCTTCGGCGGTGGTGCGGGCGTGCTCCACTTCGGCATGCACCCAACGCACCGTGGGGTAATCCAGCAATTGCTGGCGCGCGGCTTTCAGCAGCTCGGCGCCGCTGATGCCATCCAGCCCCAGCACTCCGTGCGAATGACTGGCGAAACGATTGCGCGGTGAACCGGCATCGATGACGGTGACCGGGCGACGGGCACGGGCCAGGATCAGGCCGGCGGCAATGCCGGCATAGCTGCCGCCGACGATGAGCACATCAGGATTCATGGTGACCTTCCAGGGAACGGTGATGGGCAAGATGGCGGGCGAAGTCGGCGCCGAGCTGGTCCAGCGTGGTCGCCTGCAGGCGCTGCTCAAGCAGCCGCTGCGCCTCGCGCGCGCCTTCGAGCAGGGCACTGTTGACCAGTTGCTGGATCGGGCAGCCGCCACCGGAATCGCGAGCGCCGACCTGGACCAGCGGCGGTGCTCCCACCCCCAGATAGATGTCATGCAGGGTGATCGCCGCGGCGTCGCGGGCCAGCACGCTGCCGCCACCATGGCCGCGCGTGCTGCGCACCAAGCCAGCCCTGTGCAGCTGCGCCAGCAGGCGGCGGATCACTACCGGATGGGTCGGCAGGCACGACGCCAGCTGTTCGGACGTACGCGGTGCGGCATGGCCGACCAGGTGCGCCATCACATGCAGAGCGTCGGAAAGCGGGCTCGCGGATTTCATGTAACAACAATAGTTACATTTAATTCCTCTGTCGAGGGTCTGCTTTCGTTCCATATGGACACATCTGTCCTATGAAATAGTTTCTTCACATCACTAAACGAAACGCGAATGTGATGTGCATCCCACTTCAGGGTGTGCGCATCGGGTCGATACCGCATTGCCCCTTCCCGAGAGTCCTTCCACATGAATGCGTCTGTCCGTGCTCCGCGCCTGCAGTCCAAGCTGCTCGGCGCGGTTTCCGTTGGTCTGGCCGTGGTCCTGCTGTGTGCTCTGGCCGGCCTCGCCTCCGCCTGGTTGAAACTGTCCACCGAGGTTCCGCCCGAAGTCGCCCACAGCCGCGACGCCGAGCGCCTGCAGCGCGAGTTCCGCGGGCAGGTGCAGGAATGGAAGAACGTACTGCTGCGTGGCCACGACGACGCGTTGCGCCAGCGCCACCTGGACGCCTTCGACAGCGAGGGCCGTCTGGTCGAACAGCTGGCCAAGGGCCTGGTCAGCAGCCCGGATGCACGAACGCGCGAACTGGCGCAAGCGTTCATCGGCCTGCACGCGCAGCTGCAGCAGGACTATCACGCGGCGCTGCAGGCATTCGCCGAGGCCAGCTACGATCCCGCCGCCGGCGACAATCTCGTGCGCGGCAAGGACCGCCCGGTGGCAACCGCGCTGGATGCGTTGAGTACGCACGCCACGCAGGTGGCCGAAGCGGCGGTAGCGGCCCGTTCGCAGCAGGCGCGGCAGACGCTGCTGCTGTGCGCGGCGCTGACCGTGCTGGCCGCCGTGTTGCTGCTGATGGGGCTGGGCTGGTGGCTGCGGCGTGCGGTGGTGCAGCCGGTGCTGGCGGTGGAGGCCGCTGCGCGCGCAGTGGCCGCCGGTGATCTGGAGCATGTTGTGCAGGTGCGCAGCCGCGATGAGATCGGTCGGCTCGCGCAGGCCATGCAGGCGGTGCAGTCCACACTGCGCGGCGTGCTCGATGCGCAGGCCACGATGGCACAGGCGCATGAAGCCGGCACCATCAGCCACCGCATGGACGCCAGTGCCTTCCCCGGCGCATTCGGCGAAATGGTCGCCGACAGCAACGCGCTGGTCGATGCGCACATCCAGGTAAAGCTGCGCGCGATTGCGATCATGGGCCGTTACGCCATCGGTGACCTCAGCCAGGACATGGAGCGGCTGCCGGGCGAGAAGGCCGTGATCACCGACGCGCTGGATACCGCCAAGGTCAATCTCGGCATGATCAATGGCGAGATCCGCCGCCTGGCCGAAGCCGCTGCCGCCGGTGACTTCAGCCAGCGTGGCGACAGCGCGCGCTTCGAGCATGACTTCCGCGCGATGGTCGATGGCTTGAACCGGTTGATGCAGACCACCGAGCAGAACCTCGGCGAGGTCTCCAGCATGCTGCGTGCGATCGCCGATGGTCGCCTCGGCGCGCGCATGCACGGCGATTTCCAGGGCGTGTTCGCGCGCATCGCCGGCGATGCCAACGCCACTGCCGCGCAGCTGGCGACCATCGTCACCGACATCAAGCACGCCTCCGGCAACATCCACACTGCGGCTGCAGAGATCGCCGCCGGCAACAATGATCTGTCGCGCCGTACCGAGCAGCAGGCGGCCAATCTGGAAGAGACTGCAGCATCGATGGAAGAACTGACCTCCACCGTGCGCCAAAACGCCGAGCATGCACGCCAGGCCAACCAGCTGGCGATCGGCGCGCACACGGTCGCCTCGCAGGGCGGCAGCGTGGTCGGCCAAGTGGTGGCGACGATGGGTGCGATCGAGACCTCGTCACGGCAGATCGCCGAGATCATCAGCGTGATCGATGGCATCGCATTCCAGACCAACATCCTGGCGCTGAACGCGGCAGTGGAAGCCGCGCGGGCCGGCGAACAGGGCCGCGGCTTCGCGGTGGTCGCCAGTGAAGTGCGCACGCTGGCGCAGCGCTCGGCGGCGGCCGCGAAGGAGATCAAGGCGTTGATCGAAGCCTCGGTTGAGCAGGTCGGCCACGGCGCGCAGCGCGTGCGCGAGGCCGGTGACACCATGGCCGAGATCGTGGCATCGGTGCAGCGCGTGACCGACATCATGGCCGAGATTTCGGCGGCCTCGCAGGAGCAGAGCGCGGGTATCGAGCAGGTCAGCCAGACCGTGATCCAGATGGATGGCACCACCCAGCAGAACGCCGCGCTGGTGGAGGAAGCCAGTGCCGCCGCACGCAGCCTGGAACAACAGGCGAACCGGTTGATCGATGCGGTGGATGTGTTCGATCTGTCGACCACGGCGGCAGCGAAGGACGCGTTGGCGCGCGCAGCCTGATTGATCCGGTTGCCGGCCAGCGGCCGGCACTACCCGTGCGATGTGCCGGCCGCTGGCCGGCAGCGTCCGCCGCCACATGGGTAGCGCCCGACCGTTGGTCGGGCGACGGCAGGATCAGTGCGGACCAACGGTCCGCACCCACCAGAGCAGCCGCGCCCACCGGCGCGTGCGGTAGTGCCGGCCGCTGGCCGGCAACTTCAGCGCACGTAGTCGCTCTGCGCCATCGCGTCGGCCAGGTAATCCACGAACGAGCTGATCCGCGACGACACGGCGGTGTTGCGGTAGTACACCGCATGGATCGGCTGGTACACATCCAGCGTCTGCCCCGCCAGCACCTGCACCAGGGTGCCGGCGCTGCGGTCGCGATCGGTGACGAAGTCAGACAGGCAGGTGATGCCCACACCTTCCACCGCCAGCCGGCGCAACGTCTCGCCACTGGATACGGCAATATCCGGGCGCACCAGCAGCAGCCCATCCGACTCTCCGGGCAGCGGCCAACGGTTGAGTGATTCCGGCTCGTTGAAGCTGAGCAGCGTGTGCTGGCCCAGTGCGGCGACGTTGGCCGGTTCGCCGTGCCTGGCCAGGTAGGCCGGGCTGGCCACCAGCCGCAGCTGGCAGCGGCCCAGCAGCCGCGCATGCAGGGTGGAGTCGGCCAGCGGGCCGATCCGGATCGCCAGATCGGTGCGCCGTTCGAGCAGGTCGATGTAGCGGTCGGAACTGTTCAACTCCAGCTGCACTTCCGGGTAACGCGCGCGATAGCCGGCCACCAGCGGCGCGATCACGTGCAGCACGAACGGCATCGCCGCATCCACGCGCAGGCGCCCCGCCGGGCGCTCGCGGCGCGCCGCCATCTGTTCCTCGGCCGATTCCACCGCATCGATGATCGCGCGCGCATGGCGCAGGAACGCCTCGCCCTCGGCGGTCAGGTGCAGGCGGCGTGTGGTACGGGTCAGCAGGGTGATCCCCAGCTTGTCCTCCAGCCGCCCCAGGGCGCGGCTCACGCCCGAGGGCGTCTGCCCCAGCTGCTCGGCGGCGGCACTGATCGAGCCGCTGTCGATCACCGAAAGGAACGCCTGCATTTCATCGAGAGTGGTCTTCATGTCCCTATTATTGACTGCACGGCAATAGTGATTGGCGTGAAGGCCGGTTTTTCGGCAAAGGTCGGCGGCGCAGACTGCGCAGCCTCTTCCTCCCGCTGGACCCTGTCATGACCCGTGGCATTCCCCTCGCCCTGCTGGCGTTGACCCTCGGTGCCTTCGCCATCGGCACCACCGAATTCGTCATCGTCGGCCTGATCCCGACCATCGCCGGAGACCTGCAGGTCAGCCTGCCCTCGGCCGGCCTGCTGGTCTCGCTGTACGCGCTGGGCGTGGCCATCGGCGCGCCGGTGCTGACTGCGCTGACCGGACGCGTACCGCGCAAGCAACTGCTGGTGGCGCTGATGGTGTTGTTCACGCTCGGCAATGTCGTCGCCTGGATGGCACCCGGGTATACCTCGCTGATCATCGCCCGCATCCTGACCGGCCTGGCGCACGGCGTGTTCTTCTCGATCGGCGCGATCATCGCCACCGCCGTGGTACCGAAGGAGAAGGCGGCCAGCGCGATCGCCATCATGTTCACCGGCCTGACCGTGGCGCTGGTGACCGGCGTGCCGCTGGGCACCTTCATCGGCCAGCATCTGGGCTGGCGCGCGACGTTCCTGGCGGTGGCCGGCCTCGGCGTCGTCGCCCTGATCGGCGCGCTGTTGTTCGTTCCGCGCAACCTGCCACAGAGTGCGCCGGCCAGCCTCCGCCAACAGCTGGCCGTGCTCGGCCAGCCACGCCTGCTGCTGGTCTATGCGATGACCGCGCTGGGCTACGGTGGCACCTTCCTGGCCTTCACCTATCTGGCGCCGATCCTGCAGGACGTCACCGGCCTTCCGGCCAACGCCGTGAGCCTGGTGCTGCTGGTGTACGGCGTGTCGGTGGCGATCGGCAACCTGTGGGGCGGGCGCATGGCCGACCGCTTGGGTCCGGTGCCCGCGCTGAAGCGCATCTTCGGACTGCTGGCATTGGTGCTGTTCGTGCTCACGTTCACTGCCTACAACACCTGGTTGATGCTGCTGACGGTGCTGGCGCTGGGTGCGGTAGCGTTCGGCAACGTGCCCGGCCTGCAGGTCTACGTGGTCAAGCAGGCGCAGCGCTATGCACCGCAGGCCACCGACGTGGCCTCAGGCCTGAACATCGCCGCGTTCAACGTCGGCATCGCCATGGGCGCCTCGCTGGGCGGCCTGGTGGTGGAGCACATCGGCCTGATGCATACCCCATGGCTGGGCGCGCTGGTGGTCGTGCTGGCCTACGCGCTGACCGTGCTCAGTGGCCGCCTCGACCGCCGCGATGGCGTCGACCACCGCGCCGACGGCATTGCCGCCACCGCGCATTGATCCATGCAATGCACCGTTGCCGGCATGCATACGGTGCCTGTCCTACCCTCTTCCCTCTGCTACTCCCTTCCCCCCGTTGGAGCTTCCCATGACTGTCCCCGCTTTTGGTCTCGGCACCTTCCGCCTGAAGGACCAGACCGTGATCGACTCGGTGCGCAATGCGCTGGAGGTCGGCTACCGCGCCATCGATACCGCGCAGATCTACGGCAACGAAGCCGAAGTCGGCCAGGCCATCGCCGAGTCCGGCGTGTCGCGTGATGATCTGTACCTGACCACCAAGGTGTGGATCACCGAGTTCAAGCGCGATGCGCTGCTGGCCAGCCTGCGTACCAGCCTGGAGAAGCTGCGCACCGACCGCGTCGACCTGGCGCTGATCCACTGGCCGTCACCGAATGGCAAGGTCGATGTGCCGATGGAGGAATACCTGCCGGCACTGGCCGAAGCCAAGGCGAAGGGGCTGACCAAGGCGATCGGCATCTCCAATTTCACCATCGCGCAGACCCGCAAGGCGATCGAGATCCTCGGTGCCGAAGCCATCGCCACCAACCAGATCGAGATCCACCCGTACCTGCAGAACCGCCTGCTGGTGAAGTTCCTGCAGGACAACGGCATCCACATCACCGCCTACATGAGCCTGGCTTATGGCGAAGTGCTGAAGGACCCGGTGATCCAGGCCATTGCCGGCCGTCACCAGGCCACCCCGGCGCAGGTTGCGCTGGCCTGGGCGCTGCAGCAGGGCTTCTCGGTGATCCCGTCGTCGACGAAGCGCGAGAACCTGGCAGCCAACCTGGAAGCAGCGGCCGTGCGATTGACCGACGAAGACATGGCACAGATCGCCAAGCTGGATCGTGGCCATCGCCTGGCGAATCCGGAAGGGATTGCCCCGGCCTGGGATTGATCCCAACCGCGGTTACGTATCGGAATCGGTGGGTGCCGGCCTTGGTCGGTACCGACCTCTGGTCAGTCGATGACACATCGTGCCGACCAAGGTCGGCACCTACCAAAGGCAGAGCTATCCCTCGCCTTGCAGCAACCACCCACGCATCGCCGCACTGACCTCGTCCGGCTTTTCCATCGGTGCCAGGTGCCCGCAATCGGGCACCACCACCAGCTGCGAATGCGGCACCAGGGCGTGCACCTCCTCGCTCACCGCCAGCGGCGTGATGCGGTCGTTTGCGCCGCAGACGATCAGCAGCGGATCGCGGTACCCGGCCAGCACATCGTGGCCATCGCGGCGCTCCAGCGCGCTCTGGCGCAGGAACACTTCGGCGCCCAACCGCGCGGTCATGTCGCGCACACGCTGCACCAGCACGTAGTCGTCCAGCCGCGAGGCATCGATGTAGCTGCGCATCAACGCGTCACCGAAGCCGTGGAATTTTCCCGGCAGGCGCACGCTGGCACGTTGGCTGCGGCGCTGCTCGGCACGTTCCGGCGAATCGGCATGGATCGAGGTATCGATCAACGCCAGCTGTAGCACGCGCTCGGGCGCGATGCGCAGGATCTGCTGAGCGACGAAGCCGCCGAGCGAGAAACCTGCCAGCGCAAAGCGCTCCGGCGCCTGAGCCAGTACATCCTGGGCCACGGCCTGCAGGGTTTCACCGCGGGTCTGGTCGCCCACCGTGCAATCGGCGATGTCGGCAAGATCAGCCAACTGTGAGCGCCACAGCTCGGCATCGTTGAGCAGGCCGGGCAGTAGCAACAGGGGAATACGGTCGGTCATGGGGCTATTGTCGCGCCATCACGGTGACGGAGCCATGCTGCAGCGGGCGGTTGCATTGTAGAGTCGAGCTTGCTCGACTGCTCCACAGCCAGTCGAGCATGGCTCGACTCTACAGAAGGCAACGATACGGACGCGACCATGGCAGACCCCTACAACAGCGGCTCCCCTTCCCCGCCCACACTGCGCTTCGACAATGCGCTGGTCACCACCGCCTTCGAGCTGCCCGGCCATCGCATCGTGCGCAATCTGGGTGTGGTACGCGGCATCACCGTGCGCTCGCGCTCGATCGTCGGCAATTTCCTTGGCGGTATACAGACGATCTTCGGCGGCAACATCACCATCTACACCGAACTGTGCGAACAGGCTCGCGAGGAAACCTACCGCGACATGGTCAAGCACGCGCGGCAGCTGGGCGCCAACGCGATCGTCGGCATGCGCTACGACGCCACCGATGTGATGACCGGGCTGACCGAGGTGCTGTGCTATGGCACGGCGGTGGTGGTGGAGCCGCTGCGTTGAATCCGACGTTCCGCCGGGCATGGCCCGGCGCTACCGATGTGGTAACGATCACGCCGCCGGCGGGGGTTCGGGCACCTCTACCTGCTGCACCGGCAGGGTCACCATCATCACCGTCGGGTCGTCCGGGTCCAGCCGGGTCTTGAAGCCCAGGCTCTGGCACATCGCCAGCATGGTGCTGTTCTCGCGCAGCACCTGGCCTTCAACCACGTCCAGGCCCAGCCACTTGGCGTACTCGATCATGATCGCCATCAATCGCCAGCCGATCCCGTGGCCCTTCAGGTCCGAGCGGATCAGGATGCCGTACTCGCCGCGATGGTAGTCGGCGTCGGCATGCAGGCGCACCGCGCCCAGCATTTCGCCACTGCGTGGCTCGATCGCCACCAGCGCGATCGAGCGTGCGTAGTCGAGCTGGGTCAGGCGCGCGATGAATTCGTGGCTGAAGTGCTTCACCGACTGGAAGAAACGCAGGCGCAGGTCCTCGTCGCTGACGCGGGCGAAGAACGCACGGAACAGCGCGTCGTCTTCCGGTCGCACCGGGCGCACGAAGGCGCGGCCGCCGTCGGACAGTTCGATGGTACGCTCCCACTCCTTCGGGTACGGGAACACCGAGAAGCGCGGATGGCCACGGCCCTTGTGCAGGATGCGCGACGGTGCCACCGCCACGCGGGCGTCGAGGGCGAGGATGCCCTTGCTGTCGACCAGCAGCGGGTTGATGTCCAACGTACGCACTTCGGGGATATCGGCGGCCAGCTGCGCCAGCTTCACCAGCGCCAGCGCCAGTGCGCGCTCGTCGGCGGCGGGCACATCGCCGTAGGCCTTGAGGATGCGCGAGGCGCGGGTCTGGCCGATCAGTTCATGGGCCAGGCGCAGGTCCAATGGCGGCAGCGCCAGTGCCTTGTCGTTGATCACTTCGACCGCAGTACCACCACGGCCGACCACGATCACCGGGCCGAACGTCGCGTCATCAGCGATACCGACGATGATCTCGCGCGCCTTCGGGCGAATGATGGTCGGCTGCACCAGCAGGCCATCGATGCGGGCGTCGGGACGCAGTTGGCGCGCGCGCGACAGGATCGCATGGGCCGCGCTCTGCACCGCCGGCAGCGTCGCCAGGTTCAGTCGCACACCATCCACTTCGGATTTGTGCGGAATATCCGGCGACAGGATCTTCAGTGCGACCGTAGCACCGCGTTCCAGCAGCGGCTGCGCCAGGTCCATGGCCTCGTGCGCATCGCGCGCATGCATCACCGGCGCGGACGGAATGCCATAGGCCTTGAGCAGTTCATGCGTGGCCAGCGGGTCCAGCCACTGCTGGCCGTTGGCCAGCGCGGCGTCGACCAGTGCACGCGCGGCCGCCGCGTCCACGCTGAAGTCCTGCGGCAGGCTGGGCGGCGTTTCCATCAGCGCGTTCTGCGCTTCGCGGTAGCGCACCAGATGCTGGAAGCCGCGTACCGCCTCGGCTTCGGTCGGATAGGTCGGCACGCGTGCCGCATTGAGCGTCGCGGTGGCCTGATCGTCGTTGCCCAGCCACACCGCGAACACCGGCTTGTCGCGGTGATGGCGCGGCCGCAGGCCGAGCGTGCGGGTCAGCGCTTGTGCGGCATCAGCGGACGAGGTGAACGCGGTCGGCACATTGACTACCATCACCGCATCATTCTCGTTATCGGCCAGCAGTGCTTCGATGGCCGATGCGTAGCGCTCACCATCGGCGTCGACCACGATGTCGACCGGATTGCTGCGCGACCAGCCCTGCGGCAGCACCGCGTCAAGCTTCTCCACCGTGCTGTCGGACAGGTTGGCCAGCGTGCCACGCAATGCGATCAGCTGGTCCACCGCAAGGCGGCCAACGCCGCCACCGTTGCTGAGGATGGCCAGGCGTCGGCCGGGGAACGTCCCCAGCCGTCCCAGCGACTCGGCGGCGGTGAACAGCTCATCCAGCGCGCTCACGCGCAGCAGGCCGGCACGGTTGAACGCCGCACCGTAGACATCGTCGGCGCGGGCCAGCGCCTGCACATGGGTATCGCGGCTGCCCGGCTGCACGCGCTCGGCGCGACCGGACTTCACCACCACCACCGGCTTGGCGCGCGCGGCGGCACGCGCGGCCGACATGAACTTGCGCGCATCCTTGATCTGCTCGACGTAGAGCAGGATGGCGCGGGTGCGGTAGTCGGTGGCGAAGTAGTCGAGCAGGTCGCCGAAGTCGACATCCATCGTATCGCCCAGCGAGACCACGGCGGAGAAGCCAACCGAGCGCGCCACACCCCATTCCACCAGCGCCGCCGCAATCGCCGAAGATTCGGAGATCAGCGCGAGGTCACCGGCCTGCGGGAAGTGCGCGGCGATGCTGGCATTGAGCCGCGCATGCGGTGCGATCACGCCCAGGCAGTGCGGGCCAAGGATGCGCAGGCCATGCTTGCGCGCCACCGCTTCCACCTGCGCCGACAACGAGCCGGGGCCTTCGCCCAGGTGTGCGGTCAGGATGATCGCCGACTGCACGCCCCGCTCGGCGGCGGTGCGTACCACCTGTGGCACGATCGCCGCCGGGGCGGTGATCACCACCAGCTCGGGCACCCAGTCCAGGTCCTTCAACCGCTTGACCGTGCGGATGCCATCGATCTCGGCGTGTCGCGGGTTGATCCACGCCACCTTGCCGGGGAAGCCGGTGCCGCGCAGGTTGCGCATCACCGCGCGGCCGGCCGAGCGTTCACGCGGGCTGCCGCCGATCACCGCGACCGACTGCGGACGAAACACGGACTGCAGGTGGTAGGTACTCATGCGCCTACGGTACCCAAAAAAGGGGACGGAGGGGATTAAGTCGTTTGTGGCACAAACGACTTAATCCCCTCCGTCCCCTTTTTGTTACAGCAGCGTGCCGTGCAGGATCATCGCGGCGATGCTGAAATAGATCACCAGCCCGGTCACGTCCACCAGGGTGGCCACGAACGGGGCCGAGGCACTTGCGGGATCGAAGCCCAGCCGCTTGAGGATGAAGGGCAGCATCGAGCCGGACAGCGAGCCGAAGGTGACGATGCCGACCAGCGCCGCACCGATGGTGATCGCCAGCAGGATCCAGTGCTCGCCGTAGTCGTGCAGGCCACCCAGCTGCCAGATCACGATGCGTACGATGGCCAGGCAGCCGAGGATGGCGCCCAGCACCATGCCGGTCGGAACCTCGCGCAGAGCCACTTTCCACCAGTCGCGCAGGCGCAGCTCGCGCAATGCCAGGCTGCGGATCAGCAGCGAGGTGGCCTGCGAACCGGAGTTGCCGCCCGAACTCATGATCAGCGGAATGAACAGGGTCAGCACCACCGCGCGCGCCAGTTCATCCTCGTAATGCTGCATCGCGCTGGCGGTCAGCATTTCGCCCAGGAACAGCACGCTCAGCCAGCCGGCGCGCTTGCGCAGCATCTCGAAGAAGCCGATCTGCATGTACGGCTTGTCCAGTGCTTCCATACCGCCGAACTTGTGCGCGTCTTCGGTGGACTCTTCGATCAGCGCATCGAGCACGTCGTCGACGGTGACGATGCCAAGCATCTGCTGCTGCGCGTCGACCACCGGAATCGCCAGCAGATCGTGGCGGCGGATCAGCCGCGCCACTTCCTCCTGGTCCATCAGTGCATCCACGGTCACCGGCGGATTGACCTGGGCCACGTCCAGGATCGACTCCTCGGGCAGGCCGGTGATCAGCCGGCGCATGGTCACCACCTGCTGCAGTTGCTGGCTGGCCGGGTCCAGCACGTAGATCGCGTACACCGTCTCGCGGGTACGCTCGACCTGGCGGATGTGCTGCAGGGTCTGCGCAACGGTCCAGCTGGCGGGTACCGCCACGTACTCGGTGGTCATCAGCGCGCCGGCGGTGTTCGGCGGGTAGCTGAGCAGCTTCTGGATGGCCTGGCGGGCATCGGTGCCGAGCAGCGGGATCAGCCGCGCGCGTTCTTCTTCGTCCAGCTCGTGGACGATGTCGGTGGCACGGTCGTCGGCCATCAGCCCCAGCAGGGCCGCGGCGCGTGCCGGCGGCAGCGCGGCCACCAGCTCGCCGCTGCGGTGCAGCTCCGGTGCTTCGAGCATCTTCACCGCGCGCGGCAATGACAGCGCCGCCAGCGTTTCCGCGGCGCGCGTCAGTTCCAGCGTATTGAGGAATTCCACCGCGTCGGCGGTGTTGTAGTTCGCCAGGGGTGCGGCCAGTGTGGCGGCATCGGCCACCGGGCGCAGCAATTGCTTCTGGTTCATCGGATTGCCTTGTGGGGGTGCGACCTCGCGCAACGCCAACGCAGGCAAACCGTCCCGATGTCAGGCGGTGGCCATCGCTGGCGTCGAACGAGGTCGACTTCTACTGTCGCTGGACATGGGTTGGGGACTCCGGGATGCGTGTGCTGGCGGACGCGCCGCCAGCGGCGGGCAGTCTGGACCCGGCGACATTGCAGGTCAACCCGCGCCGCGCGGCGTGGCCCGGCCCCGCAGGTCGTTCTCGTGCCTGCACGGAGCGGCGCGCATAATGGCCGGGTGGCGCTCGCCACGCTTTTCCTACCCGAACGGACGCGCAGCGGCTTCCCGATGACCAGGTATTCCCATGCATAGCGGCGGTCTGGAACTGGCCCTGGTGCTGCTGCTGGCGGCGGTCATCGCCGTGCCGGTGTTCAAGAAATTCGGCTTCGGCGCGGTGCTGGGCTACCTGGCGGCCGGCGTGGTACTGGGCCCGGACGGGTTGGGCTTCGTGCAGGACGCCGATCGCATCCTCGGCGCCGCCGAGATCGGCGTGGTGATGCTGCTGTTCGTGATCGGGCTGGAGCTGTCGCCCGCGCGCCTGAAGGTAATGCGACGCTCGGTATTCGGTGCCGGTGCGGCGCAGGTGGCGCTGTCCGGGCTGGTGCTGGGCGGCCTGCTGCTGCTCGACCACTTCCAATGGAAAAGTGCGCTGGTGGTGGGCGTGGCGCTGGCGCTGTCATCCACTGCGGTGGGCCTGCAGCTGCTGTCAGAACACAAGGCGATCAACAGCGACCATGGCCGGCTCGGGTTCGCCATCCTGCTGTTCCAGGACCTGATCGCGATTCCACTGCTGGCGGCCATCCCGCTGCTGGGCGGGGTGAAGAACGAGACGCTGCGCTGGGAAGATGCGGCCGTGGCGCTGGGTGCGCTGGCGGTGGTGATCCTGTGCGGGCGGCCGGTACTGCGCAGGGTGTTCAGCATCATCGCGCGCACCCGCAGCCCGGAAGTTTTCACTGCCACTGCCCTGCTGGTGGTGCTCGGCACCGCTTGGTTCATGCAGGAAGCCGGCCTCAGCCCCAGCCTGGGCGCGTTCCTGGCCGGCGTACTGCTGTCCGACTCGGAGTTCCGGCACGAACTGGAAGCGCAGATCGAGCCGTTCAAGGGGCTGCTGCTGGGCCTGTTCTTCATTGCGGTGGGCATGGGCATCGACCTCGACCGCATCGTTGCCGAGCCGTGGCTCATCGCCGCCGGCGTGGCGATCCTGCTGGTGGTCAAATTCAGCCTGCTGTACGTGATCGGGCGCATCGCAAAGCTCAGTTCACGGCACTCGCTGCTACTGGGCAGCGTGCTGTGGCTGGGCGGCGAGTTCGCCTTCGTGGTGTTCAACGAAGCGCAGCGCGCGCACCTGCTGGGCAGCGCCAACCATGACCGTCTGGTGGCGATCGTCGGCCTGTCGATGGCGATCACGCCACTGCTGATGATCGCGCTGCTCAAGCTGCTCGGCCAGGAGAAGGCAACGCCGCGCGAGGCAGCCGAGGCCGACAAGGTGGCGCCGGACAACCGGCCGAAAGTGCTGATTGCCGGCATGGGCCGCTTCGGCCAGGTCATCGCGCGCCTGTTGACCGCGCAGAAGGTGCCGTTCGTGGCACTGGAAGCGAATCCGGACACCGTGGCCGACCTGCGCCGCTTCGGCAACCAGCTGTATTACGGCGACCCGACCCGGCCGGAGATGCTGCGCGCTGCGGGCGGCGAACACATCGATGTGTTCGTGATCACCGTGGACGACCCGGAGACCAACCTGCGTGCAGTGCGCATGGTGCGCCGGCTGTACCCGGACGCGAAGGTGCTGGCGCGTGCACGCAACCGCCAGCATGCGTGGCGCCTGATGGACATGTCGGCCGAACCGTTCCGCGAAGTGTTCGGCACCAGCCTGGAAATGAGCGGGCGCGTGCTGACTGCATTGGGTGTTGCACCTGAAGTGGCCGAACGCCACGTACAGCGCTTCCGTGAGCACGACGAGCAGCTGCTGCGCGACCAGTATCTGGTGTACGACGACGAGGCTGCGGTGATCCAGACCTCGCGCGATGCACGCAATGACCTGATGCACCTGTTTGAAGCCGACGCGGAAAGTGACGGCGACAAGGAGCGGTGACAGCCAGCCGGTGTGCCGACCAACGGTCGGCACCCACCCGATGGATGGTGGACCCGGTAGCGCCGGCCGCTGGCCGGCAGCCTCGGGATCCCGGAGGTTTCATGAGGTTGCCGGCCAGCGGCCGGCACTACCCACTACAGATTCCCGCAGCGCGGTGTTGGGGTCAGAGCCCTTTCCGCTGGAAAGGGATCCGACCCCGGCCTGTCAGCCGTTGTCGCGCAGGAACCGCGCCATCGACGAGACGCCAGGCACGCGCGGCTCGAACTCGCCGGCCACGTCGATGAAGCCCCGCATCACCGCGATCTCGCGCGGGCTGCGGTTGAGGCTGTCGCGCACTTCCGGATCGGCACCGGCGCGCAGCAGGCGCTGCACCAGCAGCGGCAGACCATGCAGCGCGGCCAGGTGCAGCGGGCCGAAACCGCGCGGATCACGCACGTCCAGGCTCACGTCCTCATCCAGCAGGCGTTCCACCGCCGCCATCACCACCTGCTCGTCGCAGGCGGTACCCGGCTCGGCACGCGCACCCAGCAGCAGCAGCAGCGGCGTGACCGAACCGGCAGCGGCCTGGTCCGGTTCGGCACCGGCCAGCAGCAGGGTGTCGAGCAGGGCCAGCAGGCGCGAGCGGTCGCGGGCACTGAAACCGTACAGCGCGGCACAGTGCAGCGGGCCCAGCTGCTGCGCGTCACCGGCATGCACGTCGGCACCGGCAGTGAGCAGGCGCGCAACGATGTCCGGCAGGCCCAGCGCTGAAGCCAGCATCAGCACGGTCACGCCGCCCGGCAGGCGGTGTTCCAGCTTGGCACCGGCGTCGAGCAAGGCCGAAACGATGTCCACCTGGCGCATGCTGACCGCCGCCGACAGCGGCGTCGCGCCACTGGCAGCGGCGTGCTGCGGATCGGCGCCGCGTGCCAGCAGCAGGTCGGTTACTGCCAGATGGCCACCACCGGCCGCACGCAGCAGCGCGGTGCAGCCCTGTGCGTCGACTGCGTCGACGGCAAATCCCAGATCGATCAGGCGGCGCACCGCATCGACGTCACCGGCCATCGCAGCGGCCGGCAGATCGGCCTCGCGCAGGGTGCGGCGCGGCAACGGCCACACCCGCCAGTCGAGCCAGTCGGCCAGGTCACGGCGACCGATCGACAGCGCCACGCCCAGCGGCGTCTGGCCGTCGGCGGCACGTGCTTCCGGCGAGGCACCGTGCTGCACCAGCAGCTTCAGCGCGCCTTCGCGGGCCAATGCGGTGGCCAGATGCAATGCGGTCATGCCATGGCTGTCACGCGCTTCACGATCGACACCGGCCTTGAGCAGGGCCTGCTGCAGGCGCAGCCAGCCCAGGCGCACTGCCAGCGACAACGGCGGGTCACCCGCCGGCGAGGCCGCGAACGGATCGGCACCACGTTCCAGCAGTTCCAGCGCCAGCTGTTCCAGGCCACGGGCGGCCTGGTCGTGCTGCGCGCAGGCGGCAAGGAAGCGCGCCAGGCCACCGCGGCCGGCCGGTGACAGGCCACGCTGCAGCATCACCTGCAGCGCAGGCACTGCATCGATGCCGCGCGACAGCAGCGCGAACATCGGCGTATCGGAGCAGGCGTCGCGCACATAGGGATCCGCACCGTGGGCCAGCAGCCAATCGACCGCGGCCGGCTCCAGCGCCAGTTCGGGGTCGAGCAGCAGCCCGCCCAGCTCTTCCGGCTGGCACAGCTTGGCCAGCGCGGCCATGCCATCGGTGTTGCCGAAGCCCAGCGCTTCGCGCAGCAGGGTCAGCGGCGGACGGTCCGGCAGCAGGCCACTGGCGCTGGCGGCTTCGCCGCGCTCGGCCAGGCCATCACTGACGGCGGCCGGCAACGGATAGGACGGGTCCAGCAGGGCCACAATCGCCCAGCGACCGGCTTCGGCGGCGTAGTCCACCGCACGGCGGCCAACCGGATCGGTGGCATCGGCGGCGATGCCCAGCTCGACCAGGCGCTTGATCAGCAATGGCGAGACATCCTCGGCCATCGCCGCCAGCTGCACCGCATTGCGGCCTTCGCCGTCCACCGCAACCAGATCCGGCTTGTGCGGCAGCAGATGCTCGACCACGGCAGCGCGGCCGGCACGGGCCGCTTCCAGCCACGGCGTACGGCCCAGCGCATCGCGCGCTTCCAGATTGGCACCGGCACCCAGCAGCACGCCGATGATCTCGACGTGGCCAGCCAGTGCGGCCTCATGCAGCGCGCTGCGGCGCTGGCGATCACGCGCGTCAGCCCGCGCCTTGTGCTTGAGCAGCAGCTGCACGCCGGCCGGATCGTCGTCTTCGGTGGCGGCCGCGGCCAGCAACACCGGGGTGCCTTCGGCCGGTTCGCTGCGCGCACCGCGTTCGAGCAGGAAGCGGGCCAGGCGCCAGTTGCCGACCTGGCAGGCCACGGCCAGCGGCGACCAGCCCTCGTTGTTCAGCGCGTCGACTTCGGCGGCGGCATCGCGCAGCAGCGCGGCCACGCCCGGGTCGGAACTGCGCGCCGCATGGTGCAGCGGGGTGTTGCCATCGCTGTCGATGGCACGCGAATCGGCACCGTTGGCGAGCAGGGTCATCACCGCTTCGGGGCGGCCGTGCCAGCTGTCGCGGGTGGCGGCCAGCAGCGGGGTCATGCCCCGGTGCGGCGCATTCACATCGACGCCGCGGGCGATCAGTTCGCGCAGCAGGCGCAGGTCCGGCAGCACCGCCGCCAGCACCGCCAGGCTGCGCTGGTCGCGCCAGTTCGGGTCCGGCAGCGCATACGGATCGGCACCGGCCTGCAGCAACTGCAGGCCCCGGTCGATGCGGCCATGGCGGGCGGCTTCATACAGGGCCGGGGTCAGCTCCTGCGGCGCCATCGCCTCCAGCGGCGCGGTTTCGGCCGCAGCTGCGAACATCGGTTCGTGCTCGTTGCCGGCGCTGGCCAACGGGCTCGCGCGCAGCGACACCAAGGGTGCCGGCGCCACCCGCTGCAGCAGCAGGTGCAGCACGGGAGACAGCAGCACCACCGCCAGCGCGGCGGGCCAGCGCGCGCCTTCCGGCAACAGGCCCGGCCAGGCCGGCAGCACCACCAGCGCGGCCAGCGCGATCACCAGCGCGGCGACACCGAGACCGCGCCAGGCGGTCAGATCGCGTCCGGCCAGCGCCTGCCAATGCTGGGCGAGATTGCCATCCAGGCGTTCGACATCGTTCCACAGCGGCCAGGTGCGCCAGGCCGCCAGCAGGCCGGCACTGACCAGCACGCTCAGGCCCAGCACCGCGGCCAGGCTGCCGCTGTCACGCAGCGCCGCCAGCGGCCAGGCCAGCAGCAGCGCCAGCAACAGCGGCGCCGCCGTCCACAACGCCAGCAGCGCCGGCAGGTCCTGGCGCGCGACGATCTTCAGCGGCAGCAGCGCTCGGCTGCGACGCCACCACGACACACCCAGCGCGAACGCCGGCTGCGCCAGTGCCGCAAGGATGGCGCCTGGAACGCCGCCCACGGCGGCGCCAAGCGCCAGCACGGCGCCTACGGCGAAGGCGATCGACAGGGCGCGCGGACGGGACGTGTCAGTCATAGTGGCGCGGCATCAGGCTGGCCACCGATGGCGGCACCTGCAGGTAGAACCCGCGCTCGCTCATTTCGCTGCGGACCTTTTCCGGATCGGCCTGGGCCAGGCGGCGCTGGGCATCCAGGGCCACGTCCAGGACGAAGGCGAGCGTCCCCAGCGAGGTGAGCAGCGGCGCAGGCAGCGCGCTGAAATCATCGCGACGGGGAACGTAGACGTAGGTGTCCGGCTTGAGTTGGCTTTTATAGACGTAGGCGTGCATGTCCGCGGGACGATAACCCGGGAAGAGCCATGATTGTGTCGGAAAGCCGACACCGGGGAAAGCCGTCAGCCGACGATGGCGGCGTGATCGGCGGCGTTTCCCCGGCGGGATTCAGCAATGTGGCGGCGGCGTTCAGCCAACGCCGCTGCCACACGGGCGCTTACTTGACCTTGGCGTAGGTGCCCTTCAGCGCGACACCGGCGAGGATCGCACCGGCATAGCATTCGTAGTTGGTGCTGCTCTTGAACTCGTTCTTCTTGTAGTAGCTGACGATGTCGACCACGGCGTTGGCGCCGCGCGACTTGGCACCGTCCTGCAGCGCGCGCAGCGCCGACAGCGCGACCCAGCGGCAGGCCTCGGCATCGCTCTTGTTGGCGGCGTTGGTCTTCTTGTTGGTCACGTCTTCGCCCAGGCGCTGCTGCACGCTGACCGGCTGGCCGGCCAGGTAAAAGCGGACGCTGCCGTCGATGCCGGCGTCCTTGGCAGCCTGCGAACTGACCAGTTCCTGCAGGGACTGCTCCACGCGGGTATCGCGGGCAGAAGCGGTGGAGGCCAGGGCCAGCAGTGCGGTGGCCGTGGCGATCATCAGGGTGCGGCGCATCGGAACATCTCCTTGTCGAGGGTGCGGGTAGGTTGCGGGAACAGCCGTGGTGGGGCGGTGGATCACTCGCGCCAGCGGCGGAACACCAGCGAGGTGTTGATGCCGCCGAAGGCGAAGTTGTTGCTCATCACGTACTCGGCCTGCAGTTCGCGGCCTTGGCCGGTGATGAAGTCGAGCTGGCCACAGCGTGGATCGACCTCGGCCAGGTTCAGAGTGGGGGCGAACCAGCCGGCGCGCATCATCTCGATGCTCATCCAGGCCTCGAACGCACCGCAGGCACCCAGCATGTGGCCGACGTAGCTCTTCAGCGAGCTGATCGGCATGCGGCTGCCGAACACCTGCGCGGTCGCCTGGGTCTCGGCGATGTCACCGTGGTCGGTGGCGGTGCCGTGGGCGTTGACGTAGTCGATCTGCGCCGCGTCCAGCCCGGCATCCTCCAGCGCCAGGCGCATGGCCTGGGCCATGGTGTCGGCACTGGGCTGGGTGACGTGCTGGCCATCGCTGTTGGTGCCGTAGCCGACCACCTCGGCAAGGATGGTGGCGCCACGTGCCTGCGCGTGCTCCAGGTCTTCCAGGATCAGCGTGCAGGCACCCTCGCCCAGCACCAGGCCATCACGGCCGGCATCGAACGGGCGCGGCGTGGTCTGCGGCGCATCGTTGCGCACGCTGGTGGCAAACAGAGTGTCGAACACCGCCGCGGCAGTGGCATCGAGCTGCTCTGCACCGCCGGCCACCATCACCGTCTGCTTGCCGCTGCGGATCGCCTCGTAGGCCGCGCCCACGCCCTGGCTGCCCGAGGTGCAGGCACTGGAGGTGGTGTAGACGCGCCCGGACAAACCAAAGAACACACCGATGTTGACCGGCGCGGTGTGGCTCATCATCTTCAGGTAGGTGGTGGCACTGATGCCGTCGGTGGTGAATTCGTTGAGCATGCGGCCGAATTCACCGGTGGCCTCGTGGCTGCCCGAGGACGAGCCGTAGGCCACGCCGGTGCGGCCACTGCGCAGCACCGGGTGTTCATGCAGGCCGGCCCCGCGCAGCGCCACCTCGGTGGCGCGCACCGACATGATCGCGACCTTGCCCATCGAGCGGGTGGTCTTGCGGTTGTAGTTCGGCGGCAGCTCGAAGTCCTGCGCCGGCGCGGCCAGCTTGGTGTTCAGGCCGGCATAGACATCCCATTCGGGCATCGTGCGCACGGCATTGCGGCAGCTGCGCAGGTGCGCTTCGATGGTGGGCCAGTCGTGGCCGAGCGGACTGATGGCAGCGGCACCGGTGACCACCACGCGACGATCGGCAGCCATCAGAGCATGCCTCCGTTCACCGAGATCACCTGGCGGGTGATGTAGCCGGCCGGCTCCGACAGCAGGAACGCCACCGTGGCCGCCACTTCGTCGGGACGACCGACGCGGCCGGCGGGAATCAGCTTGAGCGCGTGTTCGATCACTTCATCGTTGAGCATTTCGGTCTCGATCAGGCCCGGGGCCACGCAGTTGACGGTGATCTGGCGGCTGGCCAGTTCCAGCGCCAGCGCCTTGGTGGCACCGATGATGCCGGCCTTGGCGGCACTGTAATTGACCTGGCCGCGGTTGCCGGCCAGCCCGGACACCGACGACAGGGTGACGATGCGGCCCGGCTTGCGCCGCCGCACCATCGGCATGATCAGCGGATGCAGCACGTTGTAGAAGCCATCCAGGTTGGTGTGGATGACCTGGTCCCAATCCTCCGCCGACAGCGCCGGGAAGGCGCCATCACGGGCGATGCCGGCATTGCAGACCACGCCGTAGTACGCGCCGTGCGCTTCGACATCAGCCTCCAGCGCGGCGCGTGCGGCCTCGCGGTCGGCTACGTCGAACGCCAGCACGCGGGCCTGCTGGCCCAAGGCCTGGATCTCGGCCACCACGGCCTGTGCTTCTTCCAGGCGGCTGCGGCAATGCACCACCACGTCGAAGCCATCGCGCGCGATGCGCAGCGCGATGGCCCGGCCGATGCCCCGGCTGGCGCCGGTCACCAGCACGCTTCGATTCCCTGTCATGCCTGTCCACTCTCCAGATAGGCCATCGCGTCGGCCGGTTCGAACACCGACACGTTGGCTGTCGCCCATTCGTCCTCACCTGCCAGGATGCGGCAGGCGAACATCCCCAATCCATTGTCACCCAACAGCTCGCAGCGCGCCTGTACGCGCAGCCGCGAACCGCTGGGGAAGCTGCTGCGCGCGCTACTGTAGCGGCGGCTGCCGAGCAGGAAGCCCAGCTGCGGCGGCTTGCCGGCCGCACGCGCGCGGCAGCCGGCCCAGGCCGCGATGGCCTGCGCCATGTATTCGATGCCGACCCACGCCGGCACTTCGCCGTTCTCCACGAACAGGCCGGATTCGGGCACCACCAGTTCAGCCTCGAGGGTGTCCTGGTCCCACTGCGTGATGCGCTCCAGCAGGCACATGTCCTGGCGGTGCGGCACCACGTCCTCGATCGCGTACAGCGTGTTCATCGACGCTCCAGTGCCAGCACGGCATTGCTGCCGCCGAAGGCGAACGAATTGCTCAGCACCCGCCGCGGCGCCTGCGCCAGGCAGGAGCCCGGCGCGACCAGCGGCAGCACCGGCAGTGCGGGGTCGGGCACGCCGTCCCACCAGTGCGGCGGCAGCTGCTGCTGTGGGTTCTCGGCCAGCAGGATCCAGCACAGCGCCGCCTCGATCGCGCCCGAGGCACCCAGCGTATGGCCGGTCAGCGGCTTGGTCGAACTGGCCGGCACGCCATTGCCCAGCACCTGCGAGACCGCCAGGCTTTCCATCGCATCGTTGTGCCCGGTGGCGGTGCCATGCAGGTTCACGTAATCCACTTCGTCGGCACCCCAGCCGGCGCGCAGCAGCGCCTGCTGCAGGGCGTCGATGGCACCCATCCCCTGCGGATCGGGGGCGGACATGTGATGGGCATCGGCCGATTCGCCCCACCCGGCCAGGCACACCGGACCCGGCTCGCGGGTAAGCAGGAACAGCGCGGCGCCCTCGCCGATGTTGATGCCGGCGCGGTGCTGCGAGAACGGATTGCAGCGCAGTGCCGACACCGATTCCAACGCGCTGAAGCCGGCCACGGTGAAGCGGCACAGCGAATCGGCACCGCCGGCAATCACCGCATCGACGATGCCGGCGCGCAGCATGCGCGCGGCCGACATCAGCGCCTTGGCGCTGGACGAGCAGGCGGTGGACAGGGTCCATGCCGGCCCCTGTGCACCACTGCGCTGGCGCACGAACTGCGCGGCGGTGCCCATTTCCTGCTGGGCGTAATCGAAGCCCTGCGGCCACTGGCCCTGTTCGGCGTGGGTGCGCAGGGCCTGCTCGGATTCACCAATGCCCGAGGTGCTGGTGCCCAGCACCACCGCCACACGCTCGGCACCATGGCGGGCGATCGCGGCGGCCACCGCTGGTGCGATCTGCGCCAGTGCCACGTCCAGCAGGGCGTTGTTGCGCCCGCGCAGGGCCACCGGCAGGTCCTCCAGCGCCGGCAGCGGCGTGCGCACCTCTCCCAGCGCCAGGGTGCGCCCCGGCAGCAGGCTGTCGTTGTCGCTGAGCCCGCCCGGCACATCGGCGAACATCGCCGACGCGACCGCGGCGCGGCCATCGCCGAGCGCGCAGACTACGCCCAGGTCGTTCAGGTAGATCGGTGCACTCATCGGTCCTGCCCGGCCATGTCGATCGATTCGATGCGCAGCGCATAGCCTTCGGCGCGGTTGTCCAGCTGCACGCTGCCATCGTCCAGGCGCTGCAGCTGCAGCCACACCGTGCCGTCGCGCGACAGGCTGCGCTGTCGGCCGTCATCGCTGACCTGCCAGCCGGCCGGCAGCGCGGCGGCAATGGCCGCGGTCGGCCACAGCGCGAACTGCAGGTCATCCAGCACACGCTCGGCACGTACCTGCGGCGGCAGCCACGGTGCGCGCTGCTGGGTCAGCTGCTGGCCGTCCCACTGCAGGCGCACGCCGGTCTGGCCCATCGCCTGCACCGCCAGCTGCACCTGCTGCGCATCGGCTTCCAGCAGAGCATCCAGGTCGCGCTCATGCGTACCGAAACGGAAATGCAGCTGCTGCTGCAATGCCAGCGGCGCCGGCAGGCTGGCCGGCGACAGGCGCAGCGGCGGCAGTTCCACCAATGGCTTGGGCATGCGGCCGGCACAGGCGGCCAGCACCAGGCACAGCAGCACGGCCGCGGTACGGGCGATCAGGCGCTGCACAGCTGCTCCAGCACGCGCATGCGGCGGCCGCTTTCGTCGGCCACATACGGGTTGTTGGTGTCCCAGGCGTAGCCGGCCAGGATGGAACTGATCATGTCGCGTACTTCGGGCTGCTGCTGCGGGTGGTAGATGATCTTCTGGAAGCCGCCCTCGTACCAGCTTTCAACGAAGCGGCGGAAGGTCTTCACGCCAGCACGCAGCGGGATCGAGAATTCAGCTTCCCAGTCGACGGTTTCGCCGGCATAGCGGCGCGCCAGGCATTCGCTGGCCAGCTGCGCGGACTTGAAGGCGATGGTGACGCCGGAGGAGAACACCGGGTCGAGGAACTCGCCGGCATTGCCCAGCAGGGCGTAGCCCGGGCCCCACAACGAGCTGACATTGGCCGAGTAACCGGTGATGCGGCGCACCGGCAGCACCGCCCATTCGGCGTTGGCCAGCAGCCGGGTCAGGTTGGGGTCCTCGCCGACGATGGCCCGCAGCTTCTGCAGGTCGTCGCCTTCGTAGCGTTCGAAGAACGACGGCTCGGCGACCACGCCCAGCGAGCAGCAGCCGTTGGAGAACGGGATCGTCCAGTACCAGACGTCGATGTGCTCGGGATGGGTGGTGATCAGGATCTTGTTGCGATCGAAGTCCGCTTCGGCCGGAATGTTGTCCCGCACGTGGCAGAAGATCGCGCCGCGCACCGGGAAGTTGGACGGCGATTCCAGCTGCAGCAGGCGCGGCAGCAGGCGTGCGAAACCGGATGCATCGAGGATGAAATCGGCTTCGATGCGGTACTCGCTGCCGTCCGGACGGCGCACGGTCACCGCCGGCTGCTCGCCCGCTTCAACCGACAGCACTTCATCACCGAAGCGCAGCGTGGTGCCCATGCGTTCGGCACCGCGCGCCAGCACGTTGTCGAAGTCGGCGCGCTGCACCTGGTAGGTCGTGCCCCAACCCGGCGAGAACTTCTTCCTGAAGTCGAACGCGGTGCGCGCCTCGCCATGCACGAAGGCCGCGCCGTTCTTGTGCTGGAAGCCCGCTTCGACCACGTCCTGCAACAGGCCGGCAGCCTCGATGTACTCCATGCTCTGCGGCAGCAGGCTTTCACCGATGGAGAAACGCGGGAACTGCTGGCGCTCCAGCATCAGCACCTGGCGGCCCTGCTGGCGCAGCATCGCCGCGGCCACCGAGCCGGCCGGGCCCGCACCGATGATCAGGATTTCAGTACGTTCGACAGCATCCACAGCAGTATTCATCGGTGCGTCCTTGTTGCTCGATCAGGTGGAAAGAAGGAAGTCAGAAGACAGGTTCAAGCTGGCGGCAGGTCATGTGGCGGCGGCCGGAACAGCGGCGAGATCAACCAGACCAGGCCGATGCCGAACAGCAGCGTCAGGCCGAACGCGCGCAGCGCCGGGGTCTGCGACAGGCCCAGCAGGCCGAACGACAGCCAGGTGCTGGCCGCGCCCACGCACACTGCCAGCCAGGCGCTGGCATCGCCACGGTGCTCGATCAGGAAGATGCCGTAGTCGATGCCCATGCCCAGCAGCAGCATCAGTGCCAGCACGTTGAACAGCTGCAGCGGCTGGCCGAACAGACCCAGCAGGCCCAGGGTCAAGGCACCGGCAATCAGGGTCGGCGCGAACACGCGCCAGGCCTGGCCGCGGTAGCGCAGCCACAGCGCGCCGAACACCAGCGCGATGCCGACCAGCAGCAGCCCACCCATCAGCTTGCGGTAGTGGCCCAGCAGCGTGGAGAAGTCGGCAGTACGGTCCACCCAGCGCACACCCGGCAGGCCTTCGGCCGCGCCCTGCAGGGTGGCCAGCGCATCGGCGCGCGACAGGTCATCGACCATCACCACGCTGATCATCTGCCCACCGACCTCGCCCACCCACAGGTGGCGGAACGGCTGCGACGCCGGCGAGGCCAGGAAGGCTTCGGCGCTGAGTGGTGCGGCCGCGAACTGCGGTCGCTGCAGCGGCTCGCCCACGGCCTCGGACACGGCCGACAGCACGCTGGGTTCCACCCTCGCGGTCAGCGCGGCATCGGCCTGCTGGCGCGACGGCGACGGCAGCCAATCGCTGATCGCGCGATAGCCACCAATGCGCTTGTCGTTGGCCAATACACGCAGGCGTTCGGTCAGCGCTTCTTCGCGCTGCAGCAGCTGCGCGGCATCGGCACCCTGCACCAGGTAGAACTGCGCCGGGCTGGGCATGCCCAGCAACTGGCTCAGGCGGATCTGCTGCGCCATCAATGCCGGCGGCGACGACTGCAGGCTGCGCAGGTCGTCGTTGCTCTGCAGGCGCGCGATGCCGATGGCAGACAGTGCCAGCGTGATCACCACGAACATCGTCACCGCGCGGCGGCCATGCAGGCGCGGGAAACGCTCCAGCGTGTTGCCCAGCCACTGCGAGAAGCGGGTCTGGCGGATCTCGCCACCATCCAGCCACGGGAACCAGAAGATCACCGTGAGGAAGGCGGCAGCCAGGCCGACCACCGAGAACAGCGCCATCTGGCGCAGGCCCGGGAACGGGGCCAGGCCCAATGCCAGGTAGGCCAGCGCACTGGTCAGCAGGGCCAGCCACAGGCCAGGCAGCAGATGCCGCAGCAGTTTCCAGCGACGATCGGCCGGCTCGGCCTGGCGCGAGGCGAACCAGTGAATGCCGTAGTCCTCGGCCACGCCCACCAGCGACGCACCAAATACCAGAGTCAGCACGTGCACCTTGCCAAACACCAGCACGGTCACCGCCAGCGCCACACCACAGCCGATCAGCAGCGAGGCGGCCACCAGCAGGATCGGCCGCAGCGAGCGGAATGCCAGCCACACCAGCAGCAGCACCGCCGCCAGCGACCCCCAACCGATGGTGTTGATCTCCTGGTTGGCCTGCACCGCGGCCGCTTCGGCGTGCAGTGGCACGCCGGCATGCAGGATCTCCAGATCCGGAGCGGCCGCTTTTGCTGCCTGCCCGGCACGTTCCAGCAGGCCATCGAGATGGCGTTCGCCGTCGAGCTGGAACGCCGAACCCGGCGTGTCGAACTGCAGCGCGGCCCAATGCTTGTCCTCGGCTTCGAGCAGGCCGTCATCGCCCAGCCGCAGTCCCGAACCCTGCGCCTGCTGCTGCCACCACTGCGGCCACAGCGACAACGGGTCCTGCCGCCAGTCGGTCAGGCGCGGCGCGCCCATCGGGCCGTACAGCGCGGCCAACGCCTGTTCGGCCAACGCGCCCGGCTCGCTGCCCTGCAGCTGCTCGCGCTGTGCAGGTGTCAGCAGGCGGTCACGGTACGGCGCGTAGAACGCGCGCGCCTCATCGAACCAGCCTTCGATCGAGCCGCTGGGTACCAGCAGGGCGTGATCGGCGTCCTTGGCCATGGCTGCGGCAAAAGCCGCCTGCGCACGCTTGGCGACAGCACCGTCCTTGCTGCCCAGCAGCACGACCACCTGCCGCGAGCTGCCGTCGGCGATGCGCCGGGTGACATCGCTCAACAGGCGGTCGTGTGCATCCTGCGGCAGCAGGGCGAGGATGTCGGTGTCGATCCGCGATTGCTGGCTCCACAGGTGCCACTGCTGCGCGCCCAGTACCACCAGCACCAGCAGCCAGGCGATGCCCAGCCAGTGCCACCAGCGTCGCAACCGGTCCGGTGCGTTCGATGCCGCGGCCTCACTCAAAGCGGCGGGCCTCGTCGGCATTGAGCGTGGCCGGCGTCTCGCTCAACGCGCTGAACTGGATCTGCGTGCGGTCCTTGTTGGCCTCCACGATCTCGACCTGGCGCACATAGCGGTCGCCCTGCAGGGTCAGCGATTCGAAAGCCTTGGCCAGCATCGCCGACTTCGGCGTCAGCCGCAGCCGCCAGCCCTGCCCTTCACGACTGGCCGCCACGTTGAACTGGCTGGACAGCGCCTGCACGTCGCCACTCATCAGCGCGAACATGATCGCGTTCACCGAACGCATCGCCGGTTGCTGCCGTGCATCGAGTTCGACGCGGGCGCTGCCATCGCGCTGGCGGCTGAGGATGCGGTCGGCGGTGACCACCACCTCGGAGGGGAACGGCTTGAGCGTGGACCAGATCACGCCGTGCTGGCGCGCGACCACGAACCGGCCCTGAGAACGCAGCGGGTTCTTGAAGCCGCTGACCTGCTTTTCCTGGCTGAACTGGCCACGCAGCACGTCCGGCCGCGCCACCGCCTGGGTGATCGCATCGATGGCGGGGTCGGCCGCCTGCACCAGCGGTGCGGCCAGCAGCAGCAACGCGCACAGCAGTGCGCGCGCAAAACGGTTCGCTCGGTTCATGGCGCGGGCACTCCCAGGCGTTCCCACAGTACCGGCGGGCACTGGTACAACATTTCCTTGCTGGCCGCGTCCACCGCGACCTGGATGGTCATCGCACGGGTCAGCACCTGGCCGCTCTGCGCATCGATAATTTCGTACTCGATCTTCAGCCGGTTCTCCCATTCCACGATGCGCGCGATCACGCGCAGGGCCTGGTTGAACAGCAGTGGGCGCACATACTTCACCCGCGCATCGACCACCGGCCACAGGTAGCCCGATTCAAGCATCTGCGGGTAGTCGTAGTCGTAGCGCCCGAGCAGCGCGCAGCGCGCGATCTCGAAGTACTTGAAGTAGTTGCCATGCCAGACCACGTTCATCGGATCGCAGTCATGGAAGGCCGGGGTCAGCGAAATCTCGCCGACCCGTTCGATTGCTTCATTCACCGGCATACAGCTCCCAACGTTGCGCGCGGATCTCCACCAGCAGCTCCCGCAGTTCGCGATCCAGCGCGCGGTCTTCTTCAACCAGGGCGATGCGCTGCCCCAGGTCGGCGTACATGTCGGCCAGACTGCCATGCAGCTGCGCGTTCAGGCCAACCCGTTCGCGCAGCGCCAAGCCCTGGCGGGCAGCGACCAGCATCGCGGCCACAACCTGTTCAGTCAGCTCGATCACGCGCAGGCAATCGCGCGCGGCAATGGTGCCCATGCTGACCTTGTCCTGGTTGTGGCATTCGGTGGAACGCGAGAACACGCTGGCCGGCATGGTCTGCTTCAACGCTTCGGCGGTCCAGGCCGAAACGCTGATCTGCAGCGCCTTCAGGCCATGGTTGATGGCTGCGCGCGGGCCGGTGGCCGCCGACAGGTTGGCCGGCAGGCCATGGTTGTAGCGGGCGTCGACCACCAGCGCCAGCTGCCGGTCGAGCAGATCGGCGACGTTGGCCACGGTGTTCTTCAGGGTGTCCATCGCCAGCGCGATGTGGCCGCCGTAGAAGTGGCCGCCGTGCAGGATGCGCTCGCCATCGGCGTCGATCAGCGGGTTGTCGTTGGCGCTGTTCAGCTCGGTTTCGATCAGCTGGCGCAGGAACGGCAGGCTGTCTTCCAGCACGCCGATCACATGCGGCGCGCAGCGCAGCGAGTAGCGGTCCTGCAGGCGCTGTTCATTGCGCGGCGGACGCTCGCTGTGCAGGTCGCTGCGCAGGCGCGCGGCGATGCGGCCCTGGCCCGGGTGCGGCTTGGCGGCGAACAGGGTTTCGTCGAAGTGATGCGCGTTGCCGTCGCTGGCCAGCACGTTGAACGCAGTCAGCCGCGTGGCCATGCGCGCAAGGTAATCGGCGCGCTGCCAGGCCAGGCATGCCAGGCCGGTCATCACCGCGGTGCCGTTCATGATCGCCAGGCCTTCCTTCGGTCGCAGCTTCAGCGGGGTCATGCCGATCTTCGCCAGCACATCCGCCGCCGGCTGCACGCGGCCGTCGTGCAGCACCTCGCGCTCGCCGCACAGCACAGCGGCCACGTACGACAGCGGGGTCAGGTCGCCACTGGCACCGACCGAGCCTTCGGCCGGAATCATCGGCAGTACATCGTGCTGCAGCAGCGTGGCCAGGCCTTCCAGCAGCGGCACACTGACACCGGACATGCCGCGCACCAGCGACGCCAGGCGCGCGGCCAGTACCGCACGGGTCTCGACCGGGTCCAGGTAACGGCCCAGGCCACAGCCGTGGTAGGTGTACAGGTGGTGCGGCAGCTCAGCCACCAGCGCCGGCGGGATGTTCACCGTGCACGAGTCACCGTAGCCGGTGGTCACGCCATAGATCACACCGTCCTCGCGCAGCAGGCGGTCGAGGAAGTCGGCACCGCGCTGGATGTGCGCGCGGAACACCGGCGCGTCGCTCAGGGCGGCGTCGCACTGGCGCTGGGCCAGGGCAACCACGTCTTCAATGGTCAACGGTGCATCGCCAAAGCGGCACACGGGTACGGCGTCAGTCGTCATGCGGAGCCTGATCCCAGAAGGGGAAGAAATTGAACCAGTCCAACGGGGACTGGATGACCTGGAGTTCCAGCCAGCGCGCGAAGCGCTGTGCCTGTTCGGCCAGCGCGGCGTCGCGCGAGCCACGCGGCAGCACGATGCGGTCGGCGAACTGTTCAAATGCCACGCGATAGCCCTCGCCCTGGTGCAGGCAGGCCATCGTGTAGACCGGGCAGCCCAGCGCGGCAGCGAGCACGTAGGCGCCGATCGGGAACGGCGCGCGGTGGCCAAGGAAATCGGCGGTGACGCTGCGGCCGCCCTGCACCGGCGTGCGGTCGCCGACGATAGCGACGAAGCCACCGGCCGCCACGCGCTCGGCCAGCATCATTGCCGTGGCCGGGCCCATTTCGGTTACCTGCACCAGCTCCACCGCCGCCAGCGGGTCCAGCCGCTGCAGCAGGCGGTTGAAGCGCTGTGCATGCGCGGTGTGCACCAGCACGGTGATGCGGAAACCCGGCACCTGTTCGGCCAGCACCTGGCACAGTTCCAGGCAGCCGATGTGCGCGGTGAGGATCAGCCCGCCTTCGCGGCGCGCGATCTTCTCCAGCACCAGGTCGCGATGCAGATGGATGCGTTCGGCCGGATAGCGCCCGCCCAGGCCGAGGATCTTGTCCAGCATCGTGTCGGCGAAGGCGAAGAAGTGGCGCAGGCTGTCGCGCCGGGTCGGCGCACGGCCCAGCACGCCGCTGTGCGCCTGCAGCCGCTGCAGGTACTGCATCGAGGCCTGGCGACCGACACGGTTGCCCAGCCAATGGCAGGCCACCACCGGCCACACGCACAGGCGGAATGGCCAGCGCCCGAACCAGCGGTGCACCCAGCACAGGAACAGCACGCCGGCCACCGAGGTGGATTCGCCGATGTCGGCCCAGTGCGGGGCACCCTGCGCGGCCGCCATCTCAGTGCTGTCCCCGCAGGCGGCGCCACAGCAGGCGCGGTGCGCGCCAGAGCATGCCGAAGAACAGGCGGGTGTGCATGCGGCTGATGCGCACGTTGTCGCGCCACACATCGAAGTGCGACACGCCATCGGATGGATAGGTCACGCGCGTGGCCAGGTGCTCGACCGGCAGTTGCCGCCAGTACAGGCGCACCATCACTTCGGTATCGAAATCCATGCGCCGGCCGATGGTCTCTTCGCCGACCAGGCGCAGCACTGGCGGCAGTGGATACACGCGGAAGCCGCACATGGTGTCGCGCAGGTGCAGCGACAGCGTGTTGATCCAGACCCAGATGTGGGTGGCGTAGCGGCCGTACAAACGCGCCTTGGGAACGCTGGCGTCGTAGGCCGGAATGCCACAGATCACCGCCTCGGGATGGGCGCGCGCCGCTTCGATGAAGCGTGGCAGGTCAGCGGTATCGTGCTGGCCGTCGGCATCGATCTGCAGCACGTGGCTGTAGCCACGCGCGCCGGCTTCGGCGAAACCGGCCAGCATCGCCCCGCCCTTGCCCTGGTTGATGTCCAGGCGCAGCAGGTCGACGCCCTGGCGCTGTGCCAGCGAACGCAGTGCTGCCGCGCACGCCTCATGCGAGCCATCGTCGACCAGCAGGCACGGCAGGCCGGCGGCCTGCACGCCGTCGACCACCGCCGCGATGGCATGCTCGTGGTCGTAGACGGGAATCACCACCAGTGGCGCGAACGCGGCACCGGCAACGGCCGGATCAGTCCGCATCGGCGAAGACCACCTTGCCGCTGGCATGCACACCGTGGCTGGAGGTGTAACGGAAGGCCAGCACGCTGCGTGTGGCATCCCAGTCCAGCTGCAGGGTCAGCTCTTCACCCGGGCGGGCCACGTGCTGGAACTTCACCGCATCCATGCGCAGGAATGCTGCCGGCATCGCGAACACCTGGCGGCCAAAACGCACCGCCCAGTCCAGCTGCGCCACGCCGGGGAGGATCGCCGCCTGCGGGAAGTGGCCCTGGAATGGTCGCAGCGCCGGGTCCAGAGTCATCCGCAGCGTGGCGCTGGCAGCATCACGGTGATCCCAGACCGGCACCGGCATCAGCGGCTGGAACAGCGCTGCCAGTGCCGCCTGGGTGACCTTGCCCTGTGCGTTGATCGGCAACGCCGGCACCAGCCGCCAGCGGCGCGGTCGGGTGACCGCGTCATGAGCCTGTGCCAGGCGTGCGCCAAGGCGCTGGCCCAGCGCGCGGCGCGCGGCCTCACCGCCCTCCAGCAGCGTCGGATCGGCCGGTACCACCACCGCGGCCAGCTGCTCGCGCTGCCCGGGCAGCACCAGCACGCGCACGTCATCCACTTCGGCGTCTTCGCGCAGCGCACGTTCCAGCGCATCCAGTGAAACGCGGCGTTCTTCGATCTTGACGATGCGGTCGGCGCGGCCCAGCAGGCGGAAGCGGCCATCGGCCAACGCTTCAACGCGGTCCTGGGTACGCCACCAATCCGGGGTTTCCAGATGTGCGGAGGCCACCGCCAGGCAGCCCTCCTCAATGCGCCACTGCACGCCGGGCAGCGGCTGCCACGGCGGCAGGTCGGTGTCCCAGCGGCGCCAGGCGATGCCGCCGGTCTCGCTGCTGCCATAGACCTCGGTCGGGGCCACGCCCAGCCACTGACGCACCTGGCGTGCGGCTTCTTCCGGCAGCGGGCCGCCAGAGGAGAACACGGCACGCAGGCGGCCATGCAGGCTGGCCCAGTCAAGCTGCTCGGGCAGGCGCTTGAGGTGGGCAGGGGTCGCGACCAGCACCGTGTCGGTACCGGCCAGCGCGCCCACCAGGTCCTCATGGAAGAACCGGCGTGGATGGATCAGGCGGCCGGCGGCCAGCGGCCACAGCACGCGGAACAGCAGGCCATAGATGTGCTGGTGGGACACCGTGCCATGCACCTGCACGCCTTCCAGCTGCGTGCCGAACGCAGCCTGCAGTGCGTCCACCTCGCGCGTCAGCTGGTCCATGCGCTTGTTGATCGCACTGGGCTGTCCGGTGCTGCCGGAGGTGAACACGCACAGCTCGCAGGCGCGCTCGTCCAGCGCCTGAAGACCCTCGTCCGATGTGGCGCCCAGCGCCGCCAGCGGGCGGTAATCGGCGGACACGTCGCCTGCGAAACCACTCACCTGCGGCTGCAGCGCCTGCAGCGTGGCCGGCAGGTTGTCGGCGGCCAGGAACACCCGCTTGCCGGCATGCCAGGCACCGAACAACGCAGCGGCAAAGGCCACCGCATCATCGAAATACAAGGCCCAGTCACGGCCTTCGGCCGCCGCAAACGCGGCGCGCCAGGCCAGTACGCGCTGGCGGAAGCAGGCGTGGTCGATCACCTCGCCATCGCAGACGCCAACGCTTCGATGCGGCCGCGCCTCCAGCAGCAGCCGGTCCAGAGCAATCCACTCAGCCATGCGCGTGCGCCGCCTTCACCCGCCGCCGCACCAGCCACTCACCTGCGAACAACACGCCCATCATCACGTACGCCAACAATCCGTTGTAGAGCATCCAGACCCGGTCCGACGCGTACAGCGCGGTCAGCAGGGCCAGGCTGCCGTTGAGAACGAAGAAGCCGCACCACACCTGGGTGACGCGGCGGGTATAGGCCACCGCGAACGGGGGCAGGTCCGGTTCCTGCAGCCGAGCCAGGCGTTCCACCAGCGGCGGGCCGAAACGCAGGCTGGTGCCGAATACCGCCAGCATCACTGCGTTGACCAGCGCCGGGTACAGCTTCAGCGGCAGGGCCTGGTTGAGCACGGTGGCCAGCACCGCCAGCAGGCCGGTGCCGGCTGCCGCGGCCCACCACAGCGGCTGGCGCGTACTCAGCGCGCGCAGCAGGGCCAGGGTGAACAGCAGCAGCGACAGCCAGCGTGGCTCGAAGCGGCCCATCGCCAGGTACACCAGCACCGGGTAGGCCAGCGAGATCGCAGCCACCACGACCGTGCGTGCGCGTGCCATGGTGGAGCCGCCGGCGCTGCGGTCAGGCTGCTGCCTGGTCCGGCAGCAGCCTGTGCACCACATCGACGATGTCCTGCACGGTACGCACGGCCTTGAACGCTTCCGGCTGCAGGTTGCGGCCGAGCAGCGGCTTGAGCTGCACGATCAGGTCGACCGCGTCGATGCTGTCGATGTCCAGGTCGTCGTACAGGCGGGCCTCCGGGGTGATCCGGGCGGTTTCGATCTCGAAGCTGTCGGTCAGGATGCTGACGATGCGTTCGAACAGTTCATTCTTGGTCATGGCAGGTCCTGGCACCGTTACGACTGGCGGGCGGCGACGAACTCGCCGAGCGCGCGCACGCTGGAGAAATGGCGACGGGTTTCTTCCGAATCGGCCGAGAGGCTCACACCGTACTTCTTCTGCAGCGCCAGGCCCAGCTCCAGCGCGTCGATCGAATCCAGGCCGAGACCCTCGACGAACAGTGGGGCGGTCGGATCGATGTCCTCCGGCGTGATGTCCTCCAGCGAAAGGGAGGAAATGATCAATTCCTTGATCTCGTGCTCAAGTGCTTGCACGGTTCGGATCTCCAGACAGGTCGAAATAACGAGAAAGGTGCTCGGTGACGCGACGGGCTGCCAAGGCATCCCCCCTTGGCGAGTCGTCTTCGGCCAGAAATGGCGCGATCGGGATATCTTCGCCGATCTGCAGCCGAACGTGAAAGCGACGTGAGGGGACACGATACCACTTCTGCCCCTTGGTCAGCGTTGGCGGGCTGCAGGTGATCCGCACCGGGGTGACGTCCAGGCGGCCCCGCACGGCGATGTTGGCGGCCCCGCGCTGCAGCCGTGGTGGCTGCCCTGGCACGCTGCGGGTGCCCTCCGGGAAGATGACCAGGGTGCCGCCGGCATGCACCGCGGCCACGCAGTCATCGACCAGGCCGGCGCCGTCGTCATTGGAGATGTAGCCGGCGGCCCGTACCGGACCGCGCATGAACGGGTTGCAGGCCACGGCCCGCTTGACCACGCAGTCGGCGTTGGGCAGCAGCGAGATCAGGCAGACCACGTCGATCAGGGTCGGGTGGTTGGCCAGCACCAGCAGGCCGTCGCGCTGCAGGCGTTCACCGCCCTCGATCTCGTAGGTCATCACCCCCAGCCCGCGCATCAGCCGCAGATGGCTGGCGAAGGCGGCCTGGACCACGCGGCGGGCCCGGCGGCGGCGGACCACCGGGTCGCGCATCAGCAGCAGCACCGGCATCACCAGCACGCCCAGCAGCAGGCCGCCGAGGCCAAATGCGACAAAGCTCAGGCCGGTGCCAAACACCCGCCAGGCATGGTCGAGGCGGCGCAGCAGCTCAGCCACGGCGGCTCCAGCGCCAGCGCTGGCCGTGGGCCACGTGTTCCAGCGCCGGCGCGCCGGACAACAGGAACCGGTGCAGGTCCAGCGCATGCGGCAGCAGGCCGGGCGCAGTGCTGGCCTGGGCGTCGGCCTGCTGCCACTGCAGCGACAGCGTCGGTCGGCCCTCTGCCGGGGCGGTCAGGCGCCAGCACCAGGCAAAGAACGGGTCGGGTTCGTCGGCGAACGTCGCGTAAATTTCCGGAAGTGGCGACTCATAGACCACCACCCGCACCTCGCGGGCACCGTCGGCCAGCAGGCCGACGGCCTCCAGGCAGGCCGTCTCCACGGTGGCCTGGCCCGCCGCCAGCGCCAGGTAGTTGCCGCGGTGGCCGCGGGCGATCGAGTACAGCGCCGCGATCGCGTTGTGCACAGACAGACCGAATCCGGTCGGCGACAACGGCTCGTCGGCGGCCAACGCACCCAACAGGTCCATCGAGCGGGCGACATCGCCGTGGCGGCTGGCGAACACCAGCGGCACGTCACTGTCGGCGCCCTGCCCGTCCTCGCACCAGCACGCGGCCTGGATCGCCATCCGGCCCAGCCGCTCGATGCGGCGGCGCTGCATCGCCGGCACTTCGGCCAGCGCCGGCGTGTCCGCGCCATGCGGCAGGTACGGCGCATCGGCCCAGCCCAGCCACTGGCTACGCTCACTCAGGCCGGGCGCCCAGGCAGCCCAGTCGACGATGGAGAATTCGATCATTTAGCGATGGTGCTTCAACGGGAGAACGATAGGCACGAGCCATTACAGCGACGCGCGGCGGCCCCCCGTTCCTGCAGCCGTGCGTCCGTCCAGGACGTCGCCGGCTGCCCCCCTGGCCGCCGGAAAGGAGCGCACGCTAGCACGTCCCGCGCAGGGTGTGCAGGTTTCACATTCCCCAACACGGGGCCCGGCAACGGCAGGCCCCGTGTTCAATCGATCAGTGGTAACCGGTGTCGGCGTGCACCTTGCCGCGGAATACCCGGTAGGACCACGCCGTATAGCCGAGGATGACCGGCAGCAATATGACCAGCCCGACCAGCGTGAAGCCCAGCGACGACGCCGGCGCGGCGGCCTGCCACAGGGTCATCGACGGTGGCAGCAGATAAGGCCACATGCCCAGTACCAGGCCGAGGAAGCCGAGCACGAACAGGGCCAGGCTGAGCAGGAACGGCGGCAGGTCACGGCGCGGGTGAGTGGCACTGCGCCACAGCGCGGCGGCCACCACCAGGGTCAGCAGCGGCACCGGTGACAGCCACCAGAAGTTGCCGTCGCTGAACCAGCGATCCATCAACCGCGAATCGAGGAACGGCAGCCAGCTGCTCACAAGGCCCATCGCCGCGATCACCGCCACCACCAGTGGCCGGGTCATCTGCCGCGCCAGCGCCTGCACGCGCCCCTCGGTCTTCAGGATCAGCCAGGTGCTGCCCAGCAGCGCATAGCCGGCCACCAGCGCGGCACCGGTCAGCATCGCGAACGGGCTGAACCAGGCAAACGGCCCGCCCTGATAGACACCGTCCACCAGCGGGATGCCCTGCACCAGGGTGCCGAGGATCACGCCCTGGGCAAACGTGGCCAACAACGAACCGAGGCCGAACGCCACGCTCCACAGCCGGCGCGATCGATGCGCCTTGAAGCGGAACTCGAAGGCCACACCGCGGAACACCAGCGCCACCACCAGCAGCAGCACCGGCAGGTACAGCGCCGACAGCAGCACCGCATACGCCTTTGGGAACGCCGCCAGCAGGCCGGCGCCACCGAGCACCAGCCAGGTCTCGTTGCCGTCCCAGATCGGCGCGGCGGTGTTCATCATCAGGTCCAGCTGTTCCTCGTCCTCGGCGAACGGGGCAAGGATGCCGATGCCGAGCACGAAGCCGTCCAGCACCACGTACATCAGCACGCCGAAGCCGATCACCGCGAACCACGCCACCGGCAGCCAGGTCATCAGGTCCATGTCAGCGCTCCTCCAGCGGTTCATCGGCCGCCGACAACGGACGCGCCGGGGTGTGGCTGCCGTGGTCCAGCGACGGCCCCTCGGCATACGGCTGCGGCCCATGGCGCAGGATCTTCACCAGGTACCAGATGCCCCAGCCGAACACGAAGGCATAGCCAACCACATAGACACCCAGCGACAACGCAGTCATCCACGCACTCTGCGGGCCGACCGCATCAGCGGTGCGCAGCACGCCATACACCACCCACGGCTGGCGCCCCATCTCGGTGACGAACCAGCCCGACAGAAGAGCGATGAAGCCGCTCGGCAGCATCCAGTTCCAGCCGCGCAGCAGCCACGGCGAATCCAGCAGCTTCTTCCGCCAGAGCTGGAACGCTGACACCCAGGCCAGCAGCAGCATCAACGTGCCCAGCCCGACCATGATGCGGAAGGCAAAGAACACTGGCGTCACCGGCGGCCGCTCGCTGGCCGGCACCGAGGTGAGCGGATCGAAGGTGCCGTCCAGGCTGTGGGTGAGGATCACGCTGCCCAGCTTCGGAATCGCCACTTCGAAGTCGTTGCGCTCTTCCTTCTCGTTCGGCAGCGCGAACACCACCAGCGGCACGCCCTCGCCTTCCTGGGTTTCATGCCAGTGCGCTTCCATCGCCGCGATCTTCATCGGCTGATGCTTGAGCGTGTTCAGTCCATGCATGTCGCCGACGAAGATCTGTACCGGCACGGTCAGTGCGGCGAACGCCACCGCCGCGATCAGCATGCGCCGTCCGGCCTCGACATGTGTGCCCTTGCGCAGGTACCACGCGCCGACGCCACCGATCACGAAACAGGTGGTGATGAACGAGCCCAGCGCCATGTGGGCCAGGCGATAGGGGAACGAGGGGTTGAACACCACCTGCCACCAGTCCACCGGATGCACGATGCCGTTGACCATCTCGTAGCCGGCCGGTGTATGCAGCCAGCTGTTGGACGACAGGATCCAGAACGTGGAGAACAGCGTGCCCAGCGCCACCATGCAGGTGGAGAAGAAATGCAGGCGCGGCGAGACCCGGCCCCAGCCGAACATCATCACGCCGAGGAAGCTGGCTTCCAGGAAGAACGCGGTCAGCACCTCATAGGTCAGCAACGGACCGATGACCGTACCGGCCACCTCGCTCAATCGTGGCCAGTTGGTGCCGAACTGGAAGGCCATGACGATGCCGCTGACTACGCCCATGCCGAACGACACGGCGAAGATCTTCTGCCAGAAGAAATACAGCTCGCGCCACACGGGCAACTTCGTGCGCAGCCACCGCCATTCGATGAAGGCCAGCCAGCTGGCCGTACCGATGGTGAAGGCGGGGAACAGCACGTGGAAACTGATGACGAATCCGAACTGGATCCGGGACAACAACAACGCGTCCAAGGGACGCCTCCTGCCAGCTGCCGGTGGGATACCGCACCACTTTAGGTGGATATTGTTAAAACGGGATGCGACCGGGTGACGCGCTGCTTCACTTTGTCGCAGGGAAGCTGGATGACAGAATGAACGGGCTACAGGGGCTTCAGCAAGGTCAAGGGCGGCTCCTTGGCGATTCGCAGGGCCCGGGGTACCAATGCAGTCAAGCAGGCCGCCATCACCAGTACGACAGCGCTCGATATCGAGAACCACAGTGAACCTGTGATGCCATCCTGTGGCGGCCCTATCCACTGCAACGACAACGCGCCGAGCAGGGCGCCCAGTGTGGTGAACAGTGAAACTTCGAACATGATTTCGGCAAAGATCACTGAGCCGCGAGCACCGAGTGTCCGTCGAACCCCAATGGAGTGCCGGCGCCGATCAAGCCAGGCGCCTACGACTCCGGAAACCCCGGCCATCAGCACACCGAGAACGATGGCCGTCATGACCGCGAGCACGGTCGTAGCGAAGCGATCAGCTTTGACGTAGGCGTCGCGATATCCCGCCAGCGTCTCGACACCGGTCGAATTCACGATCCGATAGGGCCGCTGCAGCGCATCGACAGTGCGATCAAGCGATGAACGATCAACCTCCGACTTCCACTTCGCCAGATAATAGCGACTGGCGCCCGTGGGAAGGCCCGGAAGCAGCGCCCACTGCGAGTCCCGCTCATTGCCTCCTGGTGCCGGTCCAGCAACAGACGCAAATACGCCCACGATGACCCGGCTGCTGCCGGGGCCGAAATACAGGTGGCGGCCAACAGCACTCTCCGTTCCGAACAGACGGGCAGCCAGCGCTTCACTGATCAGCACTATCGGAGCACCTTCAGCCATGTCGTCCTCTGTGGCATCCCGTCCCAGGACGATTCCCGCGCCCAGCATCGCCAGCAAGCCAGAGCTGGCAGTTGCCACGGGAATGCGATCACATCCAGCAACGTCTGTCGTACCCGCGTTCATCGAGTACGCCATGGCCGACTCGCTGGTGCACACGCCGTATCGATGGGCTCTTCCCCCGAACGGAACAGCGTCGCTCACAACCGTGTCCTGAACACCGGGCAGCCGGATCGCGGACAGGTCTGCCCGCAGCACTGCAGCATCAGCGCCTTCTTCGACATCCGAGACCCTGACCACACCAATCGATACTGCGTCCCGGATGCTGCGGGTGTTCAATCTGGCGAAGCTGTCCAGCACAGATTGCAGTGCGAACGCACATGCCAGGCTTGCAAGCGCAGCCTGCACTGCAAGCAGTGCGGCGCTTCCCAGATGTCGTCGAGTCTCCCTCATTGATTCGAACATTTCAGGCAGCCCCCTTCGCGAAGGCACTCGACAGTGAGCTGACCCTGCAGATTCCAAACGATGGGACCAATGAACAGAGCAGCGTCGTGACGACTCCCAGACCAACCGCCATCAGCACTGCTCCGGCATGCATCGCTGTTATCGCGCTGGGCAGAACGTCTCCCGCAGCAACCACCCGGATTCCCAGCGTATAGGTGACGACAGCGAGCGCACTGCTTGCGACGCCCGCCGCGATGGATTCCCACATGAGCTGGATGAACACGTCTCGGCGTCGCGCTCCCAGTGCACGTCGAATCGCGAGCTCCCGCCGACGGCGCCCCAGACTGAAGCTCAGCAGCGCCGCCGCGTTGACGATGCACACGCCGAGAAGGATCAGCGACAACCGAAGCTGCATCCTGGCCTGCTCCGGAACCAATCCCAGCCTGTCCAGCCAATCCATCAACGGCCAGAGTGCCACCTGCTGGGCGCCTGGCTCGATCCGAAGCCCCTTCTCCTGCGCATAGGCGTTCAGATTCGCGCGGTAAGCGGCGACATCATCTGCGGTGGGCAGCCACGCCCACAATTGAAGCCAGGAAACATTGGCCCCTGCAGGATCCGTGTCCTGGTCACCACCCCAGATCGCCGTCCCGTCCACAACAGTCAGTTTGTCTGCGATTGCGGTTTCAACCGGCAGGTAGATCTCGTCAGGTTCCACAAACGGCCTGCGTGTGAGATCTCCCTGAAACATTGGCACCGGATGCCAATCCTCCGCGACACCCACCACGGTGTAGGCGCGTCTACCCAGTTCCAACCGATGACCAACGCAGTCCTGTGCACACTCGCGCGCTGCGAGCGCACGCGACAGAACCACGATTCGGCTCGCAGCATGCCCCTCCTCGGCGGTCCATGCGCGCCCTTGAACAACGGCAATGCCAAGGACACTGAAGACTTCGGACGTGGCGAACCTGGCACGCAGTCTTGCGCTGGGCTCTCCCGGCCGGGAGAGCGTCACCGCGCCCCCTGCCATTGCTGCCTGCTTCCACGTCCGGCCTTGGTTCAGAAGCACCTTCGCGTCTGGCCAGGTCAGTGCCTGGCCAGGATCCGGAGAGCCACTGCGCAGTGCATCTGGACGCGCGTCAAGGTAGGGGCGGAACAATGCCGAGCTCCGGCCTGGAGCGGGATCCGACGATGCCTGGAGAACAATGGAAAGCATCACGGTGGTGATCCCTACCCCCGCACCCAGCATGAGAGCGATTGCCAGATGAGTGCCGATTCGCTGCTTGAATCGGGCGAGCGAAAGCTGGATGTAGTAGAGCATCATCCAACTGCATCCGGCATTGGCTTACTCGCGCACCTGTCCATGTGATTCTCACTCCATACCCCTGGAAACTGATGGTTGAGAATCTCTGATTGTGAAACTGCGCCTCAAGTGGAGACATGGAATTTGCAACTTTCCTCAGGAAACACACGCAGCTCGTAGGTCCTGGATAGAGCCACCGACACTGATGACGAGACCGAGGTGACGGAATCTGACGCGGAAGACCAACTGTCGATTTGCAGACAACGCCCGATGCCTGGCCATCTGATCGGGTGTTGGAGGAAAAAGCGTCCAGAATCAGGTGCAGGCGTCAGTGCTTTCCTAGACCCAGAAATACCAGACAGCCGCCGCCACCAACGCCCCCAGCAACACCACCTGCACCACCACATAGCCCACGCCACTGTCACGCGACTCTGCGGCAATGCGCTTCTGCAGCGCCTCGCTCACATCCGGCGTTTCTTCCTGTTGCGTCTGCTCACGCAACGCCTGCGCCAGCGCGCGTTCTTCCGCATCGCGAGGGTCAGTCGATGGGCTCACAGCAATTCTCCGGCGGCGGCATGCCGCGTCAGTTCCTGCTTCAGGACCTGGCGCGCGCGGTGCAGGTGGCTCTTGATGGTACCGCGTGCCAGCCCGGTCACCTGCTCGATCTCGGCCAGGTCGAAGTCCTCCAGATAGTGCAGGCCGACAATCAATCGTTGCGGTGCACTCAACCGCTCCAGCGCGATGCCAAGATGGCGGCCGGCCTGCAGCGCCTCGCTGAATTCGGCCGGCCCCGGGCCTTCATCGCCGATCCCCAGTTCCTCCGGCACCTCCACCGCCACCATCCATTGCGCCTCCAGCCGCCGCCGGCGCAGGTGCTGCAGCGCGGAGGTGTAGGCCACCCGGGAAACCCAGGTGCGCAGCGAGGATTCAAAGCGAAACCGGTGCAGCTGGCGGAACACGGCCAGGAAGGTCTCCTGCAGCAGGTCGGCCACCTGGTCGCGGTCGCCGACCATGCGCCCGATCACATGCGCGCAGGTGCGCTGGTGGGTCTCGACCAGCTGCGAAAACGCCGCCTGCGAGCCATCGATGATGGCCCGTACCAGGGCCTGGTCCGCATCCAGCGGTTCAACAGCCGGTGCGGCCGCTGCTGTGTCCTGCCGGTCACGACCCCTCAATGCCGACAGTGCGTCGCCAAGCAGGCTCATGTGCGGGGCGCCCCCTGTGCCCGTGGCATGTCCTGGCTCAGCCCTTGCGCGCGACGGGACGGGTGAAGTGCCAGGCCAGCAGCTGGCCGAGGCCGGCACTGCCCACCATTGCGGCAGCGGCACCGAAGGTCAGGTCACGGGCACCGATGGCTTCCAGCAGGGCCATGGCCAGCGCCAGGCAGACCAGGCTGATGCCCCAGCGCAATGCGCCTTGGCGGCGGCGCTCTTCCTCCAGCATGGCCAGCGAGCGGATCACTTCCTCCGGCACATGGGGAGCGACCAGTTTGCTGCGGGCGCGGGCATCGGCAATGGCGTGGATCGCGTAGGCGATGCAGATGAAGAGGGTGATCGGGATCAGTTCCTGCATGGTCGGGCTCCTGTTCGGTGGATGATGCGGGTTCAGGAGAATGGATGCGCAAGCCCGGCAACCGGTTGCACCACTTTGCCAATCCCGCTGCCATGACCTGTGGCCCCCTCCCCCGGCCCGGGCGGCTGCTACCCTTGCCCGGTTTCCTCTACTGGTGCTGTCCGCCCATGTCCCGAGTGCTGCCCCTGTCCCTCCTGCTGTCGGCCGTGCTGGCCGCACCGGCTGCGCATGCCGCGCCGACGCCGATCACCATCGAACAGGCCATGGCCGACCCGGACTGGATCGGTCCGCCGGTCGAGAAGGCCTGGTGGTCGTGGAACAGCCAGCAGGTGGAATACCAGCTCAAGCGCAGCGGCAGCCCGGTGCGCGATACCTTCCGCCAGCCGGTGGCGGGTGGCGTGGCCGCACAGGTGGCCGATGACCAGCGCGGCACCCTGGACGTGGCCGAGCCGGTCTACGACCGCAGCCGCAGCCGCAGCGCCTTCGTCCGCAATGGCGACGTGTTCGTGCGCGACCTGCGCAGCGGCGCGCTGACGCAGCTGACCCGCAGCAACGAGCGCGCGGGCAACGTGAACTTCGCCGCCGACAATGGCGTGATCTGGCGCGTCGGCCAGAACTGGTTCCACTGGACCGCCGCCAGCGGCGTGCAGCAGGTGGCCAGCCTGAAGGCCGAAAAGGACCCACGTACGCCGCCGAAGGCCGACGTGCTGCGCGACCAGCAGCTGCGCACGCTGGAAACCCTTCGCCGCGACCGTGACCAGCGCGAAGCACTGAAGGACCAGGACCAGCGCTGGCGCCAGGCTGACCCGACCCGCGCGCCGGGCCCGGTGTACCTGGGCGCCGACGTGGAGATCGCCGACAGCGTGCTGTCGCCTGACCTGACCCACCTGGTCGTGGTGACCAAGCCGAAGGACTTCGATGACGGCCGTGGCGGCAAGATGCCGCTGTACGTGACCGAGTCGGGCTACGAGGAAACCGAAGACACCCGCACCCGCGTCGGCCGTAACGGCTTCGAGCCGCACACGCTGTGGTACGTGGACGTGCGCACCGGCAAGGCCGAGAAAGTCTCGCTGGCCGGCCTGCCGGGCATCAGCACCGATCCGCTGGCCGAGCTGCGCCGCAAGGCCGGCAAGGACGCGCTGAAGGGCGAGCGCAGCCTGCAGGTGATGAGCGACTTCATGGGCGGTGGCATCCGCTGGAGCCCCGATGGCCAGCAGGCCGCGGTGATGCTGCGTGCCAACGACAACAAGGACCGCTGGATCATCAGCGTCAACGCCGCCGACGGCCGCGTGCAGAACCGCCATCGCCTGACCGACAACGCCTGGATCAACTGGGGCTTCAATGATTTCGGCTGGATGGCCGATGGCCGCACGCTGTGGCTGCTGTCGGAGGAATCGGGCTTCTCGCACCTGTACACCCAGTCCGGTACGGGCAAGCCGCAGGCGCTGACCAGCGGCAAGTGGGAAACCTCGGCGCCGGTGCTGTCGGCCGACGGCAAGGGTTTCTACTTCCTGTGCAACCAGCAGGCGCCGCATGACTACGAAGTCTGCGCGGTCGACACCGGCAGCCGCCAGGTGCGCGAGCTGACCAGCCTCAACGGCGTGGAAGACTTCTCGCTGTCGCCGGACGGCCAGCAGCTGCTGGTGCGCTACTCCGGCGCCTATCTGCCGGCGCAGCTGGCCGTGGTACCGAGCACCGGCGCAGGCCAGGCCCGCGTGCTGACCGACACCCGCACTGCCGAGTTCAAGGCGCGCCAGTGGATCCAGCCGAAGCTGGTGGCGGTGCCGTCCAAGCATGGCGCCGGCGTGGTCTGGGCCAAGTACTACGAGCCCGAAAACAAGGAACCGGGGAAGAAGTACCCGATCGTGATGTTCGTGCACGGCGCCGGCTACCTGCAGAACGTGCACCAGCGCTACCCGGCCTACTTCCGCGAGCAGATGTTCCACAACCTGCTGGTGCAGAAGGGCTACATCGTGCTGGACATGGATTACCGCGGCAGCGAGGGCTACGGCCGCGACTGGCGTACGGCGATCTACCGCAACATGGGCCACCCGGAACTGGAAGACTACAAGGACGGCCTGGACTGGCTGGTCGACACCCAGCAGGGTGACCGCGACCATGCCGGCATCTACGGTGGTTCCTACGGCGGCTTCATGACCTTCATGGCCCTGTTCCGCTCGCCGGGCACGTTCAAGGCCGGCGCCGCGCTGCGCCCGGTGGTGGACTGGCACCAGTACAACCACGGCTATACCAGCAACATCCTCAATACCCCGGACATCGATCCGGAGGCGTACCGCGTGTCCTCGCCGATCGAATACGCGCAGAACCTGCAGGACAACCTGCTGATCGCCCACGGCATGATGGATGACAACGTGTTCTTCCAGGACTCGGTGAACCTGACCCAGCGCCTGATCGAACTGCACAAGGACAACTGGTCGATCGCACCGTACCCGCTGGAGCGCCACGGCTATGTGCGCGCCGATTCCTGGCTGGACCAGTACAAGCGCATCCTCAAGCTGTTCGAGCAGAACCTGAAGTGAGCAACGCCGCGGCCACGATCCACATCGTGGCCGCGGTCATCCTGGATGACCGCGGCCGGGCGCTGGTGGTACGCAAGCACGGCGCCAGCCGCTTCATCCAACCGGGCGGCAAGCCCGAACCCGGCGAAGCGCCGCTGCAGGCGCTGGCCCGCGAACTGGACGAAGAACTCGGTGTGCAGCCGTGCGCCGAAACCGCCATTGCGCTGGGCACCTTCGAGGATTGGGCGGTGAACGAACCCGGCCATCGCGTGCAGGCACAGGCCTGGTGGGTGCGGGTGGACGGCACGCCACAGGCATGTGCCGAGATCGCCGAACTGGCCTGGGTGCCACTGCAGCCGCCGCATGGCCAGCCCTTGGCACCGTTGAGCGAACACCATATCCTGCCGGCCGTCGCCACCCGGGTGACGGCCCGCTGATCGCGCGGGTGACGACTGCAAGGACACCGGATGTCAGTGCCGATCCCGCCGCTTCCCTCGCCTGCCGCTCCAGCCTATTACGCCTGGGTGCGCCCGATCGGACAGGCTTCGTTCTGGCTGTCACTGCTGCTGACGGTCTACTTCGTGCTGCAGGGCCTGCTGCTCTGGCCGCTGCACAATCTCCCGCTCTGGCAACTGCTGGCCAATGAAGCGCAGCACCAACAGGTGCACAGCCTGACCTGGCTGCTGGCGCACCCGGTGGGCGCGTCGATGATCGCCGCACTGCTGTGCCTGGCCTCGACCCTGGCCAGCTGGGGACTGCTGCGCGAGCGTCGCTGGGGCCTGTGGAGCTTCGTGGCGATACTGCTGCTGAGCGCATTGACCAACTTCGCGATCGCCGGGTGGCTGGACGTGTTCATGCGCGACCTCATCCCGTTTCTGACCGATGAACCGGGGCTGGTGCAGGAACTGCAGGTGAAGCGCTGGCTGATCACGTTGACCGTGGTCGGCACCTCAATCCTGTTCCTCGGCCTGCAGGGCTGGCTGGCCTGGCGCCTGCTGCGAGCAGACATCCGCTCGCGCTTCCACTGAGCCCCTCCCCTCCTCTGCTCGACAAGGACCGTCGCATGCGCTTGCTGACCCTTCTCCCCGCGCTGCTGCTGTTCGCCGCGCTGCCTGCCGCCGCCGATGCGCTGCGCTGTGGCGAGTACCGCAGCACCGACGGCGGCATGGCGCTGGTGTTCACATCACCCAGCACCGGCTACCGCCACGACGACGGCAGCGAGCCGGAGCCGCTGTGGGTCGATCGCAGTGCGGCGCAGACCCGCCTGGTCATGCTCGACGATGGCGTGGCGCTGCCGGTCCGGATCAGTGCCGATGGGCAGCGCATCGAAGACGAGGTTGTGGTGGTCTACACGTTGCGCCAGTCCCGGGACTGCGCCAGCGAACCCGCCGCGATTGCCGGCAGCTGCCGCGCCGCCGGCAGCCACTGCATTGCGCAGCTGCCCGCGGCTTCGCCCGGCCAGATCCAGCGCGCGTGCGACGAAGGCGTTGGCGCGGGCTGCTCGGCGCTGCTGCGACAACTGCGGGATGGCAGCCCAGCAAAGGCCACCGACGACGTCGGTGCCACGGGCTTTGAACGCCCGCCTGCCTGCCGCGAACACACGCCCGGGCATGACCCGCAGGCCTGCGAGGCGCTGACGAATGATGCATTGGCTGCCGCCATGCAGCGGGTGAATCAACGCCTGCAGCAGGAAGACGAAGACACGCTGGGTTCGCCGCTTCAGGCCGCTGCTCGCGATCAGCTGCAGCAGCGGTGCCTGCAGCACCGCAATGGCCGCTTCTGCGTGGAAGTGGCCGCGCAGCAATTGAACGCGCTGGAACCTGCGTTGGCAGTGCAGGCCCTGCAGGTGGTCTGCGATGCGGGACGCGTTACTGCCTGCGAACGTACCGCACCGCTGCGTGAACTCGGCACCGGCCTGCGCCTGGTGCCGTTGCAGCGGGTGCCGTGCGGCCGCTATCAGGCCGACGGTGGGGTGATCGACATGCTCGACTTCGGTGATGGCGCGCGTGCCCGCCTGCACGAAGGCGCCGTCCAGCTGCAGCAGAACGGCGAAACCCTTGTGCTGCGCCAGCTCGGCAATGGCGACCTGCTCGGCATGGACAACCAGACGGCCTACCAGCGTTACCAGCTCGTGCCCGGCACGGCACAATGCACGCCCCCGCGCGAGGGCCAGGGTTCGCCGTAGCGCCAGGAGCTTCCCGTTCGATCGTCAAGGAGACGACATGCATTCACCCGCACCGCGCCGCCGCTGGCTGGCCTGGGCGTTGCTGCTGGCCGCGCCGATGGCTGCCGCACAATCGCCGCAATGCGGCCTGTTCAAGGCCGATGAAGGCAGCAGCACGCTGCGCATCAGCTCACCCAACCGCGGCGAGCAGAAGCACTTCGGCAGTGCGCCGTCTCCGGTCGCGTTCCAGCAGATCGACGGAAAGCTGCAGCTGGTGAACCTGGAGTACGGCCTGCCCAGCGCGCTGCAGGTGCGCGATCGTGGCCGCACGGTCGAGGTGGATGGCACGGTCTACCTCCTGCAGGCGCCAGCACAGTGCGCCGCAGCCGCCACGCCGGCTGATGGCAGCTGCCTGGCCGATGCGGCCGCGTGCCTGGACAACCGTCGCGAAGCGACCCCGACCGCGCTGGAAGCAGGGTGCCGGGAAGGCGTGCCCGGCATGTGCCTGCAACTGGCTGATCGTTGGCACGAGGAGGCTAAACCCACGGTCGAGGCCGATCCCGCCCTGGCAAAGGCAGCGCTCGACGCCGCCTTGTCCGGCATCAGACTCCCCGCTGCCTGTGACAACGGTGGCTTCGAACAGGGAACCCCGGCGTGTGCCGCCGCACTCGAGGCCAACCCTGCAGTGCAGGAGCAGCTGGTCAAGGCCGCGATGACGGCCGCCATGACCGAAGCCATGGTGACGATGACCGCGCCGACCGTGCCGGTGATCATTCCGGCTGAGCGGCGGCAACAGTTGTTGCAGCTATGCCGCGAGGTACCGCACGGCGGCTTCTGCACCCGCGTGGCTGAGCTGTCCTGGGACGCGGGAGATCCCCAGCAGGCGGTGCAGGCCCTGGCCGCGGCCTGCACCCCCGGCAATGACACCGCCACCTGCGAGCGCCTGCCGGCGTTGCAGGCGGTGGGCGCATCGTTGCAGCCGCAACCGGCAACGGTCCTGCCCTGCGGCAATTACCGGTCCGACGGCGGCCTGATGGACACGCTGGACTTCGGCGATGCCGGCCTGGTTGGCGTTGGCTGGAGCAGCCATCTTCGCGCACGTGTCGAAAAGGGCGACATCCGCATCCACCACGACCGGGACGGCGACTTCGTGCTGCGCCCGCTGCCCGGCGGCCAGTTGCTGGGCCTGGATAACTGGACCCGCTTCCAGGTGTTCGTCCCCACCGGCGAGGGTCCGACCCGGTGCAGTGCACCGAAGCAGTTCAAGGTGCTGCCACTGCCACAGGATTGCCCGCTGGCGCTGGCCAACGAGGGCGGTGCCGAAGCCTGCTGCGCGCAGGGCAAGCTGCAGGGCTGCAACATTCTCGGCAACCGCCTTGCGCTGTCCGGGAACTGGCTGCAGGCTGCCGAGCACTACACCACGGTCTGCCGCGCCGGCGTGCGCGAAGGGTGCGAGAACCTGGTGACCGCGCAGGGCAACGGCGCGGAACTGGACGCACGGGCAACCCTGGAGCAGCTGTGCAAGGCCGACCGTAGTGGCCTGCATGTGGCCTGCGACGTGCTCGGCACCCAGAACTGGGAGCTGATCACGCTGGGTGGTGCTCTGCAGAAGGCGGTTGACGAGGCAGCCGAGGACGACACTCCGGCGCCGCGCAATTCCAACCGCAAGCGCTGAGCCGGCCAGGGCCTGTCCGCAGCTTCGGGCAGGCCCTGCGGTAAAGTACGCGCCATGAACGAATTCGAGCGCGTGCGCGCCTACCTCACCGACCTGCAGGACCGCATCTGTGCGGCGATCGAGGCCGCCGATGGCCAGGCCCGCTTCCAGGAAGACCTGTGGCAGCGTGCCGAGGGCGGTGGCGGGCGCACCCGCGTGCTGCGCGACGGTGCGGTGTTCGAACAGGCCGGCATCGGCTTCTCCGACGTGGCCGGCAGCCGCCTGCCGCCGTCGGCCTCGGCCAATCGTCCGGAACTGGCTGGCGCCTCCTGGCGCGCCACCGGCGTGTCGCTGGTGTTCCACCCGCTGAACCCCTACGTGCCGACCACCCATGCCAACGTGCGCTTCTTCCAGGCACAGCGCGACGGCGAAGTGGTGGCCAGCTGGTTCGGCGGTGGCTTCGATCTGACTCCGTTCTATCCGTTCGACGAGGATGTGCAGCACTGGCACCGGGTCGCGCGCGATCTGAGTGCGCCATTCGGTGACGAACGCTATGCCGCGCACAAACGCTGGTGCGACGAGTACTTCTTCCTGCGCCACCGTAATGAAACGCGCGGCGTCGGCGGCCTGTTCTTCGACGACCTGCACGGCGATTTCGAACGCGATTTCGACTATCTGCGCGCGGTCGGCGATGGCTTCCTTGATGCGTACCTGCCGATCGTGCAGCAGCGCAAGGACACCGCCTACGGCGAGCGCGAGCGAGAGTTCCAGCTGTACCGACGCGGCCGCTATGTGGAATTCAACCTGGTCTACGACCGCGGCACCCTGTTTGGCCTGCAGAGTGGTGGCCGCAGCGAAAGCATCCTGATGAGCCTGCCGCCGCGGGTGCGCTGGGAGTACGGCTTCACCCCGGAAGCGGGCAGCGCCGAGGCACGCCTGGCCGATTACCTGGTGCCGCGCGACTGGCTCTGATCTTCGCGTGCCACGCCTGAGGCGTGGTGCTTTCTCCTGCCTGGTCCGTCCTGTACCGGACGGGTTGTGTTTTTCTTCTTCAAGGATGACGTCATGCCTACTGCTGTTCCCCTCCGTCCCCGCACTGCGGGCTGGCGCTCCCTGCTGTTGCTCGCGCTGGCCTCGGCCAGTCTGCCGGCTGCCGCGCAGTCGATGGCCTGCGGCACCTACAAGGACAGCGGCGGCAATATCACGCTGACCATCGAGAGCGAAGGCCACGCCTTCCTGTCCGGCCCCTACCAGGCCACCGAGGAGCTGCGCATCGCCCGCCAGGAAGACGTGCTCGGCACCGGCAACCTGTCCACGGGACGCCTGGAAAACTGGTTCTTCTCGGACAACGACCGCACGATCAACACGCCCTATCGCGAGTTCACCCGTGAGCACGCCGCCGCCTGCAAGACGATGCCCGAGCCTATCGAAGATGGTTGCGTGATGAACACCTCAGAGTGCCTGGAGGCGCTGCCGGAGGCCGCACCGGTGAAGCTGCACGCCTGGTGTGCCGAGGGCGTGGGCGCGGCCTGCTCCCAGCTGTTGGAGACCTACCAGCAGCAGGCCAAGGACGCTGCCCCGGCGCCTGCACGGGCCGAGCCGCCGAAGCCGGAGATCTGCAAGGAGGATTCCGCGTCCTTCAACGCCGAGGGCTGCAGGGCGATCGCCGAGGTGGTCGGGCTGGAGATGATCGGCAAGTCCCTGCTCGGGCTGCAGCATTCGGTCGATCCCGTGTTGCCGTCCGCGCAGCTCGATGAGCTGGCCACACTGTGCCGGCAGCAGCACGGCGAGACCTTCTGCGCCGACGTTGCCGAGGTGCTGTGGAGTGGCGGGCGCCTATTGCAGGCCCACGAAGCGCTGCAGCTGTCGTGCGCGCAGCGCGCGGACGGCGTGGCCTGCGGCCGCGCCAAGGCGCTTGCCAGCCTGGCCGCTGCGCCGGTCGCTTCACTGGCTCCGGTGCCGGCCACTGCGCTGCCGTGTGGGAGCTATGAAGCCGAGTACGGTGTGCTCTCGCCGCTGCGCTTCATTGATGGTGGCCTGATCGAAGTGGAGGGCCTCGACCAGCGCCTGCGCGCGAGCGTGCAGGACGGCCGGATTCTGGTCCGTCGCGATGTCGGCAGCGACTTCGTGCTGCAGCCGCTGCACAACGGCAACCTGGTCGGCATCGATGGCGGCAGCCTCTTCGCCTATTACGAGCGCAAGCCTGCGGCGGGTACTGCCAGCTGCAAGCCGCCGGTGGCGTTCGTGGAAATTCCACTGCCACTGGATTGCCCGACCCTGGGCCGCATGGATGGTGCCAAGGCCTGCTGCGCCGATGGCAAGCTGCTCGGCTGCAAGGTTGCCGGCGAAGCGCTGTTCGAGGCCGAGAAATGGGCCGCGTCGCTGCCCTATTTCGAGACGCTGTGCGGCGCCGGTGTCCGCGAAGGGTGCCTGGCATTGGCAGCGGTGTATTCGCACACCGCCGACCCGAAGATCCCGCAGGCCATGGCGGCACTCTGCGCGAAGGATGGCAAGGGCACGCATGTGGCCTGTGATGTGGACGCCACCCGCAACTGGCCGGCGCTGAAGGCCGAAGCCGCGCCCTGAGGCTCATGCACCTGTAGAGCTGGGCGCAAGGCAGCCGAGCATGGGCTCGGCTCTACAGGGTCAGGTGCTCTTCCTGGGGATGATGGTGATGTGCCCGTTGATCTCCAGCAGGGCCAGCTCGACATCCTCCACGCCCAGGCAGCCCTGCTGACGCATCGCGGCCTCGAAATCGGCGCGGGTGACCTGCTCGCGTCGCAGAACGGCGTCGAACAGGCGCCCATCGCGCGCGAGCACCACCGGTTCCCCCTCGACCAGGCGCTCGATGCGACGGCTGCGGGTACTCACCCAGCCTACGCCGTAGTTGAGCAGGATCAGGGTCGCGGCCAGCAACAAGCCACCGCCCAGCGAGGTATCGGTGCCGAGCAGTGCGTTCTGCACGGCATTGCCCAGCAGCACCACCAGCAGTACGTCGAACGGGGTGATCTGCCCCAGCGGGCGCTTGCCGCTGAGCCGGACCATGCCCAGCACCACGACGTAGACCACCACCGCGCGCAGGATGAACTCCCACCACGGCATCGCCAGTGAGAACAGATCGGGCATTGCGGGTTCCCCTGCGGAGCGGTGGCCCAGCGTGGCGCAGGCCACGTCATCTGGCAACGGCACAAATAAAAAGCCCCGCTGACCAGGGGGAGGTCAACGGGGCCGGGGAACGGGCACTTGGGGAGGAGTCCCCGTTCCGAGATCTGCTCCAGGGGATGGGAGAGATCCACAACAGGCGTTGCGCCTGTCGAGAGTTATAGAAGCACTCCGAACACTAACGGTTCGTGAAGGGGCCCAATTTAATGAACCTCCATCAGGGCAACATTCATGATCGAGTCAGAAACCTCTGACGAATGAACGAATTCACGTCGTTTTCGGCCTGAAACACCCTCAGTGTGCTTCGTCCCAGTTGTTGCCGATGCCGGTATCGACCACCAGCGGCACCCGCAGTTTGGCCGCTTGCGACATGCGCTCGACCACCTGCAAACGCAACTCCTCGACGAAACTGCTTTCGGTTTCGAACACCAGTTCATCGTGCACCTGCAGGATCATCCGTGCCGGCGCGCCGCTGTCACGCAGCCACTGGTCCACGTCCACCATCGCACGCTTGATGATGTCGGCGGCGGTGCCCTGCATCGGCGCGTTGATCGCGGCGCGCTCGGCACCGGCGCGCAGGCCCTGGTTACGTGCATGAATGTCGTTCAGGTACAGGCGGCGGCCGAACAGGGTTTCCACATAGCCCTGGTCGCGGGCCTGCTGGCGCATCCGCTCCATGAAATCACGCACGCCCGGGTAGCGGCTGAAGTACAGCGCCACGTAGTCCTGCGCCTGGCCACGGTCGATGCCCAGGTTGCGGGCCAGGCCGAAGGCGCTCATGCCGTACATCAGGCCGAAGTTGATCGCCTTGGCCGCGCGGCGCTCGTTCGGAGTCACCTCTTCCAGCGTGCGCCCGAACACCTCGGCGGCGGTGGCGCGGTGGACGTCGGCGCCCTGCTCGAAGGCGCCCACCAGGCCCGGATCTTCCGACAGATGGGCCATGATCCGCAGCTCGATCTGCGAATAGTCGGCCGCCAGCAGCTGGAAGCCCTCCGGGGCGATGAATGCGCGTCGGATACGGCGGCCATCCTCGGTGCGGATCGGGATGTTCTGCAGGTTGGGGTCCGACGAGGACAGGCGGCCGGTGGCGGCGCCGGACTGGTGGTAGCTGGTATGCACGCGGCCGGTGTCCGGGTTGACCATCTCCGGCAGCTTGTCGGTATAGGTGCTGCGCAGCTTGGCCAGGCCGCGGTACTCCAGGATCACCCGCGGCAGCTCGTGCTGATCGGCAATCGCCTCCAGTGCCTCTTCGTTGGTGCTGGGCTGGCCCTTCGGGGTCTTCACCACCGCCGGCAGCTTCAGCTCATCGAACAGCACCGCCTGCAGCTGCTTGGGCGAATCCAGGTTGAAGCTGCGGCCGGCCAGCTCGGTGGCCTTCTGCTGCGCGGCCAGCATGCGCGAGGACAGGTCCTGGCTCTGCCGGCGCAGCTCGACGGTATCGATCCGCACGCCATTGGCTTCGATGCTGGTGAGCACCGGCACCAGCGGCATCTCGATGTCGCGGTACACGCTGTCCAGCGCCGGCTCGGCCAGCAGCTGCGGTTGCAGCGCGCGGTGCAGGCGCAGGGTGATGTCGGCGTCCTCGGCCGCGTAGCGGCTGGCTTCGTCGATGCCCACCTGCGAGAACGGAATCTGCTTGGCGCCCTTGCCGGCCACGTCCTCGAACTTGATGGTGTTGTAGCCCAGGTAACGCAGGGCCAGCGAATCCATGTCGTGGCGGGTGGCGGTGGAATTGAGCACGAAGCTCTCGAGCATGGTGTCGTCGTGGTAGCCCTGCACCTCCACGCCGTGGCGGCGCAGTACGTGCAGGTCGTACTTGCCGTGCTGGCCCAGCTTCTTCTTCGCCGGGTCCTGCAACACCGGGCGCAGTGCGTCCAGCACCTGCTGCATCGGCAGCTGCGGCGGCGCGCCCGGGTAATCGTGGCCGACCGGAATATAGGCGGCCTTGCCCGGCTCTACCGCCAGGCTGATGCCCACCAGGCGCGCACGCATCGCGTCCAGCGCATCGGTTTCGGTATCGAAACTGATCAGGTCCGCCTGCTGCAGGCGCTCGACCCAGGCCTGCAGCTGCTCGGCGGTCAGCACGGTCTCGTATTCACCCGGCGCGGCCAGGGCCGGATCCAGCGTGCCGGCAGCCGGTGCCTCGGCGCTGCCACGGGCGAAGCCGGCGGCGGTGCCACGCAGGCTCGGCGTTGCTTCGCTGGCGGCCGTCGGCGCCGGCAGCGGTGCACCCAGCTCCTTCAGCGCCTGGGTGAAGCCATAGCGCGCATACAGCTCGGTCAGCTCCGGCACGTCCTGCTCGCGCAGGGCCAGCGTGGTCGGGCTGGCCTCCAGCTCCACGTCGGTGCGGATGGTCACCAGCTCGCGGTTCAGCGGCAGGCGCTCCAGCGCGGCGCGCAGGTTTTCGCCGATCTTGCCCTTCATGGTCGGCGCGGCCGCCATCACCCCATCCAGGTGCTGGTACTCGGCCAGCCACTTGGCGGCGGTCTTCGGCCCACATTTCTCCACGCCCGGCACGTTGTCGACGGTGTCGCCCATCAGCGCCAGCAGGTCGATGATCTGGTCGGCGCGCACGCCGAACTTCTCCATCACCGCCGCATCGGAATCCATGCGGCTGCCGGTCATGGTGTTGACCAGTTCGATGCCCGGGCGCACCAGCTGGGCAAAGTCCTTGTCGCCGGTGGAGATGGTCACCTTCAGGTCCTGCGCCACGCCCTGCAGGGCCAGCGTGCCGATCACATCATCGGCCTCCACGCCAGGGATGCGCAGGATGCTGATGCCCAGCGCTTCGACGATGCGGCACATCGGTTCAACCTGGCTGCGCAGCTCGTCCGGCATCGGCGGGCGGTTGGCCTTGTACTGCTCGTACAGGTCATCGCGGAAGGTCTTGCCGGGCGCATCGACCACGAACGCCACGTAGGCCGGGCGCTCCTTCAGGGTCGAGCGCAGCATGTTGACCACGCCGAACAGCGCGCCGGTGGGTTCGCCCTGTGCATTGGACAGGGGCGGCAGCGCGTGGAACGCGCGGTACAGGTAACTGGACCCGTCGATCAGGACTAATCTGCTCATGGGTCGATTCTACGCGCCCGTGCCTGCACTGCGACGACACGGCACAGCCCCGGCGATGGGGCATAATCAAGGCTCTTTCCAGGCAAAGGCCCCCGCCGATGAAGACCCTGATGCTGGCTTCCGTGCTCCTGCTCGCTGGCTGCGCCAGCCTGAGCGGCGCCGGCGCTCCCCCGGTGGACGTCAAGGGCGCGGATGTGTCCAAGCGCACCATGGACAACGGCGACACGATCGAGGAATACCGTGTGTCCGGCCAGCTGCGCATGGTCAAGGTGACCCCGTCGCGCGGCGCACCGTTCTACATGTACGACAAGAACGGCGATGGCCGTTTCGACAACGACAAGGACGGCGTGTCGCCGGTGTACTGGAAGCTGTACAGCTGGTGATGTGATCGGGGGTCAGAGCCCTTTCCTGCGGAAAGGGATCCGACCCCAACAAGGCAATCGCCACGGCCCACAAAAGATGACGCCGGCACGCATCCTGCGGCCGGCGTCGGGTCCCCTCCCCGGGAACGCTTGAATCAGCGGATGACCAGCACCGGCAGGGTGCTGCGTGCCAGCACTTCGGCAGTCTGGCTGCCCAGCAGCACGCGGGTCACGCCACGACGGCCATGCGAGGTCATCACGATCAGGTCGCTGTTGCGCTCCCCTGCTGTCTCGATGATGCCGTCGGCGGCGTAGCGGTCCAGCACATGCACAGGGTTGGCGGTGATGCCCTGCTCGGCAGCCTTGGCCAGCGCCGGCTGCAGTACCTTCTGCGCGCCTTCCTCACGGTCGGCCTTGTATTCGGGGCTGTTCATGTAGCCCACGCTCCAGCCCATGGCGTCGTACATCCCGACGGCCCAAGGCTCGGATACAGTCACGATATCGACCTCGGCATTGAGGTCCTTGGCCAGCTCCAGGCCCTTGGCCAGGCCCTTGTCGGCCAGCTCTGACCCGTCGGTGGCAATCAGGATGCGCTTGTACATGGTGGGGCTCCGTGGCGGTCTGCCAGATGGGAACAACACCATTGCACACCGGATGTGCAGGGCGCGCCTTGAGCAGGATCAATCCGGCGCGGCGCAGCGGCGTGTGCGCACCGCCGGCTTGCACACCCCCTGACCGCAGCGCATGCTTGACCAGCGGCACCGCGCCGCCCTGGGAGAACGCCCATGCAGGACAGCAAGCCGACACCACGAAGCCCCCTCAGGATCATCCTTTGGAGCCTCATCGCCGCCTTCGTGCTGTTCTACGGCGGCTATCATCTGGGCAAGGACATGGCGCAGCGTGACAACGCCCGGCAGTCAGCCGGCCGATAACGCTCTTCTGTAGAGCCGAGCCATGCTCGGCTGCTTTTCCCGCCAGAAGCAGCCGCGCATGGCTCGGCTCTACATTTTCTGCCCTCAGGCGATCTGCACCACGCGTGCGTTCTGGCACAGCGGGTAGCTGCCGACGAATTCAGCAATCGCATCACGCATCGCCTCGAACGATTCGCCGTACATGTACAGCGCGGTCTCGGTCGGGCCCTGCCACCAGCTGCAGATCTCGCCCAGGCCATCGATGCGCTCGGACAACTGCTCGAACACGTGGTTGGAATCGCACTGCTCGTAGACCTCGTCCGGCAGGGTCAGGCCATCCAGGTAGATGCCCAGGCCCTCGGTCACGCCGAAGCCTCGATCAGCCTCGTCCGCACCCTGCAGTTGCGAACCCTTCGGCGCGCCCAGCTGCTCCAGCAGGTCGATCAGCTTCGGCACGCCGGCCGCATCGACCAGCGCCACTTCGATGTCGCCGTACTCGACCTCGCCGTCGTCGGACATCGCGGTGCCACCGCCGGTGATCCCGCCGACCTCGGCCGCCTGCAGCAACGCATCGAGCGGATCCTCGAACAGCTCGTGGCGATGCTCCGGCTGCAGCTTGGCGTTCAACTTCACGGTGACGTGCAGCGTGGGTTCGGTCATCGGGGCGTTCCTGGAAGATGTCAGGCCCCATTGTAGAGTCGAAGGTAGCGGCAGGAGCCGCTGCCAACGTCGCCTGCGACGGCCCGAAGGGTGCCGGTCAGGACGACCGGCATAGCCGTGCTCGGCTGTTCTTCCAGCCAGAAGCAGCCGAGCATGGGCTCGGCTCTACAACAGCCAGTCAACGCAGGAACGGCGTCACCTTGCGCTTCAGCAGCTCCACCAGCACCGGGTCCATGTACTCGTAGTCGTCCGGGATATCCAGGCAGATCACCCGCTTGCCCTTCAGCCATGCCTTGTAGCGGCTGGACAGACGGTTGCGGTGCGCCTTTTCCATCACGAAGACCAGATCGGCCCACTGCAGCAGCTCCGGGCTGAGCACTTCTTCGGCGTCAGCCAGCAGCCCGGCCGAGGCCGTCTCGATGCCCGGCCAATCGGCGAATACCTGCTCGGCCGTGGGGCTGCGCAGGCGGTTCTGGCTGCAGAGGAAGAGCACGTTGCGGGTCATGAGTACTCGCCCTTGTAGAGCCGAGCCATGCTCGGCAGCGTTTTTCCGCACCAGGGTCAGAGCCCTCCCTGTGGGAGGGATCCGACCCCTGACGTTGATCAGATCACCGTCAGGTTGGCATACGCCATCACCAGCCACTTGCTGCCGGCATCGGCGAACTCGACCTGCACGCGGGCGTGGGCGCCGTTGCCTTCGTAGTCGGTCACCATGCCTTCGCCGAACTTGGGATGGGTGACCAGCGCGCCGAGCTTCAGCGGCGGCGCCTCGATCGAGGCATGGCCCATTACCCGGCTCGCGCCCATCGAGGCCGGCCGCGAGACCTGCACCTTCGGGCGCACTTCGTGCAGCAGCTCGCGCGGAATCTCGCGCAGGAAGCGCGACGGCAGGCTGTAGTTGTCCTGGCCATGGATGCGGCGCGATTCGGCGTAGCTCAGCACCAGTTTCTGGCGTGCGCGGGTGATGCCCACGTAGGCCAGGCGGCGCTCTTCTTCCAGCCGGCCGCTTTCCTCAAGCGAACGTGCGCTGGGGAACAAGCCTTCTTCCAGGCCGGCCAGGAACACCAGCGGGAATTCCAGGCCCTTGGCCGAGTGCAGGGTCATCAGCTGCACGCCTTCCTCGCCCGCCTGCGCCTGGCCCTCGCCAGCCTCCAGCGCGGCATAGGCCAGGAATGCGACCAGCTCGTCCATGTCCTCGCCCACTTCCTCGATGTCGTCGGCGCGGCGCACGAAGCGAGAGGCCACCGAGACCAGTTCGTCGAGGTTGTCGGTGCGCGATTCCGAATCGAGCGCGTTGCGGCTTTCCTTGCTCCAGTGCTCGCGCAGCTGCGAGCGCGCCAGCACGTGGTCCACGCGCTCGGCCAGGGTCATGTGCAGAGTCTGCGCCTGCAGCTCGTTGACCAGCACCAGGAAGCCGGCCAGTGCATTGCGCGCACGTGCGGCCAGCGCGCTGCCCTGGGTGACCAGCATGGTCGCTTCCCACAGCGAAACACCCTGCGCGCGCGCCTCGCGGCGCACTTCGTCCAGCGTGCGGTCGCCGATGCCACGCGTCGGCGTATTGACCGCGCGTTCGAAGGCGGCGTCATCGTTGCGGTTGGACAGCAGGCGCAGGTAGGCCAGCGCGTCCTTGATTTCGGCACGTTCGAAGAAGCGCATGCCGCCATACACGCGGTACGGCACCTGCTCGCTCAGCAGTGCTTCTTCCAGCGCGCGCGACTGCGCGTTGCTGCGGTAGAGCACGGCCACTTCGGTGTAGCTGCCACCATCGCGCACCCACTGGCGGGCACGCTCGACGATGTAGCGCGCTTCGTCCATCTCGTTGTACGCCGCGTACAGGTCGATCGGCTCGCCGTCGCCGCTGTCGGTCCACAGTTCCTTGCCGATGCGATCCGGGTTGTGCGCGATCACCGCGTTGGCGGCACCGAGGATGTTGGCGGTGGAGCGGTAGTTCTGTTCGAGGCGGATGGTCTGCGCGCCCGGGAAGTCGCGCAGGAAGCCCTGCACGTTCTCGACCTTGGCACCGCGCCAGCCGTAGATGGCCTGGTCATCGTCACCGACCACGAACACGTGGCCGGAATCGCCGGCCAGCACGCGCACGAAGGCGTACTGGATGGCATTGGTGTCCTGGAACTCGTCTACCAGGATCTCGCGGAAGCGCGCGCGGTAGTGCGACAGCAACGCCGGGTTGTCGCGCAGCAGCTCATGCGCGCGCAGCAGCAGCTCGGCGAAGTCGACCAGGCCGGCGCGGTCGCAGCGTGCCTGGTACTCGATGTAGGCCTGGCGCATGGTTTCCAGCCACGCGTCGTGCGGTTCGGGCTGGATGTGCTGTGGGCGGCGGCCCTCGTCCTTCTGCGCGTTGATCCACCACGCGATCTGCTTGGCCGGGTACTTGCCGTCATCCAGTTCCAGCGCCTGCACCACGCGCTTGACCAGCCGCAGCTGGTCGTCCGAATCCATGACCTGGAAGCCTTCGGGCAGCTTCGCGTCCTGCCAGTGCAGGCGCAGCAGGCGGTTGGCCAGGCCATGGAAGGTGCCGATCCACATGCCACGGCTGCCATTGGGCAGCTGTGCGTCGATGCGGTGGCGCATTTCGCCGGCCGCCTTGTTGGTGAAGGTCACCGCGAAAATGCCGTGGGTCGGCACGCCATCGACTTCATGCAGCCAGGCGATGCGGTGGGTGAGTACGCGGGTCTTGCCGGAACCGGCACCGGCCAGCACCAGGTGGTGGCCGGGGGGAGCGGAGACGGCTTCGCGCTGGGCCGGGTTCAGGCCATCAAGCAGGTGGGAGACATCCATGCCCCCATTTTACGGCATCACCGTCGCGGCTCCTGCGACCACCTGGGTTGCCAGTGCCTGCGCCTGCTGACGCAGTTCAGGCACCGCCAGGCTTTCCCACAGGCTGCCGATGCGCAGGCTGCCGAGCACGCCCAGCCGTGCCTGCGGCTGGCCACCGGCGGCACACAGGCGATCGCCCGGCACCGTGCTGTCTAGGCCCAGCCCGTGCGGGCCGGGGCGCGCCAGCCCATCGGCCTGCAGCTGCTGCAGCAACGGATTGCGCAGCGCGCTGGCGCGGGTCTCCACGCCGGTGGCGTTGATCACCCCGCTGATCGTCCACTGCTGTTCATTGCCCGAGGCATCGCGGCCGGACAGCTGCAGCGCATTGCCGTCGCGCCAGACGCGTTGCAGGCGGGACCGGTGGATACGCAGCTGGCCGCTGTCCTGCAGGGACTGCAGCTGCGCATCCACTTCTTCGGCGATGCGGTGGCGATGCACGTCCCAATAGCGCACCACATGGCGCAGGAAGCGGCGCTGGTCCGCCTCATCGAGGCTGCACCACAGCGCCTGCCCGTGCGGACGGATGCGGTCCATCACGCCCTGCCACGGCAGGCCGTCGGCCTGTGACTGGCGTGCGAACCCGCGCAACGCGCGCAGGCGCTGGCGCAGGTTCATCGGCAGCAGCGTGGCCGGGTCGAACGTGGGCAGGCCACCATGCGCGTGCGGCAACGGCAGCAGGCCATGGCGCGAGATCACATGCAGCGGTCCGCTGTGGCCGGCGGCGACCAGCGCCAGCACGGTGTCGGCCATGCTCAGGCCGGAGCCGACAATGGCTACAGCCTGTTCGCCGGCCAGGGTGCGTACGCCGTCGTAGTCCCAGGCCTCGATCACATCGTCGGCAGGCAGCGCATCGGCACCGGCCACCGGCAGCGGGCGCATGCTGTTGCCGGTGGCGAGCACCGCCTGCGCGGCGTGCAGCGTGTGGCCATCGCCGAGCGTCAGCTGGTAGCCGTGGTCATCCGGCTGCAGGCCCAGTACCGGCTGCGCGATCACCTGCAGCTGCGCCGGGCTGGCTGCGGCAGCGTCCTGCAGGCGCTGCTGCAGGTAGGCCGCGAAGTAGTGGCGGCACACGTAACGCTCGCCCAGCACCTCGCGCGCCTCGCCCGGGTAGGCGTTGGCGGCCATCAGGTAGTCGAGGAAATCGCCGGGCTGGTCGGCAAACGCACTCATCTTCGCCGCCGGCACGTTCAGCAGATGCTCCGGCCACGGCGTGGCATAGGCGATGCCCTGCGCCAGCTGCGAGGCGGGTTCGAAAATGGCCAGCGCCAGCGGCGCCTTGGCCTGGCGCAGTACCTGGATCGCCACCAGCACCCCGGCCGCACCACCACCGATGATTGCCAGGTCCAGTTCGCCATTACGCGGTGAATCAGTCATGTGCCGATTGTAGGCCATCGGCGATGACAGGCCGGATTGCCGAAATGGGCGGCCGGCATTGCCTTACATCAACGCATCGGCCAAGCGTGCGATGCCCTCGCGGCTACGCCGCCACGTGGGGCGGCTGCGCCACTGCTGCAGGTCCAGCTGTCGCGACTCACGCAGATAGCCATCCTCGATCTCGCACAACTGCTTCACCAGCGCGTGGTCGTAGCAGATCAGGCCGATCTCGGCATTCAGCGCGAACGAGCGGATATCCATGTTGATCGAGCCCAGCACGGCGATGTCCTCGTCCACGCTCATGTGCTTGGCGTGCAGGAACTGTGGTTCGTACAGGGCGATGCGTACACCACAACGCAGCAGTTCGTCGTAGTACGCCTCCTGCGCCCACGAGGTCAGCCGCTGGTTGTTGCTGGCCGACAGGATCAGCTGCACCTGCACACCGGACAATGCGGCGATGCGCAGCGCGCTCAACGTGGCTTCGTCGGGCACGAAGTACGGGGTGACCATCACCAGCCACCGCCGCGCCAGGTGGATCAGCGCGGCCACCGCATCACGTGCGTTGCTATAGGGATATGCCGGCCCGCTGGGCAGCAGCTGGGTGGCGATGTCGTCGCTGCACTCGGGCACATCGGCGATCACGTCCAGGCGCTGGCCGGTTTCCATGTACCAGTCACTGGCGAACACCGCTTCAAGATGCGCCACCGCCGGGCCGCGCACGCGCGCCACCAGCTCGCGGTTCGGGTGACCGGGCACGAACCCGGGGCCGGCCAGGTTCTGCGAACCGACGTAGGCCACTTCGTTGTCGATCACCGCGATCTTGCGGTGGTTGCGCAGGTCCATGCGCCCGCTGCGGCGCCAGCGCAGGCCGCCGGGCAGCATCGCGCGCACCTCGATGTCACGCGCTTCAAGGCGCTTGCGATAGGCGCGCAGGCCACGCTTGGCGCCCACCGCATCGAGCAGCACACGGCACTGCACGCCACGCGCGGCGGCACGCTGCAGCGCCTCGACCACCGCCTCGCCCACCGCGTCGTCAAACATCAGGTAGTACAGCAGGTGCACGCGGTCTTCGGCCTGGTCGATGTCGGCGATCAGCGTGTGCAGCGATTCGTCGTAGTCGGTCAGCAGGTCGACCGCGTTGCCGTGCACCGGCATGAAATCACCCTGGCGCTGCACCAGCGGCACGATCTCGGCGCAGGCAGTGTCCGGCTGCGGGGTCCAGCGCAGGCGATGCTGCAGCGCCTGTTCCTCGCGGATGACCTGCGAGGCCTCGGCCTGGCGGCGGATACGCTCGCGTGACAGCCACGGGTGGCCGAACAGCAGGTACAGCGGCAGGCCCAGCAGCGGCACGAAGCCGACCAGCAGCAGCCAGCTGCGCGCCGCACCCGGCGTGGTTCGGGTGGGGATCCAGCACAGCGCGACCAGCCGGATCAGCCAGTCGATCAGCAGCAGGTAGGAACCCAGCAACCACTCGAACAGCATCGCGTCGCCCGTCGGGAGGTGATGGGCCATTCTGCCCAGCGGGGTGTGTAGAGTCGAGCCGCGCTCGACTGCTTTGAAGCAGTGTGCCAACCAAGGTTGGCACCTACCGGGTGGGGGGGACAGCGTGTCGACCAAGGTCGACACCTACCGGGGGTGGGATAAGTGTGCCAACCAAGGTTGGCACCTACCGGGGGAGTGTGCCGACCAACGGTCGGCACCCACAGGCACCCACCGGCCCCACCGCCGGGCATGAAAAAACCCGCCACAAGGGCGGGTTTCTTCGCGGGGATCAGCAATCCTGACGGATTACTTGATCTTGCCTTCCTTGTACGGGACGTGCTTACGCACGACCGGATCGTACTTGGAGAATTCCATCTTCCCCGGGGTGTTCTTCTTGTTCTTGTCGGTCGTGTAGAAGTGACCGGTACCAGCGGTCGAAATCATACGGACCTTATCGCGCTTGCCTGCCATGATCGTCTACTCCTCAGACCTTTTCGCCGCGCGCACGCAGCTCAGCCAGAACGGAATCGATACCGTTCTTGTCGATGGTGCGCAATGCATGCGCGGAAACACGAAGCTTCACCCAGCGGTTTTCGCTGGCAACCCAGAAGCGGCGCTCGTGCAGATTCGGCAGGAAACGACGACGGGTCTTGTTGTTGGCGTGCGAGACGTTGTTACCCGTCTGCACTCGCTTGCCGGAAACCTGGCATACGCGGGACATGGCGCACCTCGATAGTAAGTTGTGTCAGCCCGTAGCCCGGGAGACGGCGGCCTCGATGGTTGCCCACCACACGTCAAGAGAATCAAAGGGTTACGCTGGCGTTGGGCGGCCGGGGACGTGCTCCCGGGGACGCCGCCCGGTAGAAAACCGGACACAGCGAGCCGCGCATTATGCACGGGTTCAAGCACTTGCGCAAGTTACCCACAGGCTGGGGCTGAACGCGACGGCCACTCCCCCTGTAGAACCGAGCGCATGCTCGGCTCGGTCCTTCCGGGGCGCAGCAGCCGAGCATGGGCTCGGCTCTACAGCTACCAGGCCAGCTCAGCGCAGGTAAGGAATCACCTGGGCCAGCAGATGGGCATCCTTCAACGCGCCGTGCAGGCCACGGTTACCCGGGATGCGCAGGCGCTGCAGCACATCGTCCAGCTTGTTGCCCTGGCCCGGCCAGCGCCCTCGCGCCAGCTTCAGGCTGCAGGTAATGCGGCAATGCTGGGCCAGCGTGCCGGGGATGCCCGCCAGGCGCAGCTCGTTGTCCAGGAAGCCCACATCGAAGGTGGCGTTGTGCGCGACCATCTCGCTGCCGCGCAGGAAGTCGAGCAGTTCGGCAGCCTTGCTGGAGAACAGCGGCTTGCCCACCAGCATCGCATCGCTGATGCCGTGCACGCGCTGCGCGCCCCAGTCCACCTTGCGCTGCGGCTGCAGATAGGTGTGGAACTGGCGACCGGTCAGCTGGCCATCGATCAGTTCGACGGCACCGATTTCGATGACCCGGTGCCCCAGGCGGTGGGAGATGCCGGTGGTTTCGGTATCCAGTGCGACGATGCGGCTCATGCGTGTTGCTGTTTCCTGTTGCGTGCTGTGGTGATTTTCGCATGCCTGCAGCAGGAAGCCCCCTGTAGAGCCGAGCCCGCGCTCGGCTCACGCGCGAAGCGCGGGCCTTGAACGTTGCAGCCAGAAGCAGCCGAGCGTGGGCTCGGCTCTACAGATAAGCGGATTTCACCCCAATACCGCCACCACCCAATCGATGAACACCCGCAGACGCTGGCTCATGTGCCGGTTGGGCGGGAACATCACATGCATCGGCATCGGTGGCAGCTGCCAGTCCTGCAGCAGCGGCAGCAGTTCGCCACGCGCCACGTGCGGATCGGCCATGTAGCTGGGCAGCGCCACCACGCCGAGCCCCGCCAACGCAGCCGCCAGATAGGCGTTGCCGTCGTCGAAGCCGACCGTATAGCGGCCCTGCACCTCGACGCGCTCATCGCCACGCTGTGCAGTGAACACGCGGGCGCGGCCACTGCGCGGGCTGAGGAAACCGACCATGTGGTGATCGGGCCCTTCCAGCGCGCGCGGGTCTGTCGGCAGGCCGAAGCGCTGCACATAGCCCGGGCTGGCGTGGAAACCGATCGGCAGCGCGCCAAGCGGCCGCGCCACCAGCGCCGGGTCGGCTGGAGTGCCACCACGAATCACGCAATCGACGTTGTCGGCGATGACGTCGACCTCGCGGTCACTCACGCCGATGTCCAGCTGGATCTCCGGATAGCGCGCCTGGAAATCCGGCAGCGCCGGTACCAGCCGCAGCCGCGCGTAGGGTCCAGGCACGTCCACGCGCAGGCGGCCACGCGGCTGAGTGGCGGCATCGCCCAGCCCGCCCTCCACCTCTTCCAGCTCGGCCAGCAGGCGGGCGATGCGCGGGTAGTAGGCCGCGCCGTCGGCGGTGACGCTGACCCGGCGCGTGGTGCGGTTGAGCAGGCGCAGCCGCAGATGCGCCTCCAGCTGCTGCACCAGCTGGGTGGCCGTGGTGCGGCTGATCTGCAGGGTCTGCGCGGCGCGAGTGAAGCTGCCGGTCTCCACCACTCGGGCAAACGCCCGCATCGCCTCGAAACGGTCCATGGCAGGCCATGATTGTTTGGAATTGGCAATCAATCTAGGCCGATCATCGCGGTTTATCCAGACAGCGCTGGCGGGGGAGGATGGCGTTCTCTCCCACGGGTTCCTCCCCATGTCACAGCGTGATGTCGTTTTCCCTGTCGGCCGCCAGGCCCTGTACGAGCGCAACCGCTACTCGCCGGCGATCCGATCCAATGGCTTCCTGTTCGTCTCCGGCCAAGTGGGTAGCCGCGAGGACGGCTCGCCGGAGCCGGACTTCGAAGCTCAGGTGCGCCGTGCCTTCGAAAATCTCAATGCGGTATTGGCTGCCGCTGGCTGCAGCTTCGATGACGTGGTCGACGTGACCGTGTTCCTGGTCGACCCCGAGAAGAACTTCGAGAAGGCCTGGGCGATCGTGCCCGAGTACTGGGGCGAAGCACCGCACCCGACCCTGACCGGCATCGGCGTGACCTGGCTGTACGGGTTCCAGTTCGAGATCAAGGTGATCGCGAAGCTGCCCGCAGACCGGTAGTGCCGGCCGCTGGCCGGCAATGTGTCGGGGGCCGAAAAGCGTGTCGACCAAGGTCGACACCTACCAAGGCAGTCGGCGTGACCTGGCTGTATGGGTTCCAGTTCGAGATCAAGGTGATCGCGAAGCTGCCTGCAGACCGGTAGTGCCGGCCGCTGGCCGGCAGCAATGTGCCGGGGCCAGAGCCCGTTCCAGAGGAACGGGATCCGACCCCACGCCCGGCGCACCTGAACGGGAGGTTCCGACGAATTCCCGAGGTCACCATTGATATTGTATCCGGCGAAAACCGCTTGCTAGCCTCCCCTCCATGCGCCGGATCACCCGCCAACTGCGTACGTACCTGATGATGCTGCTGATGGCGGCATTCGTGGTCGTGCCGGTGGCCGACGCACTGGTGTGTGCGGTGGAACCGCATGCCAGCAGCGCCCATGTCGAATCCCTCGCGGACGACGCAGGCGGTGACAGCGACAGCAAGCACACCGGTGCCTGCACGCATAACCACTGCCACCACTCCACGCTGAGCCTGCCGGCGAACGATTTCGCCGCCTTCGGTACGCCGCTGCCGGCGCGCTGGATGAATGCCGGCGACGTGGCGACCTATGCGGTCGCCCAGGATGAATTGACGCGTCCCCCCCGGGCGTGAGTTGAGCGCGTCCCGCAATCGCGGGCTCCCGTTTCACTCACAACCGGAATCCCCCTATGTCGATCCTGACACCTCGGTCGCCGCGCGCGGCCGGGCTGGTCGTCGCTGTACTGCTGGGCCTTGTCCCGGCAATGCAGGCGTCGGCGCAAGCCGCCCCTTCCTACGACACCCTGCTTGAACGCCTCGACCAGTTGCCCGGCACCCGTGTCGGCGCGGCGCTGGCCGAAGCCGCCGATGCCCGTGCCGACCAGGCCCGTGCGTTGCCCAATCCTTCCCTCTCCTACTCCGCCGAGAACGCGTGGGGCACCGGCTCCTATGGCGGCATGGGCAAGGCCGATACCGTGCTCACCCTGTCCCAGCCCCTGGAGGTATGGGGCCAGCGCGGCGCGCGCGTCCGTGCCGCCCGCGCCGAGGCACAGGCGGCCAACCTGCGTGGCGCCCAAAGCCGCAGCGATGTGGCCAGCCAGTTGGCGGTGGTCTATGCACAGGCGGAAAGTGCATTGCGCCGCTACAGCCTGGCCGAAGAGGCACTGACCCTCACCCGCGACGACGCCAACGCCGTCAACGCGATGGTCAAGCAGGGCCGCGAGCCGCAGCTGCGTGCGGTGCAGGCGCAGAGCGAAGTGGCCAACGCCAGCGCCGCGCTGGATGAGGCACAGGCCTTCCGCGACGCCGCACTGGCCCGCCTGGCTGGCGCCGCGCTGCTGGATGCACCGGTGCAGTCGATCGACAACAGCCTGCTCGACCGTGCTCCGCCGCTGCCGCGTGGCGCCACCGATGCCGCGCTGGCGGTGCGCATCGCCGAGGCCGAAGCCGATGCAGCGGGCAAGCTGGTCGATGTGGAGCGCAAGCGCGCCCTGCCCGACCTCAGCGTCACTGCCGCACAGACACGCTTCCGCGAGGGCGGCGAGCGCGCCTACAACCTCGGGGTCAGCCTCAGCATCCCGCTGTTCGACCGTAACCGCGGTGGCATCCGCGCCGCCAATGCCGACCAGCGCGCGGCCGAAGCCCGTCTGGACCAGCAACGCCGTGACAGCGAGGCCGCGCGCCTCTCCGCCGTGGCTGGACTGAAGGCCGCCGGCAGCCGCACCCGTGCCTCCGACGAAAGCGTGGTCGCTGCCGAGGAGGCGTATCGGCTGGCCCGGGTCGGCTTCGACGCAGGACGCATCTCGCAGCTGGAACTGCGCAGCACGCGCAGCGCCCTCATCGCCGCCCGCGGCACCGCCGTGGACGCACGCCTGTCGCGCGTCGGCGCCGAAATCGATCTTGCGCGCCTTGAAGGGCGCGCCCCCTTTGTGGAGGCCCCATGACTCTCTCCCGTACTTTTCCGCTGATCGGCGGCGTCCTGCTGGCCGTGTTCCTGGCCGGCTGCGCCGGCAACGCGCAGACGCCGGAAACGGTGGATGCGACCACCGCCAAGGCAGGCAACGATGATGGCCACGGCCATGCTGCCGACAGCAAGGAAGCCAAGGCGGAAACCGCCAAGGCTCCCGCCGACGCCGATGAAGGCGTGGTGCAGCTGACCCAGGAACAGATCAAGGCGTCCGGTATCGAGGTGGTCGCCATCGGCCGTGGTGGCGGTGGCTCCACGCGCCTGTCCGGCCGGGTCGAACCGTCGGTGGGCGCACGTGCCTCGGTGGCATCCACGGTGACCGGCCGGGTCGAACGCGTGCTGGTCGCGCCGGGCACGGCGGTGAAGCAGAACCAGGCACTGGCCATCGTGGTCAGTGGCGAGGCAGCGGTGTTCCGCGCCAATGCGCTGGCCGCATCGGCTGAAGCCGAGGCCGCACGCCTGGCCTACGGTCGCGACAAGGCGCTGGTCGACCAGGGCGTGGTCGCCCGCCAGGAGCTGGAAACCTCGCGCGCGCGTTCGCTGGCGGCACAGGCCCAGGCGGCCGCCGCGCAGGCCCAGGCCGCCGCCAACGGTGCGCCCGATGCCAGTGGCCGCGTACGCATCACCAGCCCGGTGGCCGGCATCGTCGGCAACGTGCAGGTCACACCGGGCGGCGTGGTCGCTGCCGGTAGTGCCGTGGCTGACGTCGCCGATCCGAGCATGAACGAACTGGTGTTCACCGCGCCGCCGGCGCTGGCCGCGCAGGTCACGCCCGGCATGAAGCTGGAAGTGAGCGTGCCGGGTGGCAGCTTCACCGCCACCGTCACCGGTTCGGCCGCCGATGTCCGCCAGCAGGGCGGCGTGGCGGTGATCCGTGCCACGCCGGTGGACGCCTCCTTGCCGCCGGCCGGTTCGCCGGTATCGGCGGTGGTGGTCACCGAAGGCCAGGACGGTTCGCTCAGCGTGCCGGCCGATGCGGTGCAGAACGTCGACGGCAGCAGTGCAGTGTTCGTCGCCGTCGAAGGCGGTTTCAAGGCGCAGCCGGTGCTGGCCGGACGCCGTGCCGGCGACCGCATCGAGATCCTCGGTGGGCTGACCGGCAGCGAGCGCATCGTTGGCAGCAATGCCTTCCTGCTCAAGGCCGAACTGGCCAAGGGCGAAGCCGAGCACGGCCACTGAGGAGGCGATCATGTTCAAGCTGATCATTGAAACAGCGGTACGCCACCGCTGGCTGGTGGTGTTCATGGCGGCGCTGATCGCCGCCATGGGCCTGTTCCAGCTGGGCAAGCTGCCGATCGACGCAGTGCCGGACATCACCAACCGCCAGGTGCAGATCAACACGGTGGCACCGGCGCTGACGCCGGAGCAGATCGAACGGCAGGTGACCTACCCGCTGGAAACCGCGCTGGCCGGCATTCCCGGCCTGACCACCACCCGTTCGTTGTCGCGCAATGGCTTCTCGCAGGTCACCGCGATCTTCACCGATGCCACCGACATCTACTTCGCCCGCCAGCAGGTAGCCGAACGCATGCGCGAAGCATCGGAAGACCTGCCCGATGGCGCGTCGCCGATGCTGTCGCCGGTCACCACCGGCCTCGGCGAGGTGCTGATGTGGACCGTGGACTTCACCGCGTTCGATCCGGCCAAGCTGGCCAAGCCCGGTGAAGCGGGTTGGCAGGCCGGCGAGGTCTACCGCACGCCGGAAGGCAACCTGCTGCGTACGCCGGAAGAACGTGCGACCTACCTGCGCACCGTGCAGGACTGGATCATCGCGCCGCAGATGCGTTCCAGCCCGGGGCTGGCCGGCGTCGATACGGTCGGCGGCTACGTCAAGGAATACGGCGTGCATCCGGACAGTGCGAGGCTGGCCGCGCACGGACTCGGCCTGGCCGACCTGGTCACTGCCCTGCAGCGTTCCAACGTGCAGGCCGGTGCCGGTTTCGTACAGCGTGCCGGCGAAGGCCTGGTGGTACGTGCCGACGGCCTGGCGCTGACCACCGACGATCTGGCACAGGCCCCGGTAGCCACCCGCAATGGCGTGGTGGTGCGCGTGGCCGATGTGGCCGACGTCGACCTGAGCCGCGCACCGCGCTTGGGTGCGGCCAGCCGCAACGGCCATGAAGCCGTGCTGGGTACCGCGCTGATGATCGCCGGCGGCAACAGCCGCACCGTGGCCCAGGCCGCGGCCGCGCGCCTGGAACAGGTCAACAAGTCGCTGCCGGCCGACATCGTGGCGGCACCGGTGCTGGACCGCAGCGTGCTGGTCAATTCGACCATCAAGACCGTGGCCAAGAACCTCACCGAGGGTGCGCTGCTGGTGGTGGTGGTGCTGTTCCTGCTGCTGGGCAACCTGCGTGCAGCAACGATCACCGCGCTGGTGATTCCGCTGTCGTTCCTGTTCGCAGTGATCGGCATGAACCGCTTCGGCATCAGCGGCAACCTGATGAGCCTGGGTGCACTGGACTTCGGCATCCTGGTGGACGGTGCGGTGATCGTGGTCGAATCGACGCTGCTGATGCTGGGCCAGCGCCGCGCCGAACTGGGTCGTGCGTTGACCGCGATGGAACGCCTGCGCGTGGCCGCCGATTCGGCGATGAAGATGGCACGCCCGGCGGCCTTCGGCCAGTTGATCATCCTGCTGGTGTTCGCGCCGATCCTCACCCTGGAAGGCGTGGAGGGCAAGACGTTCCACCCGATGGCGGCCACGTTCATGCTGGCCCTGATCGGTGCCTTCATCTTCTCCTTCACCTTCGTGCCGGCGATGGCCGCGCTGCTGGTGCGCGAGCCGAAGGTGAAGGATGGCGATGCGCATGCCGATGATGGCGAGCACGAAACCAAGCTGATCCGCGTGCTGCGCGCGCGCATCGAACCGGTGATCCGCAAGGCCGTGGACCATCCGCGCACGGTGGTGGTAGGCACGGTGATGATGGTGGTGGTGGGCATTGGTTCGTTCTCGCTGCTGGGCCGCGAGTTCATGCCGACGCTGGACGAAGGCAACGTGGCGATGCAGGCCCTGCGCGTGCCGTCGACGTCTCTGGAGCAGTCGCTGGCGATGCAGCTGGCACTGGAAAAGGCGATTGCCAAGCAGCCGGAAGTGGAAACCGTGTTCTCGCGCACCGGTACCGCCGAGGCGGCGATCGATCCGATGCCGACCAACATCTCCGACAGCGTGATCGTGCTCAAGCCACGCAAGGACTGGCCGGATCCGAAACTGGGCAAGGATGCACTGGTGGCACGCTTCGAAAAGCTGGCCGGGCAGCAGCTGGGCAACAGCTTCGAGTTCAGCCAGCCGATCGAACTGCGCTTCAACGAGCTGATTTCCGGTGTGCGTACCGATCTGGCGGTGATGATCTTCGGCGATGACTTCAGCCAGCTGCAGAAGGTGGCCGACCAGGTGGCGCTGAAGCTGCGCGCGGTGGAGGGCGCGGCCGATGTGCGGGTCGAACAGATCTCCGGCCTGCCCACGCTCAACGTGGCGATCGATCACGTGGCTGCGGCGCAGTACGGCCTGACCGCGGCGGATGTGAGTGACGCGCTGGCCACCGGCATCGGTGGTACCGCCGCCGGCAAGATCTTCGAAGGCGACCGTCGCTTCAACGTGGTGGTGCGCCTGGACGATGCCTCGCGCAATGATCCGGACCAGCTGGCCTCGCTGCCGATCGCCACGCCCGCGGGGCTGGTGATTCCGCTGTCGTCGGTCGCGCGCATCACGGTCAGCGAAGGACCGAACCAGATCAGCCGCAACAACGGCAGCCGCCGTGTGGTGGTGCAGGCCAACGTGCGTGGCCGCGATCTGGGCGGCTTCGTCGGCGAGGCACAGGCGGCGGTGGCTGATGTTGCATTGCCGCCAGGCGCCTACCTGACCTGGGGTGGCCAGTTCGAGAATCTGCAGCGCGCGGAGAAGCGGCTGGCGACGGTGGTGCCGGTGGTGTTCCTGCTGATCGGCAGCCTGCTGTTCATGGCCCTGCGCAGCGGCAAGGAAGCCGTGCTGGTGTTCAGCTGCGTACCGTTGGCGCTGGTCGGCGGCATTCTTGCGCTGCTGCTGCGTGGCATGCCGTTCTCGGTGTCGGCGGCGGTTGGTTTCATCGCCGTCTCCGGCGTGGCCACCTTGAACGGCCTGGTGCTGATGCAGGCGATCCGCGAGCGCCTGGATGCCGGTGACCTGCCGCTGCAGGCGGCGATCAACGGTGCGTCGAGCCGCATCCGCGCGGTGCTGACCACGGCGCTGGTGGCGATCGTCGGCTTCATTCCGATGGCGATCGCCAGCGGTTCCGGTGCGGAAGTGCAGAAGCCGCTGGCCACGGTGGTAATCGGTGGCCTGATCACCGCCACCGTGCTGACCCTGCTGGTGCTGCCGACCTTTGCAGCACGCGTGGCCAAGCCAAGGGCGGTGGGCTGAAAGACCACGGGGTCGGATCGTGCGATCCGACCCCGTTTTCCGATCCCTGGTAGTGCCGGCCGCTGGCCGGCAATGTCGAACGTTTGCGGTGCATGCGGGTTGCCGGCCAGCGGCCGGCACTACCCTTGCACGGTCAGGCCTTCTTGCGTTCGGCGATGTAGGCCTGGATCTGCTGTTCCAGCACCGGCAGGGGCACCGAGCCCTGCTTGAGCAGGGTGTCGTGGAAGCCCTTGATGTCGAACTTGTCGCCCAGCTCCTTCTCTGCCTGCGCACGCAGGCGCACGATGGCGATCTCCCCCAGCTTGTAGCTCAGCGCCTGGCCCGGCCAGGAAATGTAGCGGTCCACTTCGGTGGTCACTTCATGCTCGCTCAGCGCGGTGTGGTCACGCAGGTAGGCCAAGGCCTGCTCGCGGCTCCAGCCCTTGCTGTGCACGCCGGTGTCGATCACCAGGCGCGTGGCGCGCCACATCTCGTAGGTCAGGCGGCCGAAATCCTCATACGGGGTTTCGTAGATGCCCATTTCCACGCCCAGCTTCTCGCAGTACAGCGCCCAGCCTTCGCCATAAGCGGAAATATAGGCGTTGCGGCGGAACTCGGGCAGGTTCTTCTGCTCGGCGGCAATGGCACCCTGCAGTGCGTGACCCGGATCGGACTCATGCAGGGTCAGCGCCGGCAGGTTGTAAAGCGGGCGCGACGGCAGGTTGTAGGTGTTGAGCCAGTAGGTGCCCATGCCACCGCGGCCGGCGGTCCAGAACGGCGCGATGTCCGGCGGCACCGGCACGATGGTGAAGCGCGCGCGCGGCAACGTCATGTACTTGCCCAGCTGGCCATCGGCCCGCTTGGAGATCCATGCGGCGCGCGACAGCAGCTCTTCCGGCGTCTTGGCATAGAACTGCGGATCGGTGCGCAGGAAGGTCAGGAACTCGGCGAAGCTGCCCTTGAACTTCACCTGCTTGATGATGTCGTTCATTTCCTTCTGGATGCGTGCAACTTCATCCAGACCGATGCGATGGATCTCGTCCGGCGACAGGTCCAGCGTGGTGTATTCGTGGATCTGCTGCTTGTAGTACGCCTTGCCGCCCGGCATCGCTTCGGCGGCCAGCGTGGTGCGCGCCTGAGGCACGTATTCGTTGACGAAGAAGGTGCGCAGCTGCTGGAACGCCGGCACGACCTTGCCACTGATCGCTTCGCGCGCCTGCGCCTGCAGCCTGGCCTGCTCTGCGGCCGGAATGCTGTTGGGCAGCTTCTTGAACGGTGCGTATAGCGGCGACTCGGTGGGATCCATCAGCTCGGCGACGGTGGCGATGGACACTTCGCGGCCATCGAGCACCGCGCGCGGCACGCTGAAGCCGCGCTTCAGGCCAGCGCGCATGTTTTCGGTCTGCTGGCCGAAGTAACGCGGTACATCGTTCAGGCGTGCGATGTAGTTCTGGTAGTCCTGCACGGTCTTCATCTCGCGCCGGGCCATGAAGGACAGGTTGGACCAGAACGAGGAGTCGGCGTTGAACGGCATCTCGTAGCCACGCAGGCGCACTTCTTCGGCCAGGTTGAACACCTGATCGCGGTAGATCGCGTAGTTGACCTGGTTGTCGGGCGACAGAGTCTTCGGGTCGATTTTCTTCAGCGCAGCGAGGGTTTCATCCCACACCTTCAGGCGCGCCTGCTGCGCGGCCGGGCCGACGTCGGGCATGCGGGTGGCGTTGGCCGGGGCGTCTTCGTCCTCGCTGGCCTCACCACCGCCTTGCTGGCGCCACTTCCATTCCTTTTCGTACAGCGCGCGGAAGGCGGCATCGGCGGGCGATTCGGTGGCCACGCTGGCCGGTGCGGCGGCGGCGGGCGGTGCGGCCAGGGCCACGGCGGGGGTGGACAGGGCGAGCAGCAGGGCGACAGCAAGACGGGTTTTCACGAGCACAGGTTCCCGGGAAGGCAGACCCCGATCATGGCACCGCCCATCGCCCGTGGCATGGGACGAAGGTCCTGCCTGCGCAGCAGGCAGGACCGGGGACGGCCGCAGGCCGGGACCCCAGCGCCGAAGGCGCGTGGTAGAGCCGACTGTTAGTCGGCTGCTCTTCCGCCAGACACAGCAAACCCCGCGCTGCGCGCAATAGTCGACTGACAGTCGACTCTACCCACAGCAGGCAGGACCGGGGACCGGCCGCAGGCCGGGACCCCAGCGCCGAAGGCGCGTGGTAGCGCGGGGCCATGCCCCGCGAGCGCGCAGCGCGGCCAACGGATACAGCCGCCGGGCATGGCCCGGCGCTACCGGGCGCTCAGTGGCTGGCCTTGTCCCGTTTCCAGCCGCGGTGCTTGATGTCCAGCTGCAGGCTGTACAGCGCGGTGAACGCCGGGAACAGGTTCTGCAGCACGCCCACCGAGTCCTGCTTGGCCGAGAACAGGAAGTAGCTCAGCGTCATCAGGCTGCCGACCACGCTCATGTACCAGAACAGGCGCGGGATGACCGGCTTGCCAGCGCGCTTGGAGGCCACGAACTGGACCAGCCAGCGCCCACCGAACATCAGCGCACCGGTGTAGCCGATCAGTTTCCAGCCGGTCACATGCAGGCCGGTCCAGTACAGCCAGGTCAGCGGCTGGTCGAGCCAGTGCAGGGCCAGGCCCATCATCGCTCTTCCACCGCGGTGCGCTTGCTGCGGGTGATCAGCCACGCCACGCCGCGCAGGTCACGGATGCCGACCAGCGCACGGCCCAGGTTGTTGTACTTGGAAACGCCGGCGGTACGGTGGCGATGGTTGACCGGCACGCTGGTGGTCTTCCAGCCGGCACGCTGCATCAGCGCTGGCAGGTAGCGGTGCATGTGGTCGAAATACGGCAGGTCGAGGAACGCGCTGCGCTCGAACAGCTTGATACCACAGCCGGTGTCGGGGGTGTCATCGCGCAGCATGCGTGCGCGGATGGCATTGGCCCACTTGCTGGCCCAGCGCTTGCTGCCGCTGTCCTGGCGGTTGACGCGCCAGCCGGCGAACAGCTTCACCTGCGCCGCTGCGGCATCACGTGCAGCCAGCAGCTTGGGAATGTCGGCAGGATCGTTCTGCCCGTCACCATCGAGAGTCGCGATCCACGGCGCCAGGGCGTGCTTGACGCCGGTGCGCACCGCCGTGCTCTGCCCACTCTGGTTCACGTGGTGCAGCACCCGCAGTTCCGGGGTGGTGGCCTTCAGGCCCTGCAGCACTGCCAGGGTGTCATCGCGCGAGTGGTCATCGATGTAGACGATCTCGAACGGCAAGCGGCCACGCAGAGCAGCGGTGATTTCGGCCACCAGTGGCGCGACGTTGTCGCGCTCGTTGAACACGGGGACGACGACGGAAAGCTCGGGTTGGCTCATGGGGGGACTCGGCCAAGAGGGAACAAAGACCGCGCATTCTCCGAAGCCAAGGTTATCCGAAGATGAATCCGGCTGTGTGAGGATCCCTCCTCAGGCGCGGTCGCCAAAATACTCGCGGCACCACTGCACGACGGGCGGCAGCCCCGCTTCGATCGGGGTCACCGCGTCGAAGCCGAATGCGTCATGTGCACGCCGGGTATCCGCCATCGTGCGCACCATGTCGCCCGGCTGCATCGGCTTGTAGACCTTCTGCGCAGGGCGGCCGGCAGCCTGCTCGATCACGCTGATGAAGCGCTCCAGCTCGACCGGCGTATGGTTGCCGAGGTTGAACACCCGGTGCGGCACCGGACCATCGGCCGGATGCGCGAGCGCGCCGAGGATACCGGCCACGATGTCGGAGACATGTGTGAAGTCGCGCTGCATGCGGCCTTCGTTGAACACATCGATCGGCCGCCCGGCCAGCACCGCGCGCGAGAACAGCAGCGGCGCCATGTCCGGCCGGCCCCACGGGCCATACACGGTGAAGAAGCGCAGGCCGGTGGCATGCAGGCCGTACAGCTGTGCGTAGGTGTAGGCCATCAGCTCGTTGGCCGCCTTGGTCGCCGCGTACAGCGAGCGCGGCTGGTCCACGCGCTGGTCTTCGGAAAACGGCGGCGTGGCCGAATCACCGTAGACCGAGCTGCTGGAGGCATACACCAGATGCTGCACGCCACGGTGGCGGCACAGCTCGAGCATGTTGACGAAGCCGATCAGATTGCTGTCGACGTAGGCCTGCGGGTTTTCCAGCGAATAGCGCACGCCCGCCTGTGCAGCCAGATGGATCACCGCCGTCGGCTTCACCTCGTCGAACAGCGCGGCCAGGCCCTGCTGGTCGGTCAGGTCGAGGGTGCGCAGGTCCAGCGTCGGGCACAGCGCGGCCACGCGGTCGCGCTTGATCTGCGGGTCGTAGTAGTCGTTGAAGTTGTCCAGGCCGACCACGGACTGGTCGGCCTCCAGCAGCGCGCGGGCGGTGTAGGCACCGATGAAGCCGGCAGCGCCGGTGAGCAGGATGGTCATGGCAGGGCCTGGAAGCAGAAGTACAGGCCCCTGATGTTACCGGCCTCAGAACAAACCGAAACGCTTCTTCGCCACGTTGACGCGGCCAGGCTCGATCACATCCTTGATGTCCTTGGCGTCGAAACGGTCCAGCAGGGTCTCGGCGTCCTTCTTCAGCTTCAGGTCCATCTCCTGCGGATACAGCGGCACGATGGCCATGAACTGGATGATCTTGCCATCGTCCAGCTCCAGCGAGCCGAAGTCGTCCGGAGTGGTGACCGGCGGCAGCACGATGGCCCCGTCGAACCCCACGCCATCGGCATACGGCTCGGACGGATGACCGTTGGGAATGGTGTGACCGAAGCCCAGCCAGGTGTCGTACTCGTGCGGCAGCCGCGCCAGCGTCTTCAGCAGACGCACCGGCCAGTAGTTGCGCTCATCCTCGAAGGCGCCATCGCTGATCGGCCAGTCGGCCGGCAGGGTCACCATCAACTCCATGTACGCCGAGCCGGGTGCACCTTCGGGCAGGGTCATCGGCAGATCGCTCATGCCCGAGGTCACCAGGCGCAGATAAGGATGGGCTTCGGTGGCCGGCACCACGTGCACATCGATATGCACGATGTCGGAGATGATTTCGTGGAAGACCCCGGAGACGGGCCCCAGATGGCGCTCGATATGCGCGCTGATCGCCTCGATGTGTTCTTCGCCGTGCGCCGGCGTGAAGTCCTTCTCGCGGCTGTGCACGAGGATCGGGCTGCCGCCCGGGCTGACGTTGTCTACTTCAATGGTCATGTCCTGCTCCCTGGATGGGCCACGGGCCGGAGAGCAGTGCATCCCCCGGCGCGCGCGGCGGTGCGTTCCCTGTCAATTACAGGACGCGGCGGGAACAGGCCGCACCCCTGTCACTGCGCCGGGCTCAGCCCTGGCGCGTGCGCAGCTTTTCCAGCACACCGTCCAGGGTATCCAGGTCGGTGTAATGGATGATCAGCTTGCCCTTGCCACCGCGGCCGTGGCTGATCGCCACCTTGGCACCCAGCGATTCGGACAGCTCGGTTTCCAACGAAGCGATATCGGCCTGCTGCACCTTCGGCGTGGCCACCGGACGGTTGCTCGGCACCTTGCCGGCGGCGAAGGCCTGCGCACGGCGCTCGACCTCACGCACCGACCAGCCTTCATCGGCCGCTTCCTGCGCCAGCTTGCCGGCCAGCTCGGGGGCCAGGGTCAGCAGCGCGCGGGCGTGGCCCATTTCCAGGCGGCGGGTTTCCAGCAGCAGGCGGATCGCCACCGGCAGCTCCAGCAGGCGCAGCAGGTTGGACACCGCCGCGCGCGAGCGGCCGACGGCCTCGGCGGCCTCGGCATGGGTCAGGGTGAATTCGCTGATCAGGCGCTGCAGCGCCTCGGCTTCTTCCAGCGGGTTGAGGTCTTCGCGCTGGATGTTCTCGATCAGCGCCATCGCGATGACGGTGCGGTCTTCCAGCTCGCGCACCACCACCGGCACTTCGTCCAGGCCGGCCAGCTGAGACGCACGCCAGCGGCGTTCACCGGCGACGATTTCGTAGTTGCCCGCCGGCAGCTGGCGCACCAGGATCGGCTGGATCACGCCCTGCGACTTGATCGAGTCGGCCAGCTCGGACAGCTTGCCCTCGTCCATCTCGCGGCGCGGCTGGTACTTGCCCGGCTGCAGCTGGCCCACGGCCAGCTTGCGCAGCACTTCACCCGGCAACGGTTCGATCACCGCGGTACTGGCCTGCACCTGGCTGACCGCACCCTTGGGACCCAGCAGGGCATCCAGGCCACGGCCGAGGCCTCGCTTCTTGGCTGCCGGCTTGCTGCTGGTCATCAGACGGTCTCCACGGCCTTGCCGGCCTTGTTGCGTTCGTTGTTGCGGCGGATGATCTCGCCGGCCAGGCCCAGGTAGGCCACGCCACCGCGCGAGGCGCGGTCGTAGCCGACGATGCTCTGGCCATGGCTGGGTGCCTCGGCCAGGCGCACGTTGCGCGGCACGATGGTGCGGAACACGCGGTCGCCGAAGTGCTCGGTGAGCTCGGCCGAGACCGCGTTGGCCAGGTTGTTGCGCACGTCGAACATGGTGCGCAGCACGCCTTCGATCTCCAGCGCCGGGTTGAGGTTGGCACGCAGCGCTTCGATGGTTTCCACCAGCGCGCTCAGGCCTTCCAGCGCGTAGTACTCGCACTGCATCGGCACGATCACCGAGTCGGCGGCGGCCAGCGCGTTGAGCGTCAGCAGCGACAGCGCCGGCGGGCAGTCGATCAGGATGTAGTCGTACTCGTCGCGGATCGGCGCCAGCGCACGCTTCAGGCGCTGCTCGCGCTCGCTCTGCGCCATCAGCTGGATCTCGGCCGCAGTCAGGTCGATGTTGCCCGGCAGCAGGTCGTAGCCTTCGGCCGTCTGCACGCGCACATCGGCGGCGCTGGACTCGCCCAGCAGCAGATCGTAGGTGGAGGAGACCAGCTCGCGCTTGTCCACGCCACTGCCCATGGTCGCGTTGCCCTGCGAATCCAGGTCGACCAAGAGCACGCGCTTGGGTGCGTTGGCCAGGGAAGCGGCCAGGTTGACGGCGGTCGTGGTCTTGCCGACGCCACCCTTCTGGTTGGCGATGGCGATGATGCGGGCCATGCGGGTGTGCCTCGTCGACGTGTGCTGGGACCGGTCATTATGCGTACAACCGGCCCCTTGCGGAAATCGTGAATCGCCAACCCGTTGTTCCACAAGGGGCTGGCGACGGGAATCAGGGACCTGTAACGGTGACCAGGTGGCGTTCGCCGGCCAGGCCGGGCACGCTCAGCGGGGTCACCTCGCGCACCTGCCAACCAGCCGGCAGCTCCGCGATCTCTTCATGCGGGTAGACGCCCTTCATGGCCAGCAGCACGCCACCGGGGCGCAGCAGGTGGCCACCAACGCGGACGATGCCCGCCAGGGTGTCCATCGCGCGCGCGGTCAGCTGGTCGTAGTGGCCAGCTTCGTCCAGCGCCTCGGCGCGCGATTCGGCCACGCGGGCATTGCCCAGACCGAGCTGGCGCACGGCCTCGCGCATGAAGCGCGCCTTCTTGCCGTTGCTCTCCACCAGGGTGACCTGCAGGCCCGGGCAGGCGATCGCCAGCGGGATGCCGGGCAAGCCGGGACCGGTACCGAGGTCGGCCAGGCTGCCATCAGCCACGAACGGCTGCATCGCCAGCGAGTCGAGCAGGTGGCGGGTGACCATCTCCTGCGGGTCGCGGATGGCGGTGAGGTTGTAGGTGCCGTTCCAGCGGTGCAGCAGGGCCAGGTATCGCAGCAGCGGCGGCGCCAGCGCGGCGTCCAGGCCCATGCTGGCCAGGCCCTGTTCCAGCGTGGCAGCCACGCTGGCGGGAAGTGGGTGTTCGCTCATGCCGACATTATCGCCGGTTTTGCGCGCTGATTCCCCGCTTCAGTGCGGATACCAGGCCAGAGCAGCGCGGAATTGCCCGGTGGCCTGCCATTCGTGCAGATGCCAGCGCGCGGCCACGCCCAGTTCCGGGTCGCACCAGCGCAGGTGCAGGGCGCCATCGGCCCCCGGGGCCAGCTGCAGGCGGTGCAGGCCGAACGAGATGCCCTGCCCGTGTGCCTTCAGCATGGCTTCCTTGGCGCACCACACGCGGAAGAACCAGTGCTCGCGCCCGGCCTCGTCCAGGCTTTCCAGCCAGGCCACTTCCTCGGGGTGGAAGAAGCGCTGCACGATCTCCATCAGGCGGGCCCGCGGCCGCAGCAGCTCCAGGTCGACGCCCAACCGCACGCCCTCGCCCAGTGCCACCAGCAGCACCTCGCCACTGTGGCTCCAGCCGGTGCCGTAGTGGGCCAGCGCGCCGCTCAGCTCCGGCCGGCCCTTGTCATCGCGAACCAGTGGCAGCGCCTCCGGGTCGGTGCCCAGCGCCTGCGCCAGCACCTGCCGCGCCTGCGGTTCGCCGCGGTGGCCCGGCACGTGCGGGCGCCGCCAGACCGTCACCGGCCCAAAGCGCCACGGGCCGTCAAGGGTGGCTGGCAGGCTCATCCGCACGCGCCCATCACGCAATTGCACGACGGGTTCACAGCCATGCGCGTCAACTGGTCACAGTTCCCCACCGGAGGTTCGATCATGGGCATCATCGTTTGGCTGATCGTCGGCGGCATCGTAGGCTGGCTGGCCAGCATCATCATGAAGCGCGATGCCCAGCAGGGCATCATCCTCAACATCGTGGTCGGCATCGTCGGCGCGCTGATTTCCGGCTGGCTGTTCGGCGGCGGCATCAACGAAGCGATCACCATCCGCACCTTCCTGTTCTCGCTGATCGGTGCGGTGATCCTGCTGGCGATCGTCAACCTGTTCACCCGCAAGAGCATACGCTGACGCGGCGGTCGTGCCGGCCGCTGGCCGGCAGACGCATCACAACGGGCCCGGCATTTGTCGGGCCCCGTTCGTTCAACCGATCTGCACCCACGCTGGCGCATGATCGCTGGGGCGTTCCCAGGTACGCGGCTCGCGGTCGATGCCCGAAGCCACCGCACTGCCCTTCAGCGCGTCGGAGACCAGGGTCAGGTCGATGCGCAGGCCCAGGTCGCGGCGGAAACCGGCGGCACGGTAATCCCACCAGCTGAACACACCGGCCTCGTCGTTGTGCAGGCGGAAGCCATCGTGCAGGCCTAGCTGCAGCAGCTTGTTCAATGCACCGCGCTCGGCGGTGGAGGTGAGGATGTGGTTTTCGTTCCACACCTCCGGGTCGTGCACATCGCGCGCATCCGGGGCGATGTTGAAATCGCCCATCACGATCAGCTTCGGGTGCCGCTGCAGTTCTTCGGCGATCCAGGCATGGACCGCTTCCAGCCAGCGCAACTTGTACTCGTACTTGTCGGTGCCGATGTCCTGGCCGTTGACCACGTACAGGTTGATCACCCGCAGGTCGCCGAAGGTACCGGCGATGACGCGCTTCTGCTCGTCCTCGAAGCCGGGAATACCGATCTGCACATCCTGCGCCGGCTCACGCGACAGCAGCGCCACGCCGTTGTAGGTCTTCTGGCCGGCGAACACGCTGCGGTAGCCCGCGGCGATCAGCGCCGAGTCGGGGAACTTGTGGTCCTCCAGCTTGGTTTCCTGGATACCGACGATGTCCGGACCGAACTCCTTGAGCCACTGCTCCAGGTGCGGCAGGCGGACATTGAGCGAATTGACGTTCCACGAGGCGATCTTCATGGGGGCCATTCTACCCGGGTGGGCTTAGGTAGAGGTCGCCCCTGGTCGGCACTTCGGGCCCACGCGTGCCAACCAAGGTTGGCACCTACCGGTAGTGCCGGCCGCTGGCCGGCAACCCCATGAACCGTCGGCAAGACCCTGCAGTTGCCGGCCGGCGGCCGGCACTACCGCAGCAACAGCTTCAACAACCCCGCAATCTTCGAATACGGCGGCCGCAGCCGGTCGCTGGCGGCCCAGCGCGACTGCCACAGCACCGGCAGCCGCTTGCTCATCGCATCGAACCCGGCCCGGCCGTGGTACGCGCCCATGCCGCTGGCCCCTACCCCGCCAAACGGCAGGCCATCGGCGGCGAAATGCAGCAGCGTGTCATTGACCGTCACCCCACCGGCCACCACCTGGCCGAGGATGCGCTCCACCGTCGCCGTGTCATGGCTGAAGGGATACAGCGCCAGCGGCCGGTCACGCGACAGTACGTCGGCCAGCGCAGCATCCAGATCCGGGTAGGCGCGCACCGGCAGGATCGGCCCGAAGATTTCCTCGCGCATCAGGTCCAGGTCGTCCGGCGGGTCCAGCACCACGGTCGGCACCAGCAGGCGCTCGCGGTCGGCGCGCGCCTCATCCACCTGCGCCAGCGGAATCACCGGCACCCCGCGTTGCCGCGCCTGCGCCAGATAGCCCTGCAGGCGCCGGTACTGGCCTTCATTGATGATGCGCGTGTAATCGTCGGCATCGCTGAAGTCGCCGTAGCGTTCGCGTACCTGCTGCTGCAGCGCCTGCACGAACTCGCGCTGGCGCGCGGTGTCGATCAGCGCGTAGTCCGGCGCGATGCAGGTCTGCCCGGCGTTGAACCACTTGCCGGTGGCCAGCCGCGCTGCGGCTTTGTCCAGGGGGAAATCGCGGCAGACGATGGCCGGCGACTTGCCGCCCAGTTCCAGCGTGACCGGCACCAGATGCTCGGCGGCGGCCGCCATCACCTTGCGGCCAACCGCCGTCGAGCCGGTGAACAGCAGATGGTCCAGCGGCAGCGATGACACCGCCGCCGCTACATCCGCCCCACCCTGCACCACCGCCACGCGATCGGGCGGGAACACACTGGCCAGCAGATCGGCCAGGAACGCGCTGGTGCGCGGCGTGTGTTCCGAAGGCTTGAGCAGCACGTGGTTGCCGGCGGCGATGGCGGTAGCCAAAGGCACCAGTGCCAGCGTGACCGGGTAGTTCCAGGGCGAGATCACCCCGACCACGCCCAGCGGCGTCGGCCGCAGCTGCGCGCGCGCCGGCCATAGTCGCCAACCGGCACGCACCCGCTGCGGCTTCGACCAGCTGCGCAGGTGACGGCGCAGGTGGTCGATGGCCGACAGCACACTCATCCCATCGGCCAGTTTCGATTCAACGTGGGCGCGATGGCCGAAGTCCTCGGCGATGGCCTGCGCCATTTCTTCCAAGCGCGGCCTCAGCGCCTCGCGCAGGCGGCGCAGATCGGCTTCGCGCTGGTCCAGCGTGGGGCGCTGCGACTGCCACTCGCTGCGCAGGGCGCGCAGGATGAGGGGGAGGGAGGTCGGCGTTGTGGTGATCATGGCCCGACTATACGGCGTGCTGTGCAACGCAATGGTAGTGCCGGCCGCTGGCCGGCAGCCCCATGGATCTCCGGCAGACATCGTGCATTTGCCGGCCAGCGGCCGGCACTACCAAAAAGAGGGCCGCGGTCTGCACCGCGGCCCCTGAAACCTGATGGGTGCCGACCGTTGGTCGGCACGCCGGTTACTTGGTGATATCCACGTCCTTGGTCTCGCGCAGGAACAGGCCGCCGATCACCACCGACATCAGCGCGATGATGATCGGGTACCACAGGCCGTAGTACAGGTTGCCGGTACCGGCCACCAGCGCGAACGAGATCGCCGGCAGGAAGCCACCGAACCAGCCGTTGCCGATGTGGTACGGCAGCGACATCGAGGTGTAGCGGATGCGGGTCGGGAACAGTTCGACCAGGTAAGCGGCGATCGGGCCGTAGACCATGGTCACGTACAGCACCAGCAGCCACAGCATGAAGATGGTGCCGGCGATGTTGATGCGGGCGCCATCCGCCTTGGCCGGGTAGCCGGCGGTGGTCAGGGCGGTCTTCAGTTCCGCACCGAACGCATCGGCCTTGGCCTTGCCGTCTTCCTTGGTCAGGCCAGCAGCCTCATACGAGGTGACGCTGGCGCTGCCCACGTTCACCATCGCCAGCGAACCGGCGGCGGCGGGCTGCACGTCATACGGCACACCGGCCTTGGTCAGCGCAGCGGTAGCGACGTCGCAGGAGCTGGTGAACTTGCGCAGGCCGACCGGATCGAACTGGAACGAACAGGTGTTCGGATCGGCAACCACCAGCGCCGGCGAGTTGGTGCGGGCTTCTTCGATGGCCGGGTTGGCGAAGTGGGTCAGGCCCTTGAAGATCGGGATGTAGGTGACGGCGGCCAGCAGGCAGCCGGCCAGGATGATCTTCTTGCGGCCGATACGGTCGGACAGCCAGCCGAAGAAGATGAAGAACGGCACGCCCAGCGCCAGCGCGGCGGCGATCAGCAGGTAGGACGTGGTGGCATCGACCTTCAGCATGCTGCTGAGGAAGAACAGCGCGTAGAACTGGCCGCCGTACCACACCACCGCCTGGCCGGCCGCAGCACCCAGCAGGACCAGCAGCATCAGCTTCAGGTTGCCGCCCTTCAGACTGTCACGGAACGGCGTCTTGGAACCCTTGCCCTCGGACTTCATCTGCTGGAACAGCGGCGACTCGCTCAGCTGCAGGCGGATCCACACCGACACGCCCAGCAGCAGGATCGAGACCAGGAACGGAATACGCCAGCCCCAGGCTTCGAAGGCTTCGTTGCCGAGGAAGTAGCGGCAGGCCAGGATGATCAGCAGCGACATGAACAGGCCGAGCGTGGCCGTGCACTGGATGAAGCTGGTGTACAGGCCGCGCTTGTCGTCCGGTGCGTGTTCGGCCACGTAGGTGGCGGCACCGCCGTACTCGCCGCCCATCGCCAGGCCCTGGGCCAGGCGCAGGATGATCAGGATCACCGGTGCGGCGAAACCGATCGAAGCGTAGTTGGGCAGCACGCCGACCAGGAAGGTCGAGATGCCCATGATCAGGATCGTGACCAGGAAGGTGTACTTGCGGCCGATGCGGTCGCCGAGGCTGCCGAAGAAGGCCGCGCCGAACGGACGCACGAAGAAGCCGGCAGCGAACGCCAGCAGGGCGAAGATCATGCCCGTGGTTTCATTGACGCCACTGAAGAACTGCTTGGCGATGATCGCTGCAAGCGAGCCGTACAGGAAGAAGTCATACCACTCGAACACCGTGCCGAGGCTCGACGCGAAAATGACCTTCTTGTGGCCCTGGGTCAGGGTGCCCGCTTTGTGTGCGGTGCTGGGTGTGCTGGACATGGGACGCTTTCCCTCTGTAGATGCCGGCCTGGGCCGGTGGGTGCCAACCGTTGGTCGGCACGCAATTCGGTAGGTGCCAGCCGTTGGCCGGCACGCTCTTAGAAGCTGTACTTGGTAGTGAACTGCAGTCGGGTGATGTCACCCTTGTTGCCGTTCTCCACTTCGCGACGGCCATACATCAGCTCTGCACCGATATCGACCTTGGGCAGCGGCGAGTAGAAGATGTTGCCGCGGATGCTCTGCACACTCTTGGTCACCAGCGGGCCAAGGATGCTGTCGTTGTCGTAGTCGCTGCGCGCGTAGATCAGGTTGGTGCGCAGCTTCGGCGAGAACGCATGCCGCCAGCCCACGTAGCCGGCAAGCACGCCGGTCGGGTTGAGCTCGTCGCGGGCCACGTCGTAGGCGCTGTCGGCGGTGATGCCCAGGCCGATGTAGCGGGCGATGCCTTCGCCGCCAGTCAGCTGGTAGTGCAGAGAATCGCTGTCACCCATCACCCACTTGCCGCCCAGGGTCAGGCCGCCGGCCACCTTGTCGGCCTTGGCGCCGGTGGCCTGGTTGTCGACCTTCAGCTGACGGACGATGCCGCCGACGCCGAAGGTGCCCCAGTTGCCCTTCCAGCCGTAGCGCATGGTCAGATCAGGCAGGCTGCCACGATCGGAGTTGGCGCTGGCATTGGTCCAGGCGCCGGTAACCGGGTTGCGGGTACCGGTGAGGGTGGTGGTTTCCGGATTTTCCAGCGCGACGCTGAAGCCACCCTGGGTGTAGCGCACCTGCGCCTGGCGCACGAAGATCACGCCGTCGGTGGGGCCGACGAAGTCGACCGCTTCCGGCAGTGCGGCCGCGTCCATGAAGTTGGACCAGGTCTGGCCCGCCATCCAGTTGTTCCAGTACATGTAGGCGTGGCGCAGGGTCACACCGTAGGTATTGGTGGCGGTCTGGTTGCCCAGCGAATTGCCGAAGAAGTCCATCTCGAAGAACGCGCCGGCCTTGTTGCCCGATTCGCTCACGTTGTCGATGCCCAGGTTGAAGCGCGAGAACTTGGCATGGGCGTTGAAGTCGGTGCCCGAACGCTTGCCGCTGCCGCCGGCGCCTTCTACCGGGGTCTGGCCCGGCAGGTACAGCGAGCGGCCGGTGGCGTCGTCGGCCAGCTGGCCATCGCTGGTCTGGGTGGCCAGGAAGTCGGCCTTGATGAAGCCGCCGATCTTGACCGTGGTACCCGGCGCGGCGCCCGGGGTGATGGTGGTGACCTGGATCGGTTGCTTGCCGGCCGGCACCGAAGCGACCGGCTTCTGCTCGGCCTGCACGGTGCGGACTTCGGTTACGGCCTGCTGGGTCTGGCTGATCTGGGTCTGCTGTTGCTGTTGCGAAGACAGCAGCGCTTGGACCTGGCGTTCCAGTTCGGCAACGCGTGCTTCCAGCGCTTTCTCTTTGGCGGTCTCTGCGAACGCCATGCCCGGTGCGACCAGGGCGACCAACAGGCAGGCCGCCAAAGGTTTGCGCACGGCTTTCAACGTACGGTGGCTCATGTTGCCCTCTCTCCCAAGTGGCAAGGTGATGCCGCGCGTGGGGCACGGTCGAGCCGAGACTGCGGGGCGTTCACGCACACCGGCTATTCGCCATTGGTCGAACCCGGCCCTGCAGGACGCTCACTTTCGACCATGGTCTAAGCAAGGTGGTGACGCGGGCGGGGGTGGATGGGGCAAACTGAGGGGGATCGGTCGCTGCGATGCTGCGACCGCACATACAAAGTCAACGTGCAAGTGAGGGTGCCATGGCTGATATCTACCCCGTCGATCCGCAGTTCGCCGCCAAGGCACGCATCGACAAGACGTCCTATGAACAGCAGTACCAGGCTTCGGTCACCGACCCGGATGGTTTCTGGGGCAAGGCCGCCGAGCGCCTGGAGTGGATGCGCAAGCCGACGAAGATCAAGAACGTCAACTACGACCTGTCCGACTTCCACATCAAGTGGTTCGAGGATGGCGAGCTCAATGCCAGCGTGAACTGCCTGGACCGCCAGCTGGAGACGCGTGGCGACAAGACCGCCCTGCTGTTCGAGCCGGACGGCCCGGACGCACCGGCGCAGCACGTGACCTATCGCGAGCTGTACGAGCGTACCTGCCGCCTCGGCAATGCGCTGCGCAACCTCGGCGTCAAGAAGGGCGACCGGGTCACCATCTACCTGCCGATGATCGTCGACGCCGCCGTGGCCATGCTGGCCTGCGCGCGCATCGGTGCGATCCACTCGGTGGTGTTCGGTGGCTTCGCGCCGAACTCGATCGCCGACCGCGTCAGCGACTGCCAGAGCAAGCTGATCATCACCGCCGACGAAGGTCTGCGCGGTGGTCGCAGGATTCCGCTGAAGGCCAATGTTGATGCCGCGCTGAAGCTGCCCGGCACCAACACCGTCGAAACCGTGCTGGTGGTGCGTCACACCGGTGGCGCGGTGGACATGCAGGCCCCGCGCGACCGCTGGTTCCACGACGTGGTGGACAGCCAGCCTGCCATCTGCGAGCCGGAACGCATGAACGCGGAAGACCCGCTGTTCATCCTCTACACCTCCGGTTCCACCGGCAAGCCGAAGGGCGTGCTGCACACCACCGGTGGCTACCTGCTGTACGCGGCCTACACCCATGAAGCGGTGTTCGACCTGCGCGAGGACGACATCTACTGGTGCACCGCCGACGTCGGCTGGGTCACCGGCCACAGCTACATCGTGTACGGCCCGCTGGCCAACGGCGCGACCTCGCTGATGTTCGAAGGCGTGCCGAACTACCCGGATACCTCGCGGTTCTGGAACGTGATCGACAAGCACAAGGTGTCGATCTTCTATACCGCGCCGACCGCCATCCGTGCACTGATGCGCGAGGGCGAGGAGCCGGTGAAGAAGACCTCGCGTGCCTCGCTGCGCCTGCTTGGCAGCGTTGGCGAACCGATCAACCCGGAAGCCTGGCGCTGGTACTACGAAGTGGTTGGCGACAGCCGCTGCCCGATCGTCGATACCTGGTGGCAGACCGAGACCGGCGGCATCCTGATTTCGCCGCTGGCCGGCGCGATGGATCTCAAGCCGGGTTCGGCCACCCTGCCCTTCTTCGGCGTGCAGCCGGCGTTGGTCAATGCCGATGGCGAGATCAAGGACGGCCCGACCGAGGGTAACCTGATCATCCGTGATTCCTGGCCGGGCCAGATGCGCACGGTGTACGGCGACCACCAGCGCTTCATCGATACCTATTTCCGTACCTACCCGGGCAGCTACTTCACCGGCGACGGTTGCCGCCGCGATGAAGACGGCTACTACTGGATCACGGGCCGCGTCGATGATGTGATCAACGTGTCCGGCCACCGCATCGGCACCGCCGAAGTGGAAAGCGCGCTGGTCTCGCACCCGAAGGTGGCCGAAGCCGCCGTGGTTGGTTTCCCGCACGACGTGAAGGGCCAGGGCATCTATGCCTACGTAACCCTGGTGGCCGAAGAGGCGCCGACCGATGAGCTGCACAAGGAGCTGATCGCGTGGGTGCGCAAGGAGATCGGCCCGATCGCCACGCCGGACCACCTGCAGTGGGCGCCGGGCCTGCCCAAGACCCGCTCGGGCAAGATCATGCGCCGCATCCTGCGCAAGATCGCCGAGAACGCACCGGACCAGCTCGGCGACACCTCGACCCTGGCCGATCCGTCGGTGGTGGCGTCGCTGGTGGACGAGCGCAAGGTGCGCTGATGGCGTGACCGCAGGCGCAGGACGCGCCAGGGACGTGGCCGGGAGGAGGGACCCGGCCGTGTCCGACCCGTCCTGCACCTGCCATCACGTCGCTCTTTTTCCTGATCGATAAGCTCGACCCATGACCACCCTCCTGATTGCCGATGACCACCCGCTGTTCCGCGAAGCCCTGCGCGGCGCCGTGCAGCGGGTCATCCCCGGCGTGCAGCTGTTCGAAGCCGACAGCGTGGAAGCGCTGTACGCGCTGGCCGACCAGCACAACGACGCCGACCTGGTCCTGATGGATCTCAACATGCCCGGTGCGCAGGGTTTCAACGCGCTGGTGCACATGCGCTCGCTGCATCCGCAGCTGCCGGTGGTCGTGGTGTCCGCGCGCGAAGAAGCCACGGTGATGCGCCGCGCGCTCGACCACGGCGCGCTGGGCTTCATTCCGAAGTCTGCGGATTCGGACACCATCGGCCACGCACTGGGCACCATCCTCGATGGTGAGACCTGGGCGCCGCCGGAAGCGCACAACGTGCCGCCCACCGGCAGCGAGGAACGCGAAGTCGGCCAGCGCCTGCGCGAGCTGACCCCACAACAGTTCCGCGTACTGCAGATGCTCGGCGCCGGCCGTCTGAACAAGCAGATCGCCTACGACCTCAACGTGTCCGAAGCGACGATCAAGGCCCACGTCACCGCGATCCTGCGCAAGCTGGGCGTGACCAACCGCACCCAGGCCGTGCTGATGGCCGGCAAGCTGGCCATCGACGACGACGCCATCGTGCTGCCGCCGGAAGAAGACTGAGCCCGCCTTTGTAGAGCCGAGCCCATGCTCGGCTGCTGTTCGCCGAAGGTCGCGCTACTCCCGCAGAGGCCATCTGCTCCAGGCGTGAGGAAACTCGCCAAGAAACGTAGCCAGCCCAGCACGAACCGGATTGGCCGCAATGTACATCGCCTGCTTGCGCAGGCATTCATCGCTGCGCAGCGCGTGGTCGTAGTAGCCCGGCTGCCAGATCGGCGCGTTGGCTTCCACCTGCCTGGCAATGGCCCGTCCGCTTCTGGACTTGAGGATCTGCATGCACCCGGCGAGCGTTCCGCGTCGCAGTTCGATCAACCAATGAAGATGGTCCGGCATGATCACCCACGCGAGGGAGAAGGTCCGCCCCGTCCGCTCTACTGTGCGCAACGCTTCGATCAGAAGATCGACGTTGGCTTCATCGTCGAACCAGCGTCGACGCGCGTATGTCACAGCGGTGATCGCATAGACATTGCCGGTCTGCGACCACCGGCCATTACGGAGTGCGGGGCTGGACATGCCCGAAGACTATGCTGCGCCCGACAGGCTCTCCATCGGGGCAACACCGCATCGCCTGTCGGCCGATGCCCCGCTGTAGAGCCGAGCCCATGCTCGGCTGCGTTTGACCTTAAGCCCGCGCTACGCGCGTGATCCGAGCATGGGCTCGGCTCTACAGGGGCGGCCGTTACGCCACGCCGTGCAGGTGTTCGTACAGGATCGTCGCGCCGATGATCACCAGGATCACACCGCCGATGATCTCGGCACGCTTGCCCACCATGCTGCCCAGCACGCGGCCGAGCATGATGCCGACGGTGACCATGGTCAGCGTGCACAGGCCGATGACCACGGCCATCACGCCGATATGCACGTCCATGAAGGCCAGGCCGATACCCACCGCCATCGCATCGATGCTGGTGGCGAAACCCGTCAGTGCCAGCTTCCAGAAGCCGTGGTGCTGCGAGGGGTCTTCGTCTTCCTCGGCACTGTCCGGACGCAGACCGTTGTAGATCATGTGGATGCCCAGCGCGCCGAGCAGACCGAAGGCGATCCAGTGGTCGAAGGCTTCGACGTACTGCAGGGCGGCACGGCCGAGCAGCCAGCCGATGATGGGCGTGATCGCCTCGATGACGCCGAAGATGATGCCGGCACGGAGTGCGTCGCGGAACACCGGCTTGCGCATGGCCGCACCCTTGCCGATTGCTGCGGCGAAGGCATCGGTGGACATGGCAAAGCCGATCAGGAGGATCGAAATGGGGGACATGGGCGGCTGCTGAGGTCGGGCTAGGACGGACGCACGGCCTGCGCTCGCGCCCAACCTGACGTTGCGCGCGCGGGCCGCTGGTCTCGCCAACCATCATGGTTGTCCACGCCACGGCGCACTGGCCGAGTATGTTGACGTGGACGATTCCTGCGAAGGAATCCGGCTACTCCCCAAGGGGACGCGAAGCTTAGCATCGCGATTCGCGCGTGGCGCATTTCCAGCGAAACGCGCAGGCAGGGCTGGTTTGTATAGCGATGGCTATAACAGGACTTCCGCGACGCCGCGCTTCGCGCGTGAGCCGAGCATGGGCTCGGCTCTACAGAACCCCGCGGCACCTGCATTTGTAGAGCCGAGCCGACGCTCGGCTGCTCTTCGATCCGACGACGGAGTCCCGCGCCCCGAGCGGGAGCCGAGCATGGGCTCGGCTCTACAGTCGCGATCTAGGCATCACCACTGCCGGTGTCGCGCAGCGCGCCGAGGAAGGCGCGCAGCGAGGCTGGCTTGATCGGCTTGGTCAGCACGCGGTATCCGCGTTCGCGAGCCATCCGCTTCAGCTCGTCGCGACCATCGGCAGTCAGCAGCGCGCCGGGCAGCGCATAGCCTGCCGCCTCGCGCAGCGCCACCAGCGCATCCAGGCCATCCATGCGGTCGTGCAGGTGGTAATCCACCAGCATCACCTGCGGGCGCTCGGCGATCTTCTCCAGCGCCTGGTCAACGGTGGCGGCAGTGATCACCTGCACCTGCCAACGGCCCAGCAGCGCGCGCATGCCGTCGAGGATCTCTTCGTCGTTGTCCACGCACAGCACGCGCAGGCCGGCCAGCGAATCACTGCGCACTGGCGCGGCTACGCTCTGTGCAGGTGTGACCAGCTCGGTGTAGCCCGGCAGCGGTGCCACCCGCGGCAGGATGATCGAGAACATCGAACCACTGCCCACGCGGCTGCGTGCGTTCAACCGATGATCAAGCAGGCGCGAGATACGCTGGCAGATCGACAAACCCAATCCCAGCCCCTGCTCACCCCAGTCGAAAGGCTGCTGGTAGCGATGGAACTCGTCGAAGATCTGCCGCATGTGGTGCTCGGGAATACCCGGGCCGGTGTCCCACACCTGCAGTTCCACCTCGTCGCCGCGCTGCCGCACCGCCAGCACGATGCGGCCCTGGCGCGTGTAGCGCAGCGCATTGGCGAGGAAGTTCTGCAGCACGCGGCGCAGCAGGCGGCGGTCACTGCGCACCCACGCCGGGCGCGCGAACAGGTCCAGGCGCAGGCCACGACCGGCGGCGACCGGGGTGTACTGCGCGGCCAACTCGCGCATCAACGCGCTCACGTCGAACTCGCCGATCACCGGATGCAGGCCGCCGGCATCCAGCCGCGACACATCCAACAGGCCATCAAGCAGTTCCTCGGCCGCACGCAGCGACGCATCCACGCGTTCGGCCAGGTGCTTCTGCTCGTCACTCACATGATCGCTGTCGCGCAACGCCGAAGCGAACAGACGTGCGGCATTCAATGGCTGCAGCACGTCATGACTGATCGCGGCCAGGAAGCGGGTCTTCGACTGCTGCGCGACTTCGGCCTCGTGCGAACGCTCGGCCACGCGCTGTTCCAGTGTTTCGTTGGCCTCCAACAGCGCGCGTTCGGCGTGCTTGTAATCGGTGATGTCGTTGTAGCTGGTCACATAGCCACCGCCCGGCAATGCCTGGCCGCGCATCTCGATCACCTTGCCATCGCTGCGGGTGCGCTCGAACACGTGCGGCGAACCGGCCCGCATGTAGCCGATGCGGCGGTTGATCTGGATTTCGATATCGCCCTCGCCCAGCTCACCCCGCTCGGCGTTGTAGCGGATCAGGTCAGCCACCGGCCGCCCGACGTAGAGCATGCCGTCGGGGTAGCCGAACATGTCCTGGTAGCGGCGATTCCACGCGGTCAGCCGCATGTCCGGGTCGACCACGCTGACCCCGGCGCTGATGTTCTCCAGCGTGGTCGAGAGGATCTCGCGGTTGAAGCGCAGCTCCTGGCCGGCCTCATCCAGCACCGCCACCACTTCACCCAGGTCCATGCCCGAACCGCGCAGCAGGCTGGTCAGCAGAAGGCGTGCCGATGCCGCACCGATCGACGCAGCCAGCAGACGCTCGGTGAACTGTACCCACGGCCGGTCCGCAGGCGCCGAGGATTGCAGTTCGCGGCCCAGCGACTGCGCCTGCTCGAAGAACGAACGCCGCGCATGGCGCTCGCCGACCACGCGGGAGGCCAGCGCCAGCAGGTCACCCACATGCACGTGACCAGGCCAGCCACCGGCCACCGACGGGCGCTCGGCATACGGGTCGAGGAACGGCGCGGCGCGCAGACGCTCGTCCACACCGGGACGCCAGCGCGCGGACACCAGCATCATCGTCGCCGCATTGACCAGCAGCGACCAGAACGTGCCATGGGTCAGCGGATCCCAGCCGGTCATGCCGAACAACTGCTGCGGGCGCAGCCAGGCGATGCCAAACGGGCCGTTCTGTACCCAGCCGTCGTCCATCCAGCCGGCGATGGTCATCGCAGGCAGCAGCAGGGTGTAGAGCCAGGTGGCGAAGCCCAGCAGCATGCCGGTCTCGACACCGCGACGGCTGGCACCGCGCCAGTACAGGCCACCGATCAGGCCGGGCGCGAACTGGGCCACCGCGGCGAAGGCCATCAGGCCGTACGAGGCCAGCGTGCTGTCGTTGCTGCTGCTGCGGTAGTAGCTGTAAGCCATCAACGCCAGCAGCAGGATCGCCAGACGGCGGATCCACAACACCCGTGAAGCGACGTCGGCCGCTTCCTGGTGATCACCACTGCGGCGCAGCAGCACCGGCATCACCAGGTCGTTGCTGACCATGGTGGCCAGCGCGATCGAGGACACGATGACCATGCCGGTAGCGGCGGAGAATCCGCCTACGTAGGCGATCAGCGCCAGGGCGTTGCGCCCCTCGGCCAGCGGCAACGCCAGCACCATCGAATCATCGGCGACGCTGCTGCCGGTGCCGAACAGGCTGACACCCGCGGTAGCGATCGGCAGCACCATCGCCGAGATCAGCACCAGGTAGCCACCGAACATCCAGCGCGCGCGGCGCACATCGCGTACGTCACCGCACTCGACCACGGCCACGTGGAACTGGCGCGGCAGGCAGATGATGGCGAGGAAACTGAGCAGGGTCTGCGAGATGAAGCCCACCGGCGGCAGCCCGGTGAACAGTGTATGCACCGACTCCACCACCGCCTCGTTGCGGTCGCTGAGCCAGACGTAGGCGAACACGCCCACGGCCACCATCGCTACCAGCTTGATCACCGACTCCAGCGCGATGGCCAGCATCATGCCGTGGTGGTGCTCGGTAGCGTCGACCTGGCGGGTGCCGAACAGGGTGGCGAACAGCGCCATCAGCAGCGCCACGTACAGCGCCGGATCGCTGAAGAAGCCGGTCGGGCCGGTGTTGCCGGTCAGCACCTGCAGGCTCATTGCCACCGCTTTGTACTGCAGGGCCAGGTACGGAATGATGCCGATCAGCGCGATGATCGCCACCAGCGCCGCCAGCCGCCGCGAGCGACCGAAGCGCGAAGAAATGAAGTCGGCGATGGACACCACGTTCTGGCTGCGTGCGATCAGCGCCAGGCGCTCGATGATGCGCCAGCCGAACAACAGCAGCAGCAACGGACCGATATAGATCGGCAGGTAGCCCACGCCGTTGCGCACGGCGGTACCGACCGCACCGTAGAACGTCCACGACGAGCAGTACACGGCCAGTGCCAGGCTGTAGACCACCGGCCGCAGCCACGGCCGGTCGGGGTACATCGGCCGACGGTCACCCCACCACGCCACGCCGAACAGCAGCGCGGCATAGGCAACCGAGACCAGCAGCAGGATCCAGCTGGAGACCACGCGCGCGTTTCCGTCGGAAGAACCCGCAGTGTAGGCCAGGCGTGGCCGGGGGTGCGGGCTCGTTGGGGACAACCACCCCCACCAAGGTGGGGGCCTACGCGGTGCGGGCCACGACCATTGGTCGTGGCCGGCTTCTTACTGGGCCGGCACGCCCATTTCCTTCAGCAGTTCCGGCGCCGGGTAGACCTTGGCCAGCAGCCAGCGCAGGTAGCGCATGTCCACGTGCACGGCGCGCTTGTAGCGCGGGTCGAACCACCAGCTGGCGCTGACCGATTCCCAGTTGCTGTCGAAGTTCAGGCCGATCAGTTCGCCCTTGGCGTTGAGCACCGGCGAGCCGGAGTTGCCGCCGGTGGTATCCAGGTTGGTCAGGAAGTTGACCGTCTGGGTCTTCAGCGCCGGGTCGGCGGTGCTGCCGAAGTCACCCTTGGCGATCGCGGCCAGCAGCGGCTTGGGCGCATCGAACGGATAGGCGTTGGTGTTCTTCTCGACGATGCCGGCCACGGTGGTCACCGGCGAGTAGGTCACGCCGTCGCGCGGATGCAGCGCCTCGACCTTGCCGTAGCTGATGCGCAGGGTGCGGTTGGCATCCGGGTACACCGCGCGGCCCTGCTTGGCACGCCAGGCGAACAGCGCCTGCATGTAGGCCGGGCGCAGGCGCAGCTGCTCGCCTTCGCGGGTCTTGCTTTCGTTCTCGATGCGCAGCTGCGCGGCCACCAGCGGGCCGGCCACGGCGATCAGCGGATCGGCGGCCAGTGCCTTGCCTTCGCGTGCAGCAGCGAAGCGCGACAGGCGCTGCGCCTCGTCACCCAGCTGGGTGCCGGCGTACAGGGTGTCCAGTGCCTTGGCCAGCTGCTCCGGGGTACGGCCGAAGGCCGTATCGAACTCGGCCACGCGCTGCGCGTCCGGCAGCTGCTGGTAGCGGGTCAGCAGGGTGGTCAGCAGCGCCTTCTCGACCTCCGGCGCGTAACGGCGCTGAACCTGCTTGAGCACGCCTTCGATCATCGCCTGGTCGCGCTGCTGGAAACCGCTCTCGCGCTGCGCGTCCGGCTTGGCCGACTCGATGCGCAGGCGTTCCAGCAGCAGCGCCGAGCGCAGCAGCTGGCTCTGTGCGGCCATCTGGTCCAGCAACAGGTCACGTTCGCCCACCGCCGCGCCCTGCGACAAGTTGGTCAGCAACGCCTTGATGTCGCCCTGGTACTTGCGGTCGGTGGCAGCCAGCATCGCCGTCTCGTCGGCGGCACGCTGGGCCTTGGCGTCGCTGCGCAACAGGCCTTCCAGCTCACCGGCGGCGCGCTTGCGGTTGTTCTTCAGCGACTGCAGCTGCGAGGCGTAGCGGGTGCGCGCCTGCGCGTCCTTGGCGCTGGCGGCCTCGATGGTGTCGATCATCTGCTGGAACACCGACACGCGGCGCGGCAGCACGGTATCGATCTGGCCGGCGAATTCGGCCGCGGTACGGTGGCGATAGGTGATGCCCGGGTAACCGGCCAGCATCGCGTAGTCACCTTCCTTCGGACCTTCCACCGACATCTGCAGGTGCGCCGGCGCCTGGTAGGGCACGTTGTCCTTGCTGTAGGCGGCCGGCTTGCCGTCCTTGCCAACGTAGGCGCGCAGCAGGGTGAAGTCGCCGGTGTGGCGCGGCCACATGAAGTTGTCGATCTCATCGCCGTAGTTGCCGATCGCACGGGGCGGCGCATAGACCAATCGCACGTCGCTCAGTTCCAGCTGGGCGATGCGGTAGAAGTCGGTGCCGTAGTACATGTTGGCCACCGAGCAGCGCACGCTGCCGTCCTTCTCGCACTCGGCCACGATCTGCTTGCTGGCCGCATCGACGGCATCGAAGTAGGCGCGGCCGGTCTTGCCACGCGCCTGCGCCAGCACCTGGTCGGTCACCTTGTCGAAGCCGACGGTGACCAGCACGCGGAAGTCCGGGTTGGCCGGACGCTCGTCGGCGCGGCCCTTGGCGATGAAGCCACCATTGATCAGGTCGTGCTCGGGCGAGCTGTTGTACTGGATCACGCCCATCGCCACGTGGTGGTTGGTCAGCAGCAGGCCGTCGGCGGATACGAACGAGCCGGTGCCACCACCGGCACGCACCACCGCGCTCAGCGGCGGCGCAGTGACGTTGGCCAGGTCGGCCGGATTGCCCTTGAAACCTGCGGCCTGCAGCGGCTTGGCCAGTTCCGGCAGCTGGGTCGGCATCCACATGCCTTCATCGGCGTGGGCGCCGGCGGCGAGGGTCAGGCCCAGGGCCAGGGCGGTAGGAAGGGCTTTGCGTGATGACATGAGGCAATCCGGTACGACAGAACAGCCCGGGACCATAGCCGCTGGGGCCGGATGGGGCAACGGCCGATGGTTGGGGGCACGTACCTGTAGAGCCGAGCCCACGCTCGGCTGCTCTTCTGCCCGCCCCCCAACCCGCGCTGTGCGCGGAAGCCGAGCATGGGCTCGGCTCTACAGAGATCGCGCGGCGGGTTACTTCTCCCGCCGCCAGTTGATCGACCCACGGTTTTCCACCGTGCTCGATTCCACTTCCACGTCGAAGCCACGACGCAGCAGGTACTTCAGCGTGATCACCGAACCGGCACCGACCAGCGACACGCCGTAGCCGACGTACAGCTTGGGCGAGATGTACTTGCCGACACCGATCACCGAGCCACCCAGCGCGCGCGACTGGCTCACGCCGGCATCGTCCAGGCCCAGCTTGGCGCCCAGCTGCGAGGCCAGCAGGCCGCTGCCGGCCGACAATGCCGCCGAGGCCGCATTGACCTGCTGGGTCTGGTCGCTGCTGGCACCGGTCAGGCTGCGCCCCAGCACCAGGTAACCCAGTGCCTCGGACTGCGACATCGCCGGCTCGGACCACACATCCGCACGCGGCTGCTGCGCCCGCCCGGTCACGTCGATGCCCGCGGTGACATCACCAATCCGGCGCTCGGCGCGGATGTTGATGCGCGGGTCGGAGACCGCGTTGTAGTTCCACGTGAGGTTGCCGCGGGTAATGGTCAGATCCTGGCCATAGGCCTTGTAGCGACCACTCACTTCCAGCCCGCCATTGGCGGTCATCTCGCGACCGGGCTTGGCCCAGACCTGCATCTTGCCGGTCAGCGCGCCCTTCAGGCCGAAGCCGGTCATCTTCACCTTGTCGCCGAGGCTGACGGTCAGCTCCATGTCCAGCGGCGAGGTGCGCGACTCTTCCGGATCGGCCGGATCCAGCACCACCACGTCTTCGGACACCGAGGTGCCACGGTCCAGGCGCTCCAGGTCGATGTCGGCCTCGGGCACGTGGACCACGCCACGCAGCTCCATCGCCGCCTTGGCCAGGGTGAAATCGAGGTTGGGATTGGCGACGATGCGCAGTTCGCTGGTGTTGGACAGCAGCACGTTCTCGCCGTGGATCTTCAGCTGCAGCGGCTGCGCATCACCGAACCAGGACAGGCCACCGTCGACATACAGCGTGCCCTTGCCCGAGTTGGCCTGCGCGGTGATCTTGGCCGAACCGTCGGGCTGGGCGACGAAGCTGCCCTTGCCCTGGTCGAAGGTCAGGCCCAAGGCCGGGAACTCGCCCTTGAAGTTGCTCAGCTGTGCATCACCGCCCAGCGAGGGTTGGCCACGGGTTCCGCGCAGGCTGACGTGGCCTTCGATCAGGCCGGTCGGACGCACGATGTCCGGCGAGAACAGCTCCAGCCAGTACAGCCGCGACATGTTGAGGTAGAGCTCGCCGTTCAACGGCGCGCTGGCTTCCCAGCCGGTCTGCATCTTCGCATCGACGAAGCCGTTGCCCTGGAAGCCCATGCCCAGGTAGCCCTTGATGCTGGCCGGGGTCATGTCGAGCTTGAGCGAGAACTGGTCGTAGCGCACCAGTTCGCCACGGGTGGTGTCGCCCACCGTGTTGCGGTTCTCGCCCAGGCGCACGCCGCCTTCCTTCGAGCGCACTTCCACATGGCCTTCCCAGGCGTTGCCGCGCGGGCGGATCTGCGCGTCCAGGCTGACATCGCCACGCAGGTAGATGCGGCGGCCGGACTGCGGCGGCAACCACGGCTGCACCAGCGCCAGCGGCAGCGCATCACTGCGCACCACCAGGCCCTCACGCGGCCAGTTGGCCTGGGCGCACAAGGCACCGCTGCTGGCAGCAGCCAGGCAGGCTTCGCCCAGCGTGTAGTTGCTGCCGTTGATCGCGAACGCCGCCGGTGCACGCAGCGACCAGGCATCGCCCTTCACCGGTGTGATGCGCAGCGCGGCCAGCTCGCCACGCCACTGCGCGCCCTGCTGGCGGATGCTGCCCTGCAGTTCGACCGCGCCCAGCTCGTTGCGGGTCTGCGCGGCCAGGCGCAGGTTGGAGACACTGCCCTGCGCGTCGATGTTCAGCCGCTCCAGCAGCATGCCGGCATTGACCTGCTGGCCCTGGATCGCCAGCGTGCCGCTGTCGCCCCGCCACGGCAGCCGGCCCTTGATGCTCACGCTCTCGGCGCCGTAGCCATCCCAGTTGAGATTGTTGCCGACCAGGTCGGCGGTGATGTCCGGCGCATCGCGCGGGCCCTTCACCTGTACCTGGCCACGCAGGCCACCATCGGCACCCGGCAGCAGGTCACTGAGCTGCAGCGGCTCGAAGCGCGCGTCGATGTCGAGGCGATCGCCGACCTTGCCCGAAGCGGTCACCCGGCTGCTGCCCAGCGACAGTTTCAGATCGCCCTGGCCCTGCTCGCCCTGCAGCGCGAACTTGCCCTGCGCATCAAGATTGCGCTGGCGCAGGATGCCCTTCAGCGACGGCAGGTCCACCGTGGCTTCCAGCGTGCCGGCAGTGCCCGGCGGCGCGTTGGCCGGCGGTGGCAGCTGGCGCCCCTTGGAGGCCAGATTGCCGGACAGGCGCCCGTCCCAGCCTGGCGCGAAGTAGCCTGGGTCGAAAGCCTTCAGCGTGGCCTTCGCATCCCAGTCCAGCTGCGGTGCCCAGGCCACCTTGCCTTCCACCTGCAGCTGACCGCCCGGGGTCTGCGCCTGCAGTTCGCGGATCTCAGCAGCCTGATCATTGCCACGCACGTCGAAGCGCAGCTGCGCTTTCTGCTTTTCGCGCTCGACATCGGCACGGCCGATCGCCGCCCAGGCCTTCAGGGTACCGGCCAGGCCAAAACGTGCTTCCTTCAGGGTCACCGGTACCGGCGCACTGCCGGCGGTGTTCGGATCCGCTGCCGGCACGTAGGTCAGGTCATGCGCGACCACCGAGAAGTTGAGCTTCTGCTGGTCTTCCTGGCTGAAATCGGCGGTACCTTCCAAGCGCGCTTCGCCACCGAAGCCCTTCACCAGCAGCGGCGAGACCTTCAACACCTGGTCCTGCAGCGATACCACCGACGGTGCCAGCTCCAGTTCCTGATCGCCCTGCTTCACCTTGCCGCGCAGGTTGGCGTTGCCACCCTTGCCGGCGGCGGTGAAGTCCAGCGCCAGCGGGGCAATTGCCGAACCCGCCAGTGCCGGTGACAGCAGCGCCAGATCCAGCTCGTCGCTGCGCACGCTGGCGCTCCAGCTCGGATCGGTACGGCCATCGAACACCAGCATCGCGTGCAGCGGCTTCGGCGCACGCCCGGCCACCGCCACCTCCATGTGCGACAGGTCGCCGCGCGCGACCAGGCCGATCGTGGCGGCAGTGCGGCCACGTGGCGCCGGCAGCACCGCAGTGACGGTCACATCGGTGTCGTAGTCCTTGGCCGGGATGTAGCGGCCCTGGGCAGTGAAATTGCCCATGTCGCTGTCCACCACCAGCTTGTGTGCCTGGAACTCGCCATTGGCGATCTCGATGCCGCCGCGCACGCGGCTGATGTCGATCACCGGCTCGTTGGCCTGGCTGATGCGGAAGCCGTCGATGGCGATGGCATCGGCCTGGATCGCCAGCGGCATTTCGATCTGCGGCAGCGAATCGGGCCACGACGGCAGCTTGAACGGCTCGTCGCTCTTGGCCAGGTTCAACGTCGCGTTGGTCAGTTCCAGCTTGTCCAGCAGCAGCTTGCGGCCCAGCAGCGGGCGCAGGTCCGGCTCCAGGTGTGCACGCTCGGCATGGAAATGGATGTCGTCGTAGCGGAAGTCGACGTTGTACAGGGTCAGCGGGCCGGCCACCGGGCCGTCCACCTTGTCCCAGGTGAAGCTGGCGCCCACCGGCAGCCGCGCCACCACCTGTGCCAGCAGCACATCGCGTCCGGCCACGGTCTGCAGCAGCCAGTACACCGCCAGCAGGGCCAGCAGCACCAGGCCGACCACGCCGGCGCCGGACCACGCCCAGAAGCGGCGGCGGCGGTAGAAGCGCACGCGCGGCGGCGGCGTGTTCGGGGTCGGTGCGGGCGTGCTCACAGGTCCGCTCCGATGTTCAGGTACAGCTGGAACTGCGAATCCGGGTTGTTCAGGCCATGCGCGATATCCACGCGCACCGGCCCCACCGGCGACTTCCAGCGCACGCCGAAGCCAACGCCGGTGTGCAGATCGATGGTGTTGTCGAAGGCGCTGCCGGTATCGACGAACACCGCCGCGCCCCACGGACCGCCATTGAAGTAGTGCTCGTATTCGGCCGAGCCGATCACCAGGTTCTTGGCACCCAGCGCGTATTTGTCTGGTGCCGGGGTCCGCGGTCCGACTTCGCGATAGGCGTAGCCGCGGATGCTGCGGTCGCCACCGGCGAAGTAGCGCAGGCTGGGCGGCATCGCCACCAGATCGCTGGTCCAGGTGGTGCCACCTTCGCCGCGCAGGATCAGGCGGTTGCTTTCACCCACCGGGATGTACCAGCGCAGCACGGCGTTGGCCTGCACGAAGCTGGTATCCGAGCCGGCGCCCTCGACGCCGGCACGCATTGTCGCGGTACCGCTGATGCCCTTGCGCGGGAACATTTCGTCGTCGACGTTGACGTAGTCGGCCACCATCTGCGGGTAGACCAGCGTCGAGGTGTTGTAGACCGCGTCGGTGAACTCGGTACCCGAGGCATAGCGCCAGCGCTCACGCAGCGCGTTGATCGAGGCGATCGCGGTCCAGTGCTCGTTGATCTCGCCGCTGCGGCTGGCGATCAGCTTGAAGTTGCGCAGGTCGATGTAATCGGTCTGCTCGTCATAGGCACTGGCTGCGAAGGTGTACCAGCCATCAAGCCACTTGAAGGCGGGAATACGGTAGCTGGTGACCAGGCTCTTGCGCCTCTGTGCATAGTCCAGCTGCGTGTTCATCTTGTGGCCGCGGTTGTTCAGCCACCGCCGCTCGATGCCACCGCGCACACCCGGGCCACTCTCGCTGCCGTAGCTCAGGCCGGCGGTGTAGATGGTGCGCTTGGCGCGGGTCAGCTTCACGTCCACCGGCACATCGCCGTTCTCGTCGGCCTGGTCCGGCCGCGGCTGGATGTCGATCACGCTGAAATAGTCCAGCTTGGTCAGCGACTCGCGCAGCCGGTCCAGCTTGCCCTCGTGGAAGTAACTGCCCTGGTCCCAGTAGACCAGCGGGTCGAACAGCTTGTCGACGAAGTAGTCCTGCTCGAAACGCACCGGGCCCATGTTGTAGCGGCGGCCGCTGTCCCAGGTCAGGTCGATGTCGGCAGCGTTGTCGGCACGGGTGATCTGCACCTGGCGCTGGGTGTAGTCGGCGTCGAAGTAACCGCGCTCGGCCAGGCGGCGGGTGACGGTGATCTTGCTGGCCTCGTACTGGGTATGCACGAAGCGCTGGCCCTTGCGCGGCTTGAACTTGGCCAGGTCGTCCTGCAGGTACTGGTCGTACATCGCCGGGCCGGTGATGTCGATGTGCTCGCGGCGCACGGTCACCGGGGTGCCCTTGTCGACATGGATCAGCACGCGTACGTGCTCGTCCTCGCGCGGCGCCTCGACCTTGATCACCGGGTTGTAGTACCCGAACGGCTCCAGCGCCTGGCGGGTCTGCCGCTCGGCCTGGGACAGCAGGTACTCCAGGCGCGATTCGCCCTGTTCCTTGCCGATCGTGTCGTACAGCGACAGCGATTCCTGGATGTTCTCGATGATTGCGGCGTCGTCGCCCTTGTCCAATCCCTTGATGTCCACCTTGTCGATGGTGCCGCGCGCATGGGCCACGGAGGTGGCGGCCAGCGTCAGGACCATCAGCGGCAGGGCGTATTTCTTTGGCTGCATGCGGCACAGCATACCGACCGGAGGTGACGATGCGAAATGCATCACGTCATTGGGGATCGGTTGTTAAGTGGCGGTCAAAATACGCGCCTTTGTGGCGATCATCGTGATCGCAGGGGAGGATGCCGGCATCGTGCCCGATGCCGGCAATGACCCCGATGGACATCCGCCGGCGATTGGGTGCGCGGGGCAATGCCGGCCAGCGGCCGGCACTACCGATACCGGCATCAGCTCGACAGATGCTCGATCGCCGCCACCTTGCCCAGGCGCTCGCCCAGCATCGTCAGCAGCGCAAGACGATTGCCACGCAGCGCCAGATCGTCCGCATTGACCATCACCCCGTCGAAGAACGCATCGACCTGCGGACGCAGGCGCGCCAGGCGTGCCAGCACGGCCACGTAGTCCTTCTGGTGCAGGCTGGTGCCGGTGTCGTCGATGGCCGCGGTGACCGCTTCGGCCAGCGCTCGCTCGGCGTCTTCCTGCAGCAGCGCCGGGTCGATCTGGCCCGGAATGTCGCCTTCGGCCTTGCGCAGGATGTTGCGGATGCGCTTGTTGGCCGCAGCCAGCGCCTCGGCTTCCGGCAACGCGGCAAACGTGCCAATTGCGTCAAGGCGACGATCGAAGTCATACAGCGAAGCCGGCTTCAGCTCGGCCACGGCGTTGAAGTGCGTGGCCGGCACGCCCTTGTCGCTGTAGTAGCCCTTCAGGCGGTCGAGGATGAAGTCGTATAGCTCACCCACGTCGGCCTGCACATTGCGCGCGATCAGGCCGGTGTTGGCGCTGGCCAGCAGCGCGCGCAGGTCCAGCTCGAAGCCGCTTTCGATGATCGTGCGGGCCAGGCCCAGCGCATTGCGGCGCAGCGCGAACGGGTCCTTGTTGCCGGTCGGCTTCAGGCCAGCGGCGAAACCACCGGCCAGCGTGTCGACACGTTCAGCAATCGCCAGCACCTTGCCCAGCGGCGACAGTGCGATGTCGTCACCGCCGAAACGCGGCTGGTAGGCCTCGTCGATGGCCAGCGCCACCTCCTCCGCTTCGCCACCGGCCACGGCGTAGTGGCGGCCGGCGATGCCCTGCAGTTCCGGGAACTCGTTGACCATGCGCGACTGCAGGTCGTTCTTGGCCAACTGCGCGGCCCGCTTGGCCTGCGCGGCGTCGGCGCCGACCTGGGGGGCGATCACTTCGGCCAGGGCGGCCACGCGTGCCACCTTGTCGGCCACGCTGCCCAGCTTGGCCTGGTAGGTCACCGTCTTCAGGCCGTCACCCATCGACACCAGGCCCTGCTTCAGGTCCTCGTCGAAGAAGAACTTGGCATCGGCGAAGCGCGGGCGGATCACGCGCTCGTAGCCCTTGGCCACTTCGGCCACATCCTTCGATTCGATGTTGGCGATGCCGATGAACTTCTCTGTCAGCGTGCCGCTGTCATCCAGCACCGGGAAGAACTTCTGGTTGATCTCCATCGTTTCGATCAGCGCTTCCTGCGGCACCGCCAGGAACGCGCGCTCGAAGCTGCACAGCACTGCAGACGGCCACTCGACCAGGTTCACCACCTGCTCCAGGTTGTCGTCGGTGATGCGGGCGCTGCCACCGGCCTTGGCCGCGGCGGCCTCGACCTCGGCGACGATGCGCGCACGGCGTTCGCTCGGGTCGACCAGCACGAAGGCGGCGCGCAGGGCTTCAACGTAGTCCTGCGGCTGTGCCAGCGACACCGCCTGGTCGTGGTGGAAACGATGGCCACGGCTGACGCGACCGGCCTGCAGGCCGAACAACTCGGCTTCAACCACGTTGGCACCGTGCAGCAGCACCAGCCAATGCGCCGGGCGCGCAAAGCCCCAGGCGTGGTCGCCCCAGCGCATCGGCTTGGGAATCGGCATCGCCGCGATCGCCTCGCGCAGGATCTCCGGCAGCAGGCTGGCAGTGCTCGCGCCCGGGGTCACCGCGCGGTGCACGAAGCGCTCACCCTTGTTGTCGCTGGTCTTCTCCAGCGCGGTCCAATCGATCCCGGCCTTGGCGGCGAAGCCCTGCAGGGCCTTGGTCGGCAGGCCTTCGGCATCCAGCGCGATGTTCAGGTACGGGCCCAGCACTTCGCTGTGCTGTTCCGGCTGTTCCAGGCCAACGCCCGGCAGCAGCACGGCCAGGCGGCGCGGGGTCGACAGCGGGCGCGCATCGCCCAGTTCCAGTGCGACGCCGCGCTTGCGCAGGCCGTCGACAACGCCATCGAAGAAGGCCTGGGCCAGGCCCGGCAGCGCCTTGACCGGCAGCTCTTCGGTGCCCAGTTCGATCAGCAGGGGGGACAGTTGGCTCATCGTTTCAATCCTGTGGTGGGGGTGCAGCGCGCGACGCGTCCGGCGCCCCGGAGTAAGGGGGAGAGCGGCCGTCAGGCCTTCTTCGCGCCCGGGAAGCCCAGCTTCTCGCGCTGCTCGTAGTACGCCTTGGCCACCGCCTGGGCCAGCGCGCGCACGCGCAGGATGTAGCGCTGGCGCTCGGTCACGCTGATCGCGCGGCGCGCATCCAGCAGGTTGAAGGTGTGGCTGGCCTTCATCACCTGCTCGTAGGCCGGCAGCGGCAGGTTCACTTCCACCAGCTTCTGCGCTTCACGCTCGCAGGCATCGAAGCGGTGGAACATTTCTTCCACGTCGGCGTATTCGAAGTTGTAGGTGCTCTGCTCCACCTCGTTCTGGTGGTAGACGTCGCCGTAGGTCACCGGCTGGCCGTCCGGGCCGTAGGTCCAGACCAGGTCGTAGACGTTGTCGCAGTTCTGCAGGTACATGCACAGGCGCTCGAGACCGTAGGTGATCTCGCCCAGCACCGGGCGGCACTCCAGGCCACCAGCCTGCTGGAAGTAGGTGAACTGGGTCACCTCCATGCCGTTGAGCCAGACTTCCCAGCCCAGGCCCCAGGCGCCCAGCGTCGGCGATTCCCAGTTGTCCTCGACGAAACGCAGGTCGTGCACCAGCGGATCGATGCCCAGTGCCTTCAGCGAATCCAGGTACAGCTGCTGGATGTTGTCCGGCGCCGGCTTCATCGCCACCTGGTACTGGTAGTAGCGCTGCAGGCGGTTCGGGTTCTCGCCGTAGCGGCCGTCGGTCGGGCGGCGCGAGGGCTGCACGTAGGCCGCGTTCCAGCTCTCCGGACCGATCGCACGCAGGAAGGTGGCCGGGTGGAAGGTACCGGCGCCCACCTCCAGGTCGAGCGGCTGGATGAGCACGCAGCCCTGCTGGGCCCAGAACTGGTTCAGGGTCTGGATCAGGCCCTGGAAGGTGATCGGAACGGTCGGGGTCGCGGACATGCGGACGAGTCTTGGCCGGCAAGGGGGTGCGTTAGTATAACGGCCGACCTGCGGGGCATTCCGTACCCGGGAGGAGCAGGCAGATGGAACATCGGCTGCCGGTGGGCACGCCCGGCGAGGCTGGCCGCGTACCGCTGCCGTGGGGTCGCCTGCAGTTCGAGCAGATTGCCGCGGCCCTGATCGCCGATGACCTGGTGGCCGAGCAGGACCGCGAGCGCATGCGCTTTTCCGCGCAAGGCGCACGCAACGCCAGTGAAGTGCACCCGCTGGTGCTGCTGTCCAACCTCAAGCTGGCCGCCAACGGCGGTGGCGAACTGACCCTGGAGCGCCTCACCGAGTGGCTGGCGCAGCGCACCGGCAGCCGCTACCTGCGCATAGACCCGACCCGGGTCGACGTCGCCGCGGTCACCGCGCTGGTCTCCCATGCCTATGCGCGCCGCCACCGTTTCCTGCCGTTGGCGGTGGATGCCGAGCGCGTGCTGGTGGCCACCAGCGAGCCACTGGTGCAGGAATGGCGCCGCGACCTGCAGCACCTGACCCGCCGCCGCATCGAGCTGGCGGTGGTCAACCCGCTGGACCTGCACCGCTACACCATGGAGTTCTACGGGGTGACCCGTTCGGTGCGCGGCGCCCGTGGCGACGTGCGTGGCGAAGCCAATACCACCCTGCCCAGCTTCGAACAGCTGGTGGAGCTGGGCCGCACCGGCGACGTCAACGCCGACGACCAGCACATCGTGCATATCGTCGACTGGCTGCTGCAGTACGCCTACGAGCAGCGCGCGTCGGACATCCACCTGGAGCCGCGCCGCGAAATGGGGCGCATGCGCTTTCGCATCGACGGCGTGCTGCACAAGGTGTTCGAGGTACCGCCGGCGGTGATGACCGCGGTGGTCAGCCGCATCAAGGTGCTCGGCCGCATGGACCTGGCCGAACGCCGGCGCCCGCAGGATGGCCGCATCAAGACCCGTTCGCCGGGCGGCCGCGAGGTCGAGATGCGCCTGTCGACCATGCCCACCGCCTTCGGCGAGAAGTGCGTGATGCGCATCTTCGACCCGGATGCCGCCTTCAAGAGCATCGACCAGCTCGGTTTCAGCCCTCAGGAGGCGGCGGGCTGGAATGCACTGGTCGAACGCCCGCACGGCATCGTGCTGGTCACCGGCCCGACCGGCTCGGGCAAGACCACCACCCTGTATTCCACGCTGAAGCGGCTGGCCACGCCGGACGTGAATGTGTGCACGGTGGAGGACCCGATCGAGATGATCGCGCCCGAGTTCAACCAGATGCAGGTGCAGACCAACATCGACCTGGACTTCGCCAGCGGCGTGCGCACCCTGCTGCGGCAGGACCCGGACATCATCATGATCGGCGAGATCCGCGACCTGGAAACCGCGCAGATGGCGGTGCAGGCCTCGCTGACCGGCCATCTGGTGCTGTCCACCCTGCATACCAACGACGCGCCCTCGGCGGTCACCCGCCTGCTCGACCTGGGCGTGCCGCACTACCTGCTGGCCAGCACCATCAACGGCATCCTTGCCCAGCGCCTGGTGCGCACGCTGTGCCCGCACTGCAAGCAACCGCACAGCCTCGGCGCGGCCGATTGGGCGGTGCTGGCTGATAGCCATGCTGCATATCCAGATGCCGCCACGCCCTGTCGGCCGGTCGGTTGCCTGGAGTGCCGGCGCACCGGATTCCTCGGCCGCATCGGCCTGTATGAGTTGCTGCCATTGGGCTCGCGGCTGCGCGGGCAGATCCGCGCCGATATGGATCTGGCCGGTTTCACCCGCGCCGCGCGGGCTGAAGGGCTGCGAACCCTGCGTCAGGCCGGGCTTGAAAAGGTGGCGCAGGGGCTGACTACAATCGAGGAAGTCCTGTCAGTCCTGCCGCCCCCGGATGAACCCAGCCCCATTCCTGATCCTTGAAACCGGCCGCCCGGTGCCGTCACTGCGCCGCTACGGGCGCTTCCCGCACTGGATCCGCGTTGCCGCCGGGCTGGAAGAGCACGAGACGGTGGTGGTCGATGTCGAACACGGTGGTGACCTGCCCGACCCGCATGCCTTCGCCGGCGTGCTGGTGACCGGCTCGGCTGCCTTCGTCACCGACCATGCCGAATGGAGCGAACGCAGTGCGGCATGGCTGCGCCAGACCGCCCACGACGACCTGCCGGTATTCGGCATCTGCTACGGCCACCAGCTGCTGGCGCACGCGCTGGGTGGCGAGGTGGCCTACAACCCGGCCGGCCGCGAGTCCGGCACGATCGAGCTGGAACTGCAGCCGCAGGCCGCGCAGGACCCGTTGTTCCAGGGCCTGCCGCAGCATTTCGCCGCCCATGCCACCCACCTGCAGACGGTGCTGCGCGCGCCGGACGGTGCCGAGGTGCTGGCGCGCTCTCCGCTGGACGGCTGCCACGCCTTCCGCTGGGGGCGCCAGGCTTGGGGCGTGCAGTTCCATCCCGAGTTCGCCACCCACCACATGCGCGGCTACGTGCGTGCCCGCGCCGACTGCATCGGCCGCCACGGCGGCTGCGCCCGCAGCATCGAGCGTGCGGTCAGTGCCGCGCCGCTGGCCCGCCAGCTGTTGCGCCGCTTCGTCCGCCAGGCGCGGCTGTCTTCAGCCCAGCCGGCGACAAAACAGGGATAATCGGCGGCACGGGTGACTGCCCGGCCCCCTTTCTGTCCCTCCCGGATGTCCATGAAAGAGATTCGCAAGCTGCCGGCCTCGGCGGGCGCTCAATGGTTGCTCGATACGTTCTCCCTGTACCGGCGTGCGCCGCTGCAGCTGGCCCGGATCGGCCTGACCTGGCTGCTGGTGAGCTGGGTGGTGACCCTGCTGTCGACGCTGATTCCCGGTGCCGCCGGCATGGCCGTGCAGCTGATGACCCTGGCCATTTCGCCGATCATGTTCGGCGGCATGCTCTATGCCGTGGGCGAGATCGACGAAGGCCGCCCGGGCCTGGCCTCGCACCTGCTGCAGCCGATCCGCGACCACCGCGTCAGCCACCTGCTGGTGCCGCTGGCGATCCAGGTGCTGGCGGTGCTGCTGCTGGGCGCACTGTTGTTCATGATGATCGGCCGCGAGGGCTTCACCGCCTTCAGCGAGGTCATGACCAAGATGGAAGAAATCAGCCGCAGCGGCCAGCAGATCAAGCCGGACGACGCGGCCGCACTGGTCGCCAACCTGCCGGCCAAGCGCATCGCGCTGTGGATGCTGCTGGTGTTCCTGAGCGCGGTGGCGCTGTCGCTGGCGATGTTCACCCAGCCGGCGCTGGTGGTGTTCGACAAGCAGAGCGGCATGCACGCGCTGCGCCTGAGCCTGCAGGGCTGCATCGAGAACATCGGCGCGATGATCGTGTTCGCCGCGCTCGGCCTGATCGCCGCGTTCTGCATGTACATCCTGTTCGTGATCGTGATCCAGATCGCGATGCTGATCGGTGGCCCGCTGGCGGCGGCCTTCATCGCCCAGCTGGTGCTGACCACGGTGCTGATGCCGCTGTATGTCGGCGCGGTCTACGCTGCGTGGAAGCAGATGTTCGTGCACCGCGGCAGCCGCGCGGCCCCGCCGATTCCGACCACGCCGACCTCGAGCGACGTGTTCCACGCCTGACGACGGAAAAAGGGGACGGAGGGGATTAAGTCGTTTATGCCCAGTGTGTGCAGCTAACGACTTAATCCCCTCCGTCCCCTTTTTTTTTCTTTCAGGCGGCGGGTTTCTTCACTACCGACGACGGCACCAGCCAGCGTGCGGCGTGGATGCCCAGTTCGTAGAGCAGGCACATCGGGATCGCCAGCATCAGCTGCGAGACCACGTCCGGCGGGGTCAGCACCGCCGCCACCACGAAGATGCCGACGATCGCGTAACCGCGGCCTTCCTTGAACTGCTGCGGCGTCACCCAGCCCAGCAGCACCAGGATCACCATCGCCACCGGCAGTTCGAAACTGCCGCCGAAAGCGAAGAAGATCGCCAGCACGAAGTCCAGGTAGGCGTTCGCATCCGGAGTGATCGCGATCACGTCCGGGCTGAAGGTGGTCAGGAAGTGGAACACCGCCGGCAGCACCAGGAAGTAGGCGAAGGCACAGCCGGCGTAGAACAGCAGCACCGACGACACCAGCAACGGCACCGCCAGGCGCTTCTCGCGCGCGTACAGGCCCGGGGCGACGAACGCCCACAGCTGGTACAGCAGCCACGGCACCGCCACGAACAGGGCGACGAAGAAGGTCAGCTTCAGCGGGGCGAAGAAGGCGCCGGCGGGGTTGGTGGCGATCATCGTCTGCCCGTTCGGCAGCTGCGAGACCAGCGGTTCGGCCAAGGCGTTGTACAGCTTCTGGGTGAATGGCAGCAGGCCCAGCAGCACTACGCCCAGGCCCAGCAGCGCGCGTACCAGGCGTCCGCGCAGTTCCACCAGATGTTCGACCAGCGAGCTTTCGCCGAAGTCCTGTTCACTCATGGATGACGCTCCGTGCTCTGCGTCGGCGGCGTCGGGCCGGCTTCAGCGGACGTGGCAGGAACGGCCCCTGAAGAAACAACGCCTTCCGTAGCAGCCGTGGTCGAAACCGGTCCGCTGTCCTGTGCCGGCGCATCGGTCTCGGACGGCTGGCTCAGGTGTGGCGGCAGATCCGCCTGTGCGGGTGTACGCACCTCCTGCACAAGGTCATCGCCCTGCTGCTGCGCCTGCTGCGCTTCGCGGCGGATTGCTTCACCGCTGGCACGCAACTGGTTCTCGGTGTCCTGCATGCCCTGGCGCACGTCCTGCATCTGCCGCTTGATGTCCTCGGCCTGCAGTTCGCGCTCCAGTTCCTGTTTCACCGAATCCCACTGATTGCGGGCACGACGTACCCACAGGCCGGCAAAGCGGGCCGCCTTGGGCAGGCGCTCAGGACCGAGCACCACCAGGGCAACCACCGCAATCACCAGCAGTTCGCTGAAGCCGATATCAAACACCGCAACCGCTCCGGATCAGCGTGGGGTGCGGTCGTGCTCGTCCTGCGCGGTGCGCGAGGCATCCTGGCTGCGCGATTCATCGCCCAGCTGCGCGTTCGGCTTGTCCTCGTCGCGCATGCCCTTCTTGAATTCCTTGACCGCCGAACCGAGATCCTTGGCGCCGCTGGTCAGGCGCTTGGTGCCGAACACCAGCAGGACGATGGCCAGCACGACCAACCAATGCCAGATGCTGAAACTGCCCATAAAGACGCTCGTTACGTTAGTGATCAGGCTGTCGAGCATAGCGCACCGGGTGTTAGCCGGCGCGCGTGACGAAAGTCAGTTTCCGCCCAGCGTTTCCGTGCGGATTTCACCGTCGGTGACCGGCTGGAAGCCCTGCTGCTGCGGCGGCGGGGTCTGCGGCACGTTCTGCAGCGGCGCGGTGGTGGCTTCGGCCGGCGCTGCCTGAACAGGCGCCGGCGCGGCAGCCGGGGCGGCTGCCGGGCGCGGGGCGTTGCCGCCATTGCCGTTGCCGTTGCGGTTGTTGCGAGCGGCGTAAGTGGCCTCTTCCAGGCGGTCGCGGAAGGCGACCACATCCATCGACGGCGAACCCGCCGCACGGCCTTCGAAGATCATCCGCGGTGTGGTGTTGCTGCCGTAGGCGTCGAGGTTGGCGGCATCGTCGATCTGCAGCACCGCACCATCAAGAGCAACACCGGCGAACAGGCCCCGGGCGCGGGACCACGACCAGATCTCGGCCTTCAGCTGGCCGTCGGTCGCAGCAGCGGCATTGCGGCCAACCGGGCCCGCCGCGACACCGGCATCGGCGCCAAGGGTGAACTTGCCGTTGACCAGATTGTCCAGGCTGCGGTCGTTGCGGAACACCAGCACCACGTCGGAGGACTGCACACCGGCCTGGAAGCCGATGCTGCCACCGGTAAGCTTGATGAACACCGGGTTGGACCAGGCGCCGTTGGGCATGCGTACCGACATCAGGCCATGCCCACGGCGACCACCAATGACCAGACCGGCCTTGATCGTGTCGGGAATGACGATGACGGCGCGGCCTTCGTCCAGCAATTTGTCAGGAATACCCTGTTCAGGGATTCCCTGGATTTCGGCCAGCACGCGTACCGCATTGCGGGCGCGCTGGTCTTCCTGCGGTCCGGCCATGGCCTGGCTGGACAGCAGAGTGGCGGCGATCAGCAGGGCTTGGATCGGGCGACGCATGGCAGGCTCCAGAAGTCAGTCCATAGGAAGATATAGCAAGTGACTGAAATTAATAGTGTTGCCATGAATCGCCAATGAGCGTTGCCCACTCACATTGACGTGGGCTATGCCTGCAATCCGAACCCTGCATCCCGGCGCGGCATCGGATCGGCGACAATAGCCACCATGCTCGACGCACCCGATACCGCCGTGTTGGCGGTCAACCTAGGCACGCCCGAGACGCCGACGGCTCCTGCCGTACGCCGTTACCTGGCTGAATTCCTGTCCGACCCCCGCGTGGTCTCGATCCCGGCGCTGCTGTGGCAGCCGCTGCTGCGTGGCCTGATCCTGCCGCTGCGCAGCAGCCGTTCGGCGGCCAAGTACGCCCAGGTCTGGCTGCCCGACGGCTCACCGTTGATGGTGTACACCCGCCAGCTGGCGCAGGCCATGCAGGCGCTGCTGCCGTCGCTGACGGTACGCCATGCGATGCGCTACGGTGAACCGGCGCTGGGCAGCGAGCTCGACCGCCTGGCCGCCGAAGGCGCGCGCCGCATCGTGGTGCTGCCGCTGTATCCGCAGTACTCGACCACCACAACCGCCTCGGTCGAAGACCGTGTCGATGCCTGGCAGCGCCGCAACCCGGGCGTGACCGTCAGCCTGGTCCGCGACTATTCGGTCGATCCGGGCTGGGTCGAGGCGGTTGCCGGCTCCATCCGGCGCTACTGGGAGCAGCATGGCCGCGGCCAGACGCTGATGTTCTCCTTCCATGGCATCCCACAGCGCCTGGCCGATGGCGGTGACCCGTATCCGCAGCGCTGCGAGGCCAGTGCACGTGCCATCGCCAATGCACTGGGCCTGGCCAGCGACGAGTGGCAGCTCGGCTACCAGTCGCGCTTCGGCCGCGAACGCTGGCTGCAGCCGTACGCCGAGCCCAGCCTGTGGGCGCTGGCCGAATCCGGCGTGAAGCAGATCGACGTGGTCTGCCCGGGTTTCGCCACCGACTGCCTGGAAACATTGGAAGAAGTAGAGATGGGTTTCACCGAAACGCTGGCCGAACGCGGCGCGACGATGCGCTACATCCCCTGCCTCAACGCCGAACCGGATCACGCGCGTGCGCTGGCACGGCTGGCCGTGGCGTCACTGGCATGAGCCTGCAGCCGTTTGAGCTCGAGGTGGGTGGCACCCGCGTCGCCGGCCTGCGCAACCACGGCGACGGCCCGCGTGTGCTGGCCCTGCATGGCTGGCTCGACAACGCGGCCAGCTTCATGCCGCTGGCACCCCATCTGTCATCGTTGCAGCTGGTGGCGATCGACCTGCCCGGCCATGGCCACAGCGCGCATCTGCCGGCCGGTGCCAGCTACACCACCGCAGCCGCGATCTGCCACGTGCTCGATGTCGCCGATGCGCTGGGCTGGGACCGCTTCACCCTGCTCGGCCATTCGATGGGCGCCGGCATCGCCAGCCTCACCGCGTCGGTCAGCGACCGTATCGAACGGCTGGTGGCGATCGAAGCACTCGGTGGCCTGCGCGGGCCCGAGGAAGAAACCGCCAACCGCCTGCGCGAGCATGTGAATGCCACCCGTGGCCTGGCCCGCAAGCAGCTGCGTGTATTTCCCGACCTGGCCGCACCGATCCGCGCGCGGATGATGACCAACCAGCTCAGCGAAGGCTGCGCACGGCTGCTGGTCGAACGCGGCGTCGAACCCGTGGAAGGCGGCTACCGCTGGTGCAGTGATCCACGCCTGATGCTGCCCACCGCGATCCGCCTCAGCGAAGGCCAGATCGACAACCTGCTGCAGGCCATCGCCTGCCCGACACAGGTGATCTATGCCACGCCGGCACAGTCCTACTATCCGGAGCCGATGCGTAGTGATCGCCTGCGGCACCTGCGTGATGGACGGCTGGCGGTGTTTCCCGGCAACCACCACCTGCACATGGAAGACCCGGCACGGATCGCCGAAGTGATCCTGCGCTTCTTCAACAACGACAACGCCAGCTGAGTCCGGACCGGCGCGCACTTCACTCTGCGCGCCTGCGGCCGATACACCAGTTGCGGGCCCCTGCGCCCGCGGCACGCGGGCCCGGTCGGGCCTGCGGCGTGTGTCTGGTTCTGCAAGGAAGTCCACATGCCCGCTTTACTGCACCGTCACCCACAGGATGGGGTCACGGCGCGCCGTCGCTGCGGCGTTGATCGCGTCGCATTCCCCCAATTCCCGGTCCATGCCATGACCACGCCGTTGCGCGTGCACCAGGGCGTGGCCGTTGTTGTTTGTTGATCCAGGAGTCGCCGATGTCCATTGCATCTTCCCGCCCCCCCGATACCGCCCGCCGGCCCCATCTGCAGCAGCTCGCGCGCAGTGCTGATCGTCGCCTTCTGCTTGGCAGTGCGGCCCTGGCCGTGGCCGGCCTGCTGCTGGCTGTGCGCGGCCCGCAGGTGCTGAGCGCCTCGTTGGCCGCCGTCGCGGTATTGCCTGCCGTGTGGCTTGCTGGCCCGCAGGCGGGTCAGGCCATCGCCCGCAATGGCCTGGCGCTGCTGTTGTCACTGCAGTTGACGCTGTTGTGTGCGATCACCGGTCTGTCGCCGGCGCTGCCGATTGCACTGCTGCTGGGCGCGCTGCTGGGTCATCTCTATCGCCTGCCGGTGTGGTTGGCCGGTGGTGTCGGCACGCTCGCACTGCTGGCGCCGATGCTGGATGGCGCTGCGGTGCTGCCGACCGTGCTGCCGGCCGCCCTGCTGGCCGGCCTGACCCTGTTCCTTGGCCAGGTCGCGCTGCGCCTGCGCCAGCAGACCGAAGCCCTCGGCCACGGTCCACGCCGACTGGCCGCGCTCGCGCGTGATATCGCCACCGGCGCCGATCTCGGTGCACACACGGACACGAGCGCCTATGCCCCGGGCTCGCTGGCGCACGCGCTGGCCGATACCGCCCGCCACGTGCAGGCGCAGCGCGGCCGCGAAGCAGAGGCCAATGCCGAGAACGCACAGATCCGCCAGGCACTGGATGCATCGCGCACGGCAATGATGATTGCCGACAATGATCACGTGATCCGCTACGTGAACCGCTCGGTGGTGGCCCTGCTGCGCAACCAGCAGGCCACCCTGCGCCAGGCGTTTCCCGATTTCGACGCCGAACGCCTGGTTGGCAGCAGCATCCATCGCTTCCATGCCAACCCTGACCGCATCCGCGCCATCCTCAACGGCCTGCAGGTGACCCACAACGGCAAGGTGCAGATCGGCCCGGTGCACTTCGCACAGGTAGTCACCCCGGTGTTCGACGCGCAGGGCGCGCGGCTGGGCTTCGCCGTGGAGTGGCACGACCGCACCCATGAGCTGGCCCTGGAAAACGCAGTTGCCGGCATCGTCGCTGCAGCTGCCGCGGGTGATCTCGATCAGCGCCTGCAGGCCAGCGAGGGCGCCAGCTTCCTGGATGGGCTGACCGGTGGCATCAATCAGCTGCTCGATACCTTGGGCGGCACTATCGATGAAGTGCGGCAGATGCTTTCGGCCCTGGCCAACGGTGATCTCGACCGGCGCATGCACGGTGAATACCACGGTGCCTTCGCTGCGATCCAGCGCGACGCCAATGCCACCGCCGGGCAGTTGGCGCGGATGGTCGGCCACATCCAGCAATGCGCGGCGTCGATCAGCACCGCAGCCAGCGAGATTGCCGCCGGCAACGGCGCGCTGTCCGAACGCAGCGAGCGTCAGGCCGCGCACCTGCAGGAAACCGCGGCATCGATGGAGGAACTGACGGCCACGGTGCGCCAGAACGCCGCCCACGCGCGGGAAGCCAGTACGTTGGCGGCCGCCACGCAGAGCGCGGCCAGCGACGGCAACGCCGCGATGCAGCAGGTGGTCGACACCATGCAGGCCATCGAGGGCGCGTCGAAGCGGATCGGCGACATCACCGGCGTCATCGACGGTATCGCCTTCCAGACCAATATCCTGGCACTGAACGCCGCGGTGGAAGCAGCACGGGCCGGCGAGCAGGGCCGCGGCTTTGCCGTGGTCGCCATCGAGGTTCGCGTCCTGGCACAACGTTCGGCTGCTGCAGCCCAGGAGATCAAGAAGCTGATCGACGAAGCAGGTCGCCAGGTCGGCGACGGTGCACAGCAGGTGGCCGACGCCGGCCAGCGCATGCAGGGCATCGTGGGCGGCGTGGAGAACGTCAGTCACCTGATGCGTGAGATATCGGCCGCCTCCCAGGAGCAGTCGATCGGTATCGAACAGATCAACCAGACCGTGGTGCAGATGGACCAGGCAACCCAGCAGAACGCTGCGCTGGTGGAGGAAGCGACCGCCGCGGCGCGCGAGCTGCAGTCGCAGGCCGGAACGCTGACCGAAGCGGTATCGGTGTTCCGCCAGCAGGCTCCGCAGGGGATTGCCCTGGTCGCCTGATCGCGACCAACAACGTGATCTGATGAGGACGGCGCCCGCAGGGCGCCGTTTTTTTGCGTGTTCTGCGTGACGGGTCAGGAAAAGACGGTTGCCGGAGTAGCTGGATCCGCCTGCGCCGGCTACCACTGGTAGTTGCCAACCTTGGTTGGCGCCGCTCTTCGCGGGAACCACGCGTGGCGTGGATCTTATCTCTTGCCGATCTGGCACCTTGGGTGCCGAGAGCCCGGCGTGGGCGACCGTGTGGATCCAGGTCTTGCGACCGAGAAGTAGCTTGGGTCCCCACGCCGGATTCTCCCTGAACCGCCCGAACAGTTGGTTGAGTTGGCGCTCGAACTGATAAGACTGGGCAAGCGGGGAGAGCTCTCGACCCTGTCAGCCTAGCGGAGTTCTGCCATGTTTGGGATCGGGATCGATGTGAGCAAAGCCACGCTGGATGTGGCCGTCCATGGAGAGCAGTTTCGCCAATTCAGCAACGACAAGCGCGGCTTTGTGCGCTTGATTCGGTGGCTGAAGACGTGGCCGATCAAACAGGTCGTTCTTGAGGCAAGCGGGGGTTACGAGCGTGCTGCTCTGGATGTATTGCACGCCGCTGGCCTGCCGATGGTGCGAATCAACCCGGCGCGTGCACGGCGATTTGCCCAAGGCACGGGCCGTGCCGCCAAGACCGATCGGCTCGATGCGACAGTGCTGGCGCAGATGGCCCATTTGTTGCCGCTGACCCGCTACGTACCACCTGCTCCTTGGCAGCAGCGTCTGGCTGAATTTGCGCAATGCCGCAGGCATCTGGTGCAGATGCGGGTCAGTGAGATGCAGCGCTTGCGGCGATTGGTCGATCCGGATCTGATTGCGATGAAGCAACGCTATATAGCTCAGCTATCTGACGACCTGAAGCAACTGGATAAAGCTATTGCCGAGCAGCTTGAGGGACAGCCTGGCTGGAAGAATATCGGCGCGCTCAAAGGCGTCGGCCCCATCCTGATCAGCACACTGGCCTGCGAGTTGCCCGAACTGGGCAGCTTGGGAAGCAAAGCCATAGCATCGCTGGTGGGGTTGGCCCCGATGAACCGCGAAAGTGGCACCTGGCAGGGCCAACGGCGGATCAGTGGTGGGCGCGCGGTGGTACGCGAAGCCCTTTACATGGCGGCCCTGACGGCCATCCGGTACGAGCCAAGACTGCGCGCGTTTTACGCTGGCCTGAAGGCCAAGGGCAAAGCGAGCAAGGTGGCGCTCGTGGCGGTCATGCGCAAAATGCTGGTGATCCTCAACGCCCGTAAGCGGGACGCCGAGGTGGCCCTCGGCTGCCCCTGACAAGACAGTTGCTACTGCCGGTCAGCCTGCCGTGGGTCGCTGCCAACCTTGGTTGGCGCCGATGTTCCGCACCGGAACGCATTCGCCCGCAGCGTGGATCTACAGGTAGTGCCGGCCGCTGGCCGGCAGCTTTATCCCTGCGCTCTGCGCCGAAGGCGCAATCCCGCATCGGAAGATAATCCCCGAATCATTATCCGGGACACAAAGAAAAACCCCGCTGCGTGAGCAGCGGGGTTTTGGGTATAAACCCTGGCGATGACCTACTCTCGCATGGCTTAGGCCACACTACCATCGGCGCAGCTACGTTTCACTTCCGAGTTCGGGATGGGATCG